>JAJTFR010000104.1 GCA_021298455.1 Sphingomonadales bacterium | reverse complement strand
CAATGCACCTGATGGCACCATCTGGGTCGGAACGCCAACATGGCCGGTGCATATGTCGATGCTGCTGTCTTTAGGCGCTAAGGTCTCGTGTTTCGACTATTATGACATCGCTTCGCAGCAGCGCATTCCGGGAGCAAATCTGCAAGCGATTGCAAAAGCAAAGCGGGGCGATCTCATTTTGCTTCACGGTTGCTGCCACAACCCGACGGGCTGCAACCCGGATTTGGCCGAATGGCAAGCACTGGCAACAGCCTGCGAGACCGCGGGAGTCATTCCGCTGGTAGATCTGGCATATCATGGCCTCGGGGATGGGCTGGATGAAGATGCTGCGGGCGTCCGTCTGATGTCAAAACAACTTCCCGAAATGCTCATCGCTTATTCCTGTGACAAGAATTTCGGCCTGTATCGCGACCGCGTCGGTGCCGTCTTTGCTCTCTGCCAGGATGTCGCCGATTCCGACCTAGTCAAAAGCAACTTTGCCGTTTTGGCACGCAACAATTGGTCGATGCCACCCGATCATGGTGGTGCGGTGGTCAGTATGATCCTGCGTGATCCGGAACAGTACGAAAATTGGCAAAGCGAACTACAAGGCATGCAGGAACGGCTGCGACGATTGCGTGTCCAGATAGCTGCGTACGGGAAAGTCGGCAGCGTAGATCTCCGACTTTTGGCCCAGCAAACCGGTATGTTCGCCATGCTGCCATTGGCACCCGATGCAATTGTCAGACTTCGCGAAAAACACGCAGTTTATATGGTCGGCAATGGGCGGATCAACGTCGCGGGCTTGCTGGAACAGGATGTTGATCGTTTTGTCAGCGCGTTGGACGATGTGTCGCGACCTTAGACGCGCATCCTAACGTTGAATCCAGTTCGGCATAAAAGAAAAGCTGACTGTAATAATCGCGGCGGACGTCTTCATGCCATTTAGGCATAAGGGAGACGGCAGGAACCGTGGCAAAAGTTGCGCAAATCGATGTGGTGATTGCGGATATTCCGACGATCCGTCCGCATGTTCTGGCAATGACCACTATGATGTCGCAGGCCGTCGTGTTGATATTCATCCGCCGCGACGACGGCATTGTGGGCGCCGGGGAAGCAACGACTATCGGCGGCCTTGCCTATGGTGACGAAAGTCCTGAAGGCATTCGCGTCGCGATAGAGACCTATTTTGCGCCATTGCTAATCGGCCAAGATGCCGATCGGCCAGCCCAAGCGATGGCACGGCTTGAGCAACACATTGTCGGCAACCGCTTTGCCAAATGCGCAGTCGAAACGGCGCTGCTTGACGGCTTTGGGCAAGCCAGTGGATTGCCAGTTTCCGAACTTCTGGGTGGTCGGCGGCGCGAGAGCCTGCCTGTTGCATGGACGCTTGCCAGCGGCGACACAGCGAAGGATATCGAAGAGGGCGAACGCATGCTCGCCGAAAGGCGACACCGGATATTCAAACTGAAGATCGGCAAGCGCGCTGTTGCCGAGGACTGCGCCCATGTGGCAGCGATTGCCAAAGCCTTTGCAGGTCGAGCGGATATCCGCGTTGATGTGAATCAGCATTGGACACGGGCGAATGCGATGGACGGTCTCGCCCGGCTGCAGGATGCGGGGGTCAGCCTTGCCGAACAACCAATTAGTGCCAAAGACATTGCGGGCATGAAGTTGCTATGTGATCGCTTCGACTTGGCGATCATGGCCGATGAAGCGCTGACCGGCCCGAAGTCCGCTTGGGATTTTGCAACACAAAGCGCGGCCGATGTGTTTGCGGTCAAGATCAACCAGTCTGGTGGTCTGAATGCGGCGCGCATTGTCGCTGACGTCGCGCAGTTATCGCACATCGCCCTTTACGGGGGCACCATGCTGGAAGCTGGCATTGGCACCATGGCATCAGCCCAGCTTTTTGCGACCTTTGACACAATCGAATGGGGAACCGAGCTGTTCGGACCGCTTTTGATGACCGAGGAAATTCTGGTCGAACCGCTGACCTACCGGGACTTCTCGCTTGAGCTGCCCAGCGGTCCGGGGCTCGGGGTGAAAGTTGACGAAGACAAGCTGCGGCATTTTGCCCGCGACTAAATGACGGAGAATATCGATGCTTTTCATGGTCGAAATGGATGTAAATCCGCCTCATGACATCGACACCGACCAGTTCGATGCATTGAAAGCGACCGAAAAGGCTCGCTCTCAAGAGCTGCAAAAGGCCGGAAAGTGGCGGCACCTTTGGCGGGTCGCCGGTCGCTATGCCAATGTCAGCATTTTCGATGTCCGCGATGCGCAGGAACTGCACGACATCATGATGAGTTTGCCGCTCTACCCGTTCATGGCGGTAAAAGTGACGGCGCTCTGCCAGCATCCGTCTGCCATCGAGCAGGAAAAATAATCCAGACAAAGCAGGAGCAACCGTATGACCGACATAGTGAAAAGCCAAGCCGTTCAAGACCTTTTGAACCGTGCTAGCGGGATCAGCGAAAGCGGAGGAGATCCGCGACTGAAGGCCATCGTTCGCGACATCCTCGAAGCATTGATGGGAATTGTTGAAAAGCACGACATCAGCGAAGATGAATTCTGGCGAGCAACTCAATATCTGCAGGACGGCGCTGGAGAGTTTGGCCTGATCGTGCCCGGCGTTGGTCTGGAACATTTCCTCGACCTACATATGGATGCCCGTGACGCTGAACAGGGCTATGCTGGCGGCACGCCGCGGACGATCGAAGGTCCGTTATATGTCGAAGGTGCGCCATTGGCGGAGCCCGGAGTCAATCTTTCGAGTGATCCTGATGAGACGGAAACGCTCTCAATGTCTGGCGTCGTGCGCGGCCCCGATGGAGAACCTGTCAAAGGCACTGTCCTGCATGTCTGGCATGCCAATTCGAAGGGCTTTTATTCGCATTTCGACCCCACAGGTGAACAATCGCCGTTCAACAATCGCCGCAGGATCAAGCTGGGTGATGACGGTCGATATTCCTTCGAATCCAAAATGCCGCGTGGCTATAGCTGCCCTCCGGGCGGAGCAACGGAAAAGCTGATGCAATTGCTCGGCCGCCATGGCGACCGACCGGCACATGTCCATTTCTTTGTCGAGGCTCCCGGCTATCGCGCATTGACGACACAAATCAATTTCGGCGACGATCCCCTGGCTCGCAGCGATTTTGCATTTGGCACACGGGACGGGTTGCTTCCGGTGCCCGACCGCTCAAGCGGCGCTCCCCATGTCGAATTTGATTTCGAGCTCCAAAAATCACGCTCATCGGACGATGAGAAATTTTCTGCCCGGCCCCGGCTGGCGGTCTGATTGACATGGTCAACAAGGTCTATTCCAGCCCCGAAGCAGCACTTGAGGGTGTTCTCTTTGACGGGATGACACTCATGTCCGGAGGGTTCGGACTGTCGGGAAACCCCGAAAGTCTGATCCCAGCGATCCGCGATAATGGGGTCAAGAATTTGACCATAATTTCCAACAATTGTGGCGCGGATGGCTTTGGGCTTTGGATGCTGCTCAATAATGGGCAGATCAAGAAAATGATCAGTTCTTATGTCGGCGAGAACAAGCTGTTCGAAAGCCTTTACCTTGAAGGAAAGCTGCAACTCGAACTCAGCCCACAGGGCACGCTTGCTGAACGCATTCGTGCCGGTGGTGCTGGAATTCCTGCCTTCTATACAAAGACGGGCGTGGGAACTGTCGTTGCCGATGGAAAGCCTGTCGAGGAGTTTGAGGGAGAACTTTACGTTCGCGAAACCTGGCTTCGGTCCGATCTGTCGATCATCAAGGCCTGGCGTGCAGATACCGCCGGCAATTTGATGTTCAGAAAGACCGCGCGCAATTTCAATCCCAATATGGCAACGGCCGGCAAAATCACTATCGTCGAGGTTGAAGAGATCGTCGAGCCCGGAAGCTTCGATCCTGATTGCATCCATGTTCCGGGCATTTTTGTTGATCGTATTGTATTGAGCACGATCAATGAGAAGCGGATCGAGAAACTGACAACAAGGCCGCGCCCCTAATGACTGTTTCCAGCTTTCTTGCCGATGACGGGTGCCGGATTGCTTACCGCTATCAGCCGAAGGCAGGCAAGCCGGTGCTGGTCCTTTCTCCTTCACTGGGGACAGCCATGGCTCTGTTCGATCTGCAACTGCCGGCATTGGAAAGCGCCTTTTCTGTCCTTTGCTATGACCCACGCGGCCATGGTGCATCCGACGTGCCACAGGGGGCCTGTTCCATGGACCGGCTTGGACGCGATGTATTGAATCTCCTCGATCATCTACAAGTGGAGCGCGCGCATTTCGCCGGGGTTTCGCTGGGCGGGATGACCGGGCAATGGTTGGGCTACCGCGCGCCGGAACGCATTGGCGCGCTCATTCTCGCCAACACCAGCGCCTATATGGGGCCACCATCGGGCTGGATGGACCGGATCAATCTGGTCTCGCAGTCCGGCATGGCGGTTATGGTCGAAGCTGTTCTCGAACGTTGGTTTACAGCGAATTTTCGCACTTCGGGAGCAATAGCGATTCAACCCGTTAGGGCGATGTTGGAAGCGACGGCCCCCCAAGGCTATGCTGGCTGCTGTGCCGCCATAAGGGATATGGATTTGCGCCCGACGGCGTCGCTGATTTCCTGCCCGTCGCTTGTCATCGCCGGATTGCAGGACCCGGCTACCCCGCCTGCCCATGCCGAATTTCTTGCGCGGACAATTCCGGGCGCAAAACTGGTCGAGCTTGACGCGGCGCATCTCAGCAATGTTGAGTTGCCTGATCAGTTCTCGGCGGCAGTCGTCGATTTTCTGGGTGATCAGCCATGACTGAGCTGCGGCAAGATTTCCTCCAGGGCATGAGCTTTGTTGCGGCCACAGTGAATGTGGTTACCACCGATGGTCCGGCGGGACGCTCGGGCGTGACAGTTTCGGCCATGTCATCGGTGTCGGCCGATACGGAACGACCGACCTTGCTGGTTTGCGTCAACGAAGCGAGTTCGGGGGCTGCGCCGATCATCGAAAATGGCCTGTTTTGCGTGAATATCCTTCGGGATGATCAGTCCTTCATTTCGGATACTTTCGCTGGTCGCTATGGCGACAAGGGCGAGGACAAGTTTCGCTGCGCCCGGTGGGACACTATGGCAACAGGGGCTCCCATTCTGGAAAATGCACTGGCAGCGTTTGACTGCCGACTGGTGCGCGATAAAATCGTGGGCACCCATCATGTGTTTTTTGGTGAGGTAGAGGCTGTACGCCTGGCCGACAGCGGTAGAGCATTGGTCTATTCCAACCGGGCCTATAGCACGCCGCTAAAGCTGCCGGATGCGGCGCTCAAAAAGTCAGCTGGACAGTCCGAAAAAGAAACTGTGAGGCTGGTTTGCCTCAATTCCTTCGGTCCCTTTTTCCTGCCTGGTTTGCTCAGTGAAATTCAGGCGGCGGAACCTGATTTTGTCGTCGAGGTATTGGAGGGCGACCAGGCGGAAGCGATCGACGCTATCGCCGGTCAGGATGCCGAATTTGGGTTGGTATATGACCGTCATTTGCCGGATTATCTGGCAAACACAAAGCTGGCGACGCTAGAACCCTATGTGTTGCTGCCTGAAGGCCATCATTTGGCGTCCAGCGAAAAAATTGCGCTTGCTGCCTTGGTTGACGAACCAATGGTCCTGCTCGATGCCCCGCTCAGCCGGGAGTATTTTCTATCCTTGTTCGAAGACGCACAATTGGAGCCACGCATCGGGATGAAAACCACTTCCTTTGAAATGGTGCGAAGCCTTGTCGGCAACGGGGCGGGTTACGCCCTGCTGGTGACCAAGCCTGCAAATATGGTTAGCTATGACGGAAGGCCGCTTGTCGCCCGCCCGGTTGCCGATGACGTTGCGTCTATCGCTATTGTTCTTGCCCGGCGCGCCGGGGAACCCATGTCCGAAGGTGCAGAGCGAGCCGTCGCCCACTGCATCCGCTATTTTGGTGAGGCGTAGATTTGGATCGGGCTGACGACAAAGACTGGGCGGGCATGTCGCGGTTGCAGATCAGGGTGATCCTGATCTGTATCGCAATCAATATGCTCGACGGGTTCGACATATTGGCCATTGCCTTCACCGCACCAGCCATTGCCAAGGAATGGAGCCTCAATCCGGAAGCGTTGGGAGGTTTGTTGAGTGCAGGATTGGCCGGAATGGTTGCAGGCTCATTTTTGCTTGGCCCGCTAGCTGACCGTTTCGGGCGTCGCCCCATCATTCTCTTTGGATTAATAATTGCCATTCTTGGAATGGGTGGCGCTGCGTTGAGCCAAGACTTGACGCAATTGGCGCTGGTACGTGCAATTACCGGCTTTGCAGTCGGAGGTATGTTGCCCTGCATCAACACTATGGTCGCGGAATATGCGTCGCCAAAGGCACGCACTTTTTCGGTTGCCATGCTGCAAGCGGGTTTTTCGACGGGGGCTTCGCTGGGCGGCTTTTCGGCTGTGTGGATCCTGGCCTCAGCGGGCTGGCAGGCGGTGTTTCTTGCAGGCGCTGTTCTGACCGCCATATTGTTGCCTCTCGTCTGGTTCGGAATGCCT
>JAJTFR010000103.1 GCA_021298455.1 Sphingomonadales bacterium | reverse complement strand
CTTGCGATGATCCCCGGCGTGTCGCGTTCGGGCGCGACGATATTGGGCGCGATGGCGATGGGTGTTGATCGCAAAACGGCCGCCGAATTCAGCTTCTTCCTCGCACTGCCAACGCTGACCGGGGCAACCGTGCTGCAGATGTACAAGCATCGCGACGCGATTAACGCCGGTGAACTGCAACTGATTGCGGTGGGCTTTGTCGTTTCCTTCTTTGTCGCCTGGGCGGTGGTGAAGGCCTTCCTTGCGGTGGTGACGCGCTATGGCTTTGGGCCCTTTGCCTGGTACCGAATCGCGGCGGGGATTGCGGCCTTGGTCTGGCTGCAGGGACGGTAAGGGCCGAAACGGACCTATTAATACGTAATAAAATTACACCGCACAGGAAGGATGCTTCAAAGAGCCTAAAATAGGACAGTATATTTGCCCTATCTTACCCAAAAGGCCTTGAACATAGCTCCGATGCTCCGCTATGTGTCCCTCTATATTGAGGGAACAGACGATGGCGCACGAACGCATGCTCAAATTTGTCGGCACCGGCCAAGCCTTCCCCGAAAAACGGGAAGCGACCTTGCGCGCCGAAGATTTTCAGGAAATCGCCAACCGTTATGCCCCCGAAACAGCGGCAGAGCAGGCTTCGCGCTGTTCACAATGCGGCGTGCCTTATTGTTCGGTGCATTGCCCGCTGGGCAACCATATCCCCGATTGGCTGCGACTCACCGCCGAAGGCCGCTTGAAAGAAGCCTATGAGCTTTCGAACCTGACCAGCACCATGCCCGAAATCTGCGGTCGCATCTGCCCGCAGGATCGGCTGTGCGAAGGCAATTGCGTTATCGAATTTTCCGGCCATGGTGCCGTCACCATCGGCAGCGTCGAAAAATATATCAACGACACCGCTTGGGAAAATGGCTGGGTTGAACCGGTTGAGGTCGGACGAGCCAACGGAATGTCGGTCGGCATTATCGGCGCAGGCCCTGCTGGCCTGACTGCCGCCGAATATCTGCGCACCGCCGGCTATGCGGTCCATATCTATGACCGTTATGACCGTGCCGGGGGCCTCCTCACTTATGGCATCCCGGGCTTCAAGCTGGAAAAGGACGTGGTGATGCGCCGCGTCGAACGGCTCAAAGAAGCGGGCATCATCTTCCACACCCATTTCGAGGTCGGCCGCGATGCCAGCCTCGATGAATTGCGCGCCCGCCATGACAGCGTGCTGATCGCCACCGGGGTCTACAAGGCGCGGGACATCAAGACGCCGGGCATCGGTCTTTCGGGCATCCATGCCGCGCTTGATTACCTGACGGCATCAAACCGCAAAAATTTTGGCGATCCCGTCCCCGCATTTGACGACGGCACGCTGAATGCAGAGGGCAAGCATGTTGTCGTCATCGGCGGCGGTGATACCGCAATGGATTGTGTACGCACCGCGATCCGCCAAGGCGCGAAGTCGGTGAAATGCCTTTATCGCCGCGACCGCGACAATATGCCGGGATCGCAGCGCGAAGTCGCCAATGCCGAGGAAGAAGGCGTTGAGTTCATCTGGCTGTCCGCACCCAAAGCCTTTGACGGCACAGACGCGGTTGAAAAGGTGCATGTTTCGAAGATGCGCCTTGGCGCGACCGACGCCAGCGGCCGCCGCAGCCCGGAACAGGATCCGGAAGGCGATTTCATAATCAATGCCGACATGGTGATCACGGCGCTGGGATTTGAACCCGAAGATCTGCCCAATCTGTTCGGCGCGCCCGATCTGAACGTCACCCGCTGGGGCACGATCCGCGCCGATCATGTCACCGGCATGACCAATCTGCCCGGGGTTTTTGCTGTCGGCGATATTGTCCGCGGCGCGAGCCTCGTCGTCTGGGCGATCAAGGACGGCCGTGACGTCGTCGAACATATGCACCGCTGGATGAAGGCGAACCAGCATCATGAAAGGACCGCAGCATGATCCGTAACTGCATTTTTGCGCTGGCCGCAGGTACCGCAACCATCACCCTGCCCGCACCCGTTTTCGCGCAAGAGGTGGCTACCGAGGTAGCACCTGTCGATCCCGCACGACTGACGTTGGCACAGGGCATAGCTGGCCAGTTGATCCCGCCCGGCACCTATCAAAAGATCATGAAGGATGTATCCGAGCAGATGGCATCCGCAATGATTGACCAGATGATGGGGATGGATGCAGCGACCATGATGGGCACGGCAGGTGGCGATCCTGCGGAAGGTACAGAGGGCAAGTCCGTTGGCGAACTCGCCGCTGCAGCCGACCCCCATTTCAAGGAACGGATGGATATCACTATGCGGGTGATGTTTGAGGAAATGGGCAAGATGATGAACGAGATGGAGCCCGTCGCGCGCGATGCCCTCGCCAAGGTCTATGCCCGCCGCTATTCGGCGCAGCAACTGACCGACATGAAAGGCTTTTTCGCAACGCCCAGCGGCTCTGTCTTTGCAGCGGATTTCATGGCGACATTTTCCGATCCGGAAATGATGCAGGCGATGATGGGGCAGATGCCCAAAATCATCGAAGCGATGCCCGAAATGATGAAGAAGGTGGAAGCGGCAACCGCCCATCTGCCGCCACTGCCCAAGCCCGACGCTGCGGGCGACGAACAAAGCCTCTGACCGATTGGCCGTGACATGACCTACCCTCTCCCCACTCCCGAACATGAACGTCTTGCCCGTGAAGGCATGTATCGCCCCGAATTTGAAGGCGATGCCTGCGGCGTTGGTCTGGTCGCGGCGACCGATGGCAAGCCTTCACGCCGGGTGGTGGCGGCGGGGATTGAAGCGCTCAAGGCTGTTTGGCATCGCGGCGCAGTCGATGCAGATGGCAAGACCGGCGACGGTGCGGGCCTGCATGTCGACCTGCCGGTGCGTTTCTTTGATGATGCGATCACTGCCGCCGGGCACAAGCCGCGGCCAAACCGGCTGGCGGTGGGCATGGTCTTTTTGCCGCGCACCGATCTGGGCGCGCAAGAGGCCTGCCGCACGATCGTTGAGGCGGAGATCATCGAGGCAGGCTATACCATCTATGGCTGGCGGCAGGTGCCGGTCGATGTCTCGGTGATTGGCGACAAGGCGCAACGCACCCGCCCCGAAATCGAGCAAATCATGATCGCCGGGCCACACATCGACGGGCCAGATGCGGTCGACGCAACCGAGTTTGAAAAGAACCTCTATCTCATCCGCCGCCGGATCGAGAAGAAGGTGATCGCTGCGCAAATCCGCGATTTCTATATTTGCAGCCTGTCGTGCCAGTCGATCGTCTATAAGGGCCTGTTCCTCGCGGAATCGCTGTCGATCTTTTACCCTGACTTGCAGGACGAACGCTTTGAAAGCCGCGTTGCGATTTTCCACCAGCGTTATTCGACCAACACTTTCCCGCAATGGTGGCTGGCACAGCCATTCCGCGCGCTGGCCCATAATGGCGAGATCAATACCATCCGTGGCAACCAGAACTGGATGAAAAGCCACGAGATCAAAATGGCATCGATCGCCTTTGGCGACCATAGCGACGATATCAAGCCCGTGATCCCTGCCGGCGCATCCGATACTGGCGCATTGGACGCGGTGTTCGAAACGCTGGTGCGTTCGGGCAAGGAAGCGCCGACGGCCAAGCTGATGCTGATCCCGGAAGCCTGGCAATCCAACCCCAATCTGCCCGCCAACCACAAGGCCATGTACGAATATATGGCCAGCGTGATGGAGCCATGGGATGGCCCGGCCGCACTCGCCATGACCGACGGCCATTGGGCAGTTGCCGGCGTTGATCGCAACGCACTGCGCCCCTTGCGTTACAGCCGCACCAATGACGGGCTTTTGATCATCGGTTCGGAAACGGGCATGGTCGTGGTGCCCGAAAACACCATTGTCGAAAAAGGGCGGCTTGGCCCCGGCCAAATGATCGCGGTCAACCTGGATGAAGGAAAGCTCTATCGCGACGATGAACTGAAGGACAGGACCGCCGCCGAACAGAATTATGCCAAGCTGGTCGGCGGTTTCCGCCGCATATCCGACCTGCCCGAGGGCAAGGATGAAGCGACTGACTGGACCCGCGCTGAACTGACGCGGCGGCAGGTGGCGGCCGGCATGACGCTGGAGGATATGGAAATGATCCTCAGCCCGATGGTCGAGGATGCAAAGGAAGCCGTTGGCAGCATGGGCGACGATACCCCGCTGGCGGTGATTTCGGATAAGCCGCGAATCATCAGCCAGTTTTTCCGCCAGAATTTCAGCCAGGTTACCAACCCGCCGATCGATTCTTTGCGCGAACGGCATGTGATGAGCCTGAAGACGCGTTTCTCCAACCTTGCCAATATTCTGGATGTGGCCGGGCAGAATAGCGATGTCCTTGTGCTCGACAGCCCTGTCCTGACCAATGCCGAATGGGGCCGGTTGAAGGCAGCCTTTGGCAAATCCGCCGCCGAAATTGACTGCACCTACAAAGTCGCCGAGGGGCAGGAGGGTCTGCGCGCCGCAATTCGCCGCATCCGTGATGCTGCCGAGGCTGCCGTACGTTCGGGCCAGACCGAATTGTTCCTGACCGATATCGGTATTGATGAAGGCCGCGTCGCCATTCCGATGATTCTTGCAGCCGCAGCGGTGCACACCCACCTCGTGCGTGCGGGCCTTCGCAGCTATGCGTCGGTCAATGTGCGTTCGGCCGAATGTCTCGATACCCATTATTTCGCGGTCCTGATCGGCGTCGGCGCAACGACGGTGAATGCCTATCTGGCAGAGGCCGCCATTGCCGACCGCCATGCACGCGGCCTGTTTGGCGGCATGGCTCTCGCTCAGGCGCTCGAAAATTATCGCACCGCGATCAACGAAGGTCTTTTGAAGATCATGTCGAAAATGGGGATTGCGGTGATCTCCAGCTATCGCGGCGGCTATAATTTCGAGGCGGTCGGTCTGAGCCGCGCACTCGTCAATGATTTCTTCCCCGGCATGCCAAACAAGATTTCGGGCGAAGGTTACCAGTCGCTGTTCGTCAACGCCGCTGAACGCCATGCCGAAGCCTTTGATGCGGCTGTCGCACGCCTGCCGATTGGCGGTTTCTACAAGCAGCGCAAGGATGGTGAGGCCCATGCCTATTCGGCAGGGTTGATGCACTTGTTGCAAAGCTCTGTCGCCAAAGACAGTTATTCAACCTATTTGCAATTCTCCGCCGGCGTGCGCGAATTGCCACCCGTCTATCTGCGCGACCTGATGGAATTCAATTATCCCAAGGCTGGCGTGCCGCTGGACGAGGTTGAGGCGATCACCGAGATCCGCAAGCGCTTTGTAACACCGGGCATGTCGTTGGGCGCGCTTTCACCCGAAGCGCATGAGACGCTGGCCATCGCGATGAACCGGATTGGCGCCAAGGCCGTTTCGGGCGAAGGCGGTGAGGATAGCAAGCGTTTCAAACCTTATGAAAATGGCGATAATGCCAATAGCGTGATCAAACAGATTGCCAGCGGCCGTTTCGGCGTCACCGCCGAATATCTGGGTGCGTGCGAGGAAATCGAGATCAAGGTGGCCCAGGGTGCCAAGCCCGGCGAAGGTGGGCAGCTTCCCGGTTTCAAGGTGACCGAGATGATCGCCCGGTTGCGCCATTCGACGCCCGGCGTCACCCTGATCTCCCCGCCCCCGCACCATGACATTTATTCGATCGAGGATCTGGCGCAGCTGATCTATGACCTCAAGCAGATCAACCCGCGCGCGCGGGTCTGTGTGAAGCTGGTGAGCGCCGCAGGGATTGGCACGATCGCGGCTGGTGTTGCCAAGGCGCATGCCGACGTGATCCTCGTATCGGGCAATGTTGGCGGTACTGGCGCAAGCCCGCTGACCAGCATCAAATATGCCGGTACGCCCTGGGAAATGGGCCTATCCGAAGCCAATCAGGTGCTGACGCTCAACGGCCTTCGTCATCGGGTGAAATTGCGCACCGACGGCGGACTGAAAACCGGCCGCGACATTGTGATCGCGGCGATCCTTGGTGCCGAGGAATATGGCATTGGCACGCTGAGCCTTGTGGCCATGGGCTGCATCATGGTGCGGCAATGCCATTCGAACACCTGCCCCGTCGGCGTCTGCGTGCAGGATGAAAAGCTGCGTGCGAAATTTACCGGTACCCCCGAAAAGGTAATCAACCTGATGACCTTTATTGCAGAGGAAGTGCGCGAGATACTGGCCAAGCTGGGCTTCCGTTCGCTGGACGAAGTGATTGGCCGCACCGAATTGCTGCGTCAGATCAATCGCGGGGCAGAACATCTGGACGATCTTGATCTCAACCCGATCCTTGCCAAGGTCGACGCCCCCGATGCAGCGCGGCGTTTCCATATTGACGGGTTCCGCAACGAAGTGCCCGACAGCCTTGATGCGCAGATATTGAAGGACGCGCGGCCCGTGTTCGACCGGCGCGAAAAAATGCAACTGACCTATAATGTCCGCAACACGCATCGCGCGGTCGGCACAAGGCTGAGCTCAGAAATCACCCGTCTATACGGGATGAAGGGGCTTGCCGATGATCATGTGCAGGTCCGCCTGCGCGGATC
>JAJTFR010000102.1 GCA_021298455.1 Sphingomonadales bacterium | reverse complement strand
GACCACGGGCGTCGGTGTGGGCGTCGGGGATATCGCTTACTATGCTGGCACAGCATTTGAACCGGAAAACCGCGGCTTGCTCGAGACCGAACTGGTACAACGCTACCGCGATGGCCTGCTCGCACGTGGCATAGGAGAACAGGATCTGGTCCATATCGAGGATGATTATTGCCGTTCCTCGGTTGCAGGTTTTCTGATGGGCGTAACGGCAGCCATGGTTGTCGAGCGCACTGATCGCGGCGATGACATGTTCCTTGCGATGGCGCGCCGCTCTGCCGCGATGGTCCTCGATCATAAAGAAAGGGCGCTGCCTGCATGAGCCGTTTCATCGACCTGTCGATCCCGATCACCAATAATGTGATTTCCGACCCGCCCGTCATGCGTCCGCAAGTGACCTATATGACGCATGAGAGCACATGGGAGCAGATCGCGATGTTCTTCCCGGGGCTAACCCGCGAAGACCTGCCCGATGGCGAGGGTTGGGCGGTCGAAACGCTGACGCTTTCCACGCACAATGGCACGCATATGGACGCGCCGTGGCATTATCATTCGACGACCGATAGTGGCGCCACCCCTGCCCCGTCGATCGACGAGGCACCGCTGGACCTGTTCTTCCGCCCCGGCGTGAAACTCGACTTTTCGGATCGCCCACACGGCCATGTCATCAGCGCTGCTGAGGTGGAGGCGGAGCTCGCGCGGATTGGGCATCAATTGCAACCGCTCGATATCGTTTTGGTTCAGTCGGGCGCCATATATGGCACCGACAACTTCACCGATCAGGGCTGCGGCATGGGCGCCGAAGCAACGCTTTACCTGACCGAGCGCGGCGTTCAGGTGGTCGGCACCGATGCCTGGAGTTGGGATGCACCTTTTTCGCACACTGCAAAACGCTGGGCGGAAAAGCGCGATCCATCCATTATCTGGGAGGGGCATAAGGCAGGCCGCATCCAGCCTTATTATCAGATTGAGAAGCTCGCGAACCTATCGGCAATTCCCGCAACCGGTTTCATGTTCAGCTGCTTTCCCGTGAAAATTGAACGCGCCAGCGCAGGCTGGATCAGGGCCGTAGCTATCCTCGATAGCTAGATCGCTGCATGGGGCGGGCTTTCCCGCCGCTTTCTTTCCAATCTGCGGGGTTGGAAACGCCCTCAAACCCGGATGGCTGTGAAGCGGATATGGCCTTCAAAGGCTGATCCGGGTTCGATAGCCGGCATCACGCAATCGGCTCTGTTAAGCGCGTTATTGATATGCGGTGCGGGTTCGAAACAAAAGAAATCGGCTCCCTTTGGCGTGTACAGCACGGCATTGGAAAGGGACGATGTGATTTGAAGCATATATGGCCGCCCTTCCCAGGCAACCCTCGCCCCACCGCTCCAGTCGGCATAGGCATTGTCTATCGCGGATGCGCCAACGCTTCTTTTGGAAGAAAAATCCACTTCGCCGGCGGGGGCGACTGCTCCCTTTGGCAAATGATCGTCACCGCTTTGGTAAAACAAGCCTGCCGAAAACTGAAGACTGGCGGCCTTGGCATCGAAATAGGGATGATGTCCAAAGGCGAGTGGGGCGATTTCGTCAGCGAGATTTGTCGCCTTTATGTGAAGAATGAGGCTGTCTTCAATTAACTCTATCTGCTGTTCGGCACGGAACGGCCAAGGCCAGCGCGCATCGCCGGCGAAATCCAACTGAAGCGTTAGATCGGCCGCCCCATGATGAACGGGTGCCCAAGCCTCTTGCCAACCAACGCCATGAATGGCGTGTGGCCGCGAAATCGCATTTTCTTCAATCTTTACGGTTCGCCCATTCCAGTCGAACCGTCCAAAGCCGATCCTGTTTGAATAAGGAACCAAGGGGAAGGATGCGCAGCCAACAATATTGCCCGAGGCTATATCCTGCTCCGCAGCAGCGCGAAACATTTGCTGCCCATCGACTTCCCACGATGCAAGCGCCCCGCCCAGGCCAGGCGCGACATGGCAGATGCTGTTACCGGCTCTGATCGCCAGCACCTCATCTGCCACGCGGTTATTCCATCTCCAGGATGATCGCATCCACAGCAAGGCTTTCCCCAGCCTTTGCATTGACGCTCTTCACCGTTCCTGCCTTTTCGGCACGCAATATGTTTTCCATCTTCATCGCCTCGACAATTGCCAGCGGCTGCCCAGCCTCTACCTTATCGCCAGCCTCGACATGGATCGCGGTGATCAGGCCCGGCATCGGGCAAATAAGATATTTGGAAAGATCGGGCGGGATCTTCTCGATCATATATTCGGCGAGCGGCGAGACATGTTCGGGCAAGCAGACGACCTTGTGGCTTGCTCCCCGGGCGGTCATTTTGAAACCCGAGCCTGATTTAGCCAGCTTGACCGCAATATTTTCGCCATCGGCCACCGCCTTTACGAGCCGTGCGCCCGGTGCATAGTCGGTATCCAGCTCCATCTTGACGCCATCAACGGTGACTTCGCCATTATGGACGAAGACGTCATGCTTCTGCTGATCGACCGACACCTGCCAGTGACGGATCGCAGGAAGAACCGTGCCCAATTGGCCATCTACATGGCGCGCGCGTTCCGAATTGCGGGTCGCGACAATGCCTGTAATTGCGCACAATTTACGCACCAGATCTTCAGAAGCAGGCGCACCAACAAAGCCTTCTGGATATTCCTCGGCAATAAAACCGGTGGTGAGTTCGCCGGAGCGAAAGCGCGGATGCTGCATGATCGCGCTGACGAAGTCGATATTGTGGCCAAGGCCCTCAATCTCGAAGCGGTCAAGCGCCTCAATCTGCCGGTCGGCGGCTTCATCACGTGTCTTGCCCCATGTGATCAGCTTTGCAATCATCGGGTCGTAGAACATCGACACTTCACCGCCATCATAGACGCCATCGTCAACGCGGATACCATCAATGCCGCGACGGCCATTCTCGCTGCCATCGTCAGTCCAGCCTTCGACAGGCGGGCAATAGCGGGTGAGCCGACCGGTGGAAGGCAGGAAACCGCGATAAGGGTCTTCTGCATAAACGCGATTTTCGATCGACCAGCCATCGATCTTGATATCATCCTGCGTGAGGGCAAGTTTCTCGCCGGCGGCCACACGGATCATCTGTTCGACAAGGTCGATGCCGGTGATCGCTTCGGTCACGGGATGCTCCACCTGCAAACGGGTGTTCATTTCAAGGAAGTAGAAGCTTTCACCGGTCGGGTCTGCGCCGGAAACGATAAGTTCAACCGTGCCGGCAGAATAATAGCCCACCGCACGGGAGAGCGCGACGCATTGTTCACCCATCGCCTTGCGCATCTTGGGCGTGACGAAAGGCGAAGGCGCTTCCTCCACTACCTTCTGGTGGCGGCGCTGGATCGAACATTCACGCTCGTTCAGGTAAAGGATATTGCCATGCTGGTCGCCCAATATCTGGATTTCGATATGACGCGGGTTGAGGATGAATTTCTCGATAAAGACGCGATCATCGCCGAATGAATTCAGGCCCTCGCGCTTCACGCTCTCGAAATTTTCGCGCACTTCCTGCTCGCTATAGGCAAGCCGCATGCCCTTGCCACCGCCGCCGGCGCTGGCCTTCATCATCACCGGATAGCCGATCTCGTTAGAGATGCGCACTGCATGTTCGGTATCTTCAATTTCGCCGACAAATCCGGGGACGACATTGACGCCCGCCGCCATTGCCAGTTTCTTGGATTCAATTTTGTCGCCCATGGCGGCAATGGCATTCACCGGCGGGCCGATAAAGGCGATGCCCTCAGCCTTCAGCGCCTCGGCAAAGCTGGTGCGTTCCGACAGGAAACCATAGCCGGGATGCACCGCCTCCGCTCCGGTCGCCTTACAGGCTTCGATAATCTTGTCGGCGATCAGATAGGACTGTGCGGCAGGCGAAGGCCCGATATGCACCGCCTCATCCGCCATGCGAACAAAGGGTGCGCGGGCATCGGCGTCCGAATAGACGGCGACGGTGGCAATGCCCATGCGGCGCGCAGTCTTGATAACCCGGCAAGCGATTTCGCCACGGTTGGCGATAAGGATTTTTTTGAACATCAGCGACTCCAACGTCGTAACATAAGAAATATAAGAGCGGCGAATCCTGAAACTGCCGCAATTAACGGTAGCCAGATTGGAACGAAGCTGCGGGTAGCGCAGGTTGCGTCAGGACCCATACCGCAGGGTCCAACGATTGTAATCAGGACGGCAAACGCGGAAAAGCTCCACCAAATAACCGATAGAACAAGCAATTTCGTTAGTTTTGCGATCACTCCGCCGCCTCCAGCGCCTTACACGCCCTAAGCGGCTCCTCTGCCTCCATCGGCACCAGCCCCAGTTTCGCCAGCATCGCTGCGTCCTTGTCGTCGCCTGCATTGGCGGCGGTCAGTAACTTGTCGCCGGTGAAAATGCTGTTCGCACCCGCCATGAAGCACAAAGCCTGCGTCGCCTCGGACATCGACTCACGCCCCGCCGACAACCGCACCATGCTCATCGGCATGGTGATGCGCGCTACGGCAATGGTGCGGACGAATTCGATATCGTCAATCTTCGCGAGCGGCGTGTCGGCAAGCATGTCGCCCAGCACGGTGCCCTTCACCGGCACCAGCGCGTTTACCGGCACGCTTTCGGGATGGGCCGGCAAGGTCGCCAGCGTGTGGATGAAGCCCACGCGGTCGGTGCGGGTTTCACCCATGCCGACAATGCCGCCGCTGCAAACATTGATCCCAGCGCGACGCACCTCGGCCAGCGTATCGAGCCGGTCTTCCATCGTCCGCGTGGTGATGATTTCATTGTAGCGTTCGGGTGAGGTGTCGATATTGTGGTTGTAATAATCGAGCCCCGCCTCTGCGAGCATATCCGCCTGTTTTGGCGACAACATGCCAAGCGTCATGCAGGTTTCCATCCCCATCGCGCGCACGCCCTTCACGATCTCGACAATCGCGGGCATATCGCGGTCCTTCGGGTTGCGCCACGCCGCACCCATGCAGAAGCGCCGCGAACCGGCGTCAGCGGCTTGTGCGGCCTTTTGCAGTACAGCCTGCACTTCCATCAGCTTGGTCGCCTCAACACCGCTATCGGCCTTCACCGACTGGCTGCAATAGCCGCAATCTTCAGGGCAGCCGCCGGTCTTGATGCTGAGCAAGGTACATAGCTGGATCTGCCCCACGGCATGATGCGCGCGATGAACGGTCGCCGCTTGAAAGACCAGCTCGTCAAAGGGCAGATCAAAAAGGGCCGCGATCTCTTCGCGGGTCCAGTCGGTTCTTACGGTCAAGCATCCTCTCCCGCAGGCGGCATATTGTGCCCCAGCAAGCGCAGCACATCTGCCGCGCACTCGACAACATTGCTTCCGGGGCCATAGATGCCCTGCACGCCCGCATCGCGCAGATAGTCATAATCTTGCGGCGGAATGACGCCGCCTGCGATCACCTTGATGTCGCTACGGCCTTCATTTTTCAACAATTGGATTAATTCAGGGATCAGCGTCTTGTGCCCGGCAGCCAAGCTGGACGCGCCAACAATGTCGACATTTTCGGTAAGCGCGAGAACCACGGTTTCTTCCGGTGTCTGGAACAATGGCCCGCTGACAACGTCAAACCCCATGTCTGAAAAGGCCGATGCAATCACATTGGCACCGCGATCATGTCCGTCTTGACCCATTTTGGCGACGAGCAACTTGGGCTTGCGGCCAAGCCGGCGTTCAACGGCCGCTACACCATCAAGCACCTGCGCCCAGCGTCGGTCGAATTCATGCGCGCTGCCATAAATGCCCTTCACAGGTGTTGGCGTGGTGCCATAGCGGCCGAACGCAGCCTCCATCGCATCCGAAATCTCACCCAGCGTGGCGCGGGCACGGGCGGCATCGACTGCAAGTGCGAGGAGGTTGGAGCTATCCTTTGCTCCTTCTGCCAACGCTGCGAGTGCCGCCTGGCATTTCGACGCATCCCGTTCCGCCTTCACCCGCTTGATCCGCGCAATCTGCGCATCGCGAACCGCATGGTTATCGACCTCTAGCGTCTGGAGCAGATCTTCATTTTCGAGGCGGTATTTGTTCACGCCGACGATCACATCCTCGCCCTTGTCGACACGCGCCTGCCGCGCAGCGGCGGCTTCCTCGATCATGGCCTTGGGGCGACCGGTGGCGACATAGGCGGTCATCCCGCCGGCGGCGTCGACCTCTTCGATAATTGTCCAGGCATCATCGACCAGCATCTGGGTCAGCGCCTCGACATAATAGCTACCGCCCAGCGGATCGACGACCTTGGTGATCCCGCTTTCCTCGGCGAGTACGATCTGCGTGTTACGCGCAATGCGAGCGGAGAAGTCCGTCGGCAGCGCGATCGCTTCGTCCAGCGCATTGGTGTGGAGCGACTGGGTTCCGCCCAAGGTCGCTGCCATCGCCTCCACCGTGGTGCGGATGACATTGTTATATGGGTCTTGCTCTTGCAACGACACGCCCGACGTCTGGCAATGGGTGCGCAGCATTTTGGATCGTTCGTCCTTGGCACCCAGCCCGTCCATCACCCGCCACCAGAGCGTGCGCGCCGCGCGCATGAAGAAGTTCATGCCAATGCCGAAGAAGAAGCTGAGGCGCCCGGCAAAGGCATCGATATCCAGCCCCGACGCCATGGCGCGCTTTGCATATTCCTTGCCGTCGGCAATGGTGAAGGCCAGTTCCTGCACCGCCGTCGCCCCGGCTTCGTGCATATGATAGCCGGAAATCGAAATGCTGTTGAATTTCGGCATATTGGCCGAGGTATAAGCGATAATGTCCGAAACGATCCGCATCGATGGCTCGGGCGGATAGATATAGGTGTTGCGGACCATGAACTCCTTGAGGATGTCGTTCTGGATGGTGCCGTCAAGCTGTGCCTGTGACACCCCCTGCTCTTCGCCCGCGACGATGAAGAAGGCGAGGATCGGGATTACCGCGCCATTCATTGTCATCGAAACCGACATCTGGTCGAGCGGTATGCCGTCGAACAGGATTTTCATATCCTCAACGCTGTCGATAGCGACGCCTGCCTTGCCGACATCGCCAACGACGCGCGGATGGTCGCTGTCATAGCCGCGATGGGTGGCGAGATCGAAGGCAACCGACAGTCCCTTTTGCCCGGCGGCGAGGTTGCGCCGGTAAAAGGCGTTGGATTCCTCGGCAGTGGAAAAGCCCGCATATTGCCGGATTGTCCATGGACGCCCGGCATACATGGACGCGCGCACGCCGCGGGTGAAGGGCGCAAAGCCGGGCAGTCCCGGATCGGCGCTGACATCCTCACCCGTATAGAGCGGCTTGATCGCAAAGCCTTCGGGCGTGTGGAAGGTCAGGTCCTTGCCCTTGACCTCTTTGTCTGCCGCTTTTTTCCAGTCGTCGTAGCTTGCCATCTTAACCCTCAATTCCCTCTCCCCCGGAAGGGAGAGGATCATTCAATTCAACGTCCCTTAAACTCAGCTTTGCGCTTCTGAAGGAACGCCATGCCGCCCTCGACCGCATCTTCGGAAGAACCTGCAATACGCTGCCCTTCGGCCTCAGCGAGCAGTTGTTCGGAATAGCTGTTTTCCATGGCGACAAGAATGTTCTTGCGCATTGTGGCGTAGGCAAGCGTCGGGCCATTGGCGAGACGGGTGGCCAGCGCGCGGGCTTCAGCCAACAGATCAGCGTCTTCTACGACCTTGTAGATCATGCCCCAATCGAGCGCCTTTTCCGGGCTGATCTTTTCGCCGAGCATCATCATTTCGGTCGCGCGCGCCTTGCCGACCATGCGCGGCAGCATCCAGCTTGCGCCGCCATCGGGGACGAGGCCGATGTTGACGAAGGCCTGCAGGAAATAACCGCTCTTACCCGCGATCACAAAATCGCCTGCAAGGCCGATTGAGCATCCGACACCGGCTGCTGCGCCATTGATGGCGGTGATGATCGGCATATTCAGCCGGGCAAGGTTGACCATCAAGGGGTTATAATGACGGGTCAGCGCAATGTAGCTGCCCTCACCGCCTGAAATTGACCTGCCACCGCGTGCCTGAAGGTCTGCACCGGAGCAAAAGCCCCGACCCGCGCCTGTGATGATCAGGCAGCGCGCATCACCCAAAGTTGACAGTGCGTCATTGATTTCACCCGCCATGTCGAGGCTGCATGCATTCATCCGCTCCGGACGGTTGAGGGTGATGGTCGCAATCTTGTCGGTGACATCCACCGTTATCGTTTCGTAGGTCATCTCGTTCTCCTGTCCTCTCCAAACTGTAAGTCCCTCCCTTGGAAGGGAGGGTGAAGGATCAATGCTCCTTCGGCGTCTCCATAATCTCGGTCAAAACCCCGCCCATGTCCTTGGGATGGACGAAGAAAATCAGCGTCCCATGCGCGCCAATACGGGGTTCGCCAAGCACGCGCTTGCCCATCGCCTCAAACTCAGCCTTGGCGACATGAATATCGGGCACTTCGTAACAGACATGATGCTGCCCGCCCGCGGGGTTCTTGTCGAGGAAGCCCTGGATCGAGGTGTTTCCAGGCAACGGCTCGACCAGCTCAATCTGCGTGCCGTTGAGCGCGCCATCGGCACCCGGTGTATCAACAAAGCAGACCTTCACGCCCTGTTCGGGCAGGTCGAACGGATCATGTATCTTCGTCGCGCCCATCACATCGCGGTAAAACACGATGCTGTCGGCAATGGAGGGCGTTGCGACGCCAATATGGTTGAGACGGCCTAGTTTCATGTCTTTTCTGCGCTTAGATTGACGGAAGTTAGGGCATCCTCATCGAAGTTTCCCGACTGCAGGTCGTTTTCCGCGAACCACAAGCATCGATACCTATGCCAAATGATTTCTTTCCGACCCGTCCACGAAAATTCGTAGTAACCGCTTCGTTCTCCGGGGCAGATATCAACGGTCATATCGGGACCGCCAGACTTCAACTGTACAATTTCGCCTTTGCCGAATTTCGCCATGTCAAACTCCTAGAATGTCACAACGGAATATTGTCGTGCTTCTTCCAAGGGTTCTCCAACTGCTTGTTCCGCAGCTTTCTTAACCCAAGTGCGATCCGCCGACGCGTGGAATGCGGGTAGATTACCTCGTCGATAAAGCCCTTGCTCGCCGCGACGAAGGGGTTGGCGAAGCGATCTTCATATTCCTTGGTCCGCTCGGCGATCTTTTCAGGGTCGCCAATGTCGGAACGGAAGATGATTTCCACCGCGCCCTTTGCCCCCATCACCGCGATTTCGGCGGTGGGCCAGGCATAGTTGAGGTCACCGCGCAGATGCTTTGACGCCATCACGTCATAAGCGCCGCCATAGGCTTTGCGCGTGATCACGGTGATCTTCGGCACGGTCGCCTCTGCATAGGCAAAAAGCAGCTTCGCGCCATTTTTGATGATGCCATTATATTCCTGGCTCGTGCCCGGAAGGAAGCCGGGAACATCAACAAAGGTGATGATCGGAATT
>JAJTFR010000101.1 GCA_021298455.1 Sphingomonadales bacterium | reverse complement strand
CGTCAAGGACGATGGCAAACAGCTTTCCGGTATTCTGCTGTGTCATGCGGGCGAAACGTTGACCACCTTCGCCGTTAAACTGGATGTTCACGACGGGCTGGTTGTCTTGCGGATCAAAGCTTTGCTGCGCGCCGGTCAACTGGTCCCCCGCAATCCCGCCCAGACGACGGACCGCGATAAAGGGAACACCCGTCGGGTTATTAGGATAAGGCAGAACCTGACTGCCGACACGGGCCTTGCCCTGGGCGGTCTGTTCGGGATCGGCATTTTCATCAACCAACTTGAATTCAAGCTTCGCTGTCTTGCCGATCAATTCTTTAAGCGCCTGCGGGTCCTGCAATCCGGGCACCTGCACAACGATACGGTCAGGTCCCTGGCGGATGATCGTCGGCTCCAACGTACCGAGCGCGTTGATGCGTCGGTCGATCACATCCTTTGCCGATTGCATCGCCTGATCAAGGACAGTGCTTTCCGTCCCGCTGTTGGGAGCAAGCGTGATGCGGTTTCCGTCTGTTACTTCGATAGACCAGTCGCGCCCGCCCGTATTGTTCGCCGTCACCGGCAAAAGCGCTTCACGTGCGGCGTCGATCTGGGCCGGATCGGTGACAGCAAAGCTCAATTTGCCGCCTGTCCGCGTAACATTATCAATAGCGATGCGCGGTTCAGCGCGGCGCATCGCGGTACGCACGCTATCTTCCAGCGATTCAAGCCGATCCCGTTCCAACTGGGCTACATCCGCCTCAAGCAGGATATGACTGCCACCTGCAAGGTCGAGGCCGAGGCTGATTTTGGGCGCCGGCACGCCTTCCGGAATTTGGTCGAACCAGACCTTGGGCAGAAAACTGGGCAGCGCAGCAAGGAGGCTGAGCACAATAAGCGCCCGCAGCATCCAGATCCGCCATGGCGTAAAATCGAGCATTATCGTCCCCTATGAGGAAAGCCCGGGCCGATCAGGCTCAGTCGTTGGCGGGTTTCGTATTGCGGCTTTTTACGTCAGCGATGGTCGATTTTACGGCCTTAACGCGAACATTGGGCGCGATTTCGATTTCAACATGATCATCGGCGACCTTGGTCACTTTGCCCATGAGGCCGCCGCCCGTCACCACTTCGTCATTCTTGCCAACAGCTTCGATCTTAGCTGCATGTTCTTTCGCGCGTTTTTGCTGCGGACGAATGAGCAGAAAATAGAAGACGACGAAAATCAGCAGCAGCGGCAAAATCTGAACAAAAAAGGCTGCCCCAGTCGAGCCTGTGCCTGCGCTGGCGGCTGTCGCAAAAATCATGGACGATGTCATTATTGCTTTTCCCCGATAAACTTAACTGGTTGGGCAGATAAGAAGCCCACCCCGGAAATCCAAGGCGCGCGGTTACCACCAAGGCTAAGTGCGCGCAACGTCAAAGCGTAATTGCAGCGCACAAGGCCCCTTGCTTTTGCGCCAGCCGCCCCATATAGGCGCGCTTCCATCGCCTGCAGCGCAGGCTTTGGCGGTCGGGACGTAGCGCAGCCTGGTAGCGCATCACACTGGGGGTGTGGGGGTCGGAGGTTCGAATCCTCTCGTCCCGACCAATTTTTCCAATAGCTTATCGAAATTTTCTTGGGCGCTGTATAAGCGATTGATGCCGAAGTTCCATTGATTGTCTGCATTGGCGGCGATCCGGTCAATGGCACCAACTTCATCGACGTGCTCGAACTCTTCCTGGCGGACGATGCCACCGAGAGCATCATCATGGTCGGTGAAATCGGCTGCGATGCCGAAGAACAGGCTGTCCAGTTCCTGATTGACGAAGCCAAGCGCGGCCGTAAAAGGCCGATGGCCGTTTTTATTGCCGGACGGACTGCGCCTCCGGGCCGTCGGATGGGCCATACCGGCGCGATCGTGTCTGGTGGCAAGGGCGACGCTGAATCCAAGATCGCAGCGATGGAAGCCGCCGGAATCCGCGTTGCTGCCAGCCCGAGCGAACCGAGAACAAACTTGATGAGCGTATTGAAGGGATAAGCGATGGGGATGCTTGAAGGGAAAGTTGTTGCGGTAACTGGCGCGGGACGTGGCGTTGGACGCGAGATTGCATTGCTTTGTGCCAAGCATGGCGCCGCCGTGGTGGTCAACGATCCCGGTGTCGGCGGTGGCGGCGAAGGCGGGGATGAAGGCCCTGCACAAGAAACCGTAAATGACATCATCGCAGCGGGCGGCAACGCGCACGCCAATTTGGCAAGTGTTGCTGACCCGATAGGTGCAGCCTCGATCATAGAGGATGCCGTCCAGCGCTTTGGCCGGATTGACGCTGTCGTCAACAATGCGGGCATATTGCGCGACACCATCTGGCACAAGATGAGCCATGAGGATTGGCGTGCGGTAATCGACGTGCACCTAAATGGCAGCTTCAATGTCTCGAAGGCGGCAACACCCTATTTCCGGGAGCAGCAATCGGGTAGCTTCATCCACTTCACCTCTACCAGCGGGCTTATCGGTAATATCGGGCAGGCCAATTACTCGGCGGCGAAGCTGGGCATTGTCGGTCTGTCACAATCGATCGCTCTCGACATGGCACGCGCCGGCGTGAGGTCCAATTGCATTGCGCCCTTTGCTTGGAGCCGCATGACTGCATCGATCCCTTCTGAAACGCCTGAACAGAAGGCTCGTGTCGAACGGTTGAAGACGATGAGCGCGGACAAAATTGCGCCGCTGGTTGTCTATCTGGCAAGCGATGCGTCCAAGGAAGTTTCGAACCAGATCTTCTCGGTCCGCAAGAATGAAATTGTGCTCTACAACAAGCCCCGGCCGATCCGTTCGATGGCCAAATTGGAGGGTTGGACGCCGGAAAGCATCGCCGACGAGTTGATCCCTGCCTTCAAACCCAGCTTCGCCCGCGCGGATGAAGTCTCGGCACATGTTTTCCCTTATGACCCCATCTGATAAGTTTCAGACAGGGTCATGAAGCCCGCCTTTTATTAAGCGAAACAACGTCTGCATATTGTGCGCCAAGTTACCATTTTGACGAATGGATTTTTTGAAATTCAACGATGATCCAGATCACAAAACGCCGCCTCTGAAGCGGAAATTTGCTGAACCGGAGCAAGAGGAAACATGATGGATAATGATATTTTCGAGCAGTTCATTGACCAACTGCAGCGTTATGTTCGTGAACGGTTGATTCCAGCCGAGAAGCAAATTCTGGAGACCGACGTGATCCCCGATGCCATCATGGCAGAGATGCGGGATATGGGCCTGTTCGGCCTTACCATGCCAGAGGAATTTGGCGGTGCCGACATGAATATTCAGCAATACATTCGCACGATCCGTGAGTTGAGCTACGCGATGCCTTGTTATCGTTCGATCACATCAATTAACATTGGCATGATCTGCTCGGCATTCAAAAATGGCGGCACCGAGGCGCAAAAGGCTGAATGGTTGCCCAGGCTTGCGGCAGGCGAAGTCGCTTCTTTCGGCCTTACGGAACCCGGTAGCGGATCAGACAGCGCAGCGATGCAGACCAGTGCAGTCAAATCGGGCAATGGCTGGGTTTTAAATGGATCCAAGCGTTACATCACCAATGCACCATTCGCCAAGGTGGCGTTGATAATGGCCCGGACGAGCAAGGAAGCGCTTCCGAAAAATGCGCATGTTTCCGCATTCATTGTTCCGATGGATACGCCTGGCGTGACGGTTGGCAAATCAGATAAGAAGATGGGCCAGGCGGGCAGCCATATTGCCGATATCATTATGGAAGACGTCAAGCTGCCGGCCGACGCGATATTGGGCGGTGAAGAAGGCCGTGGCTTTGCGTTCGCGATGCAGAGCCTCGATAATGGCCGCCTTTCGGTAGGGGCGGCAGCGGCTGGTTATGCGCGTCGTGCGCTGGATAGCGCACTGCGTTATGCCAATGAACGCAAGGCTTTTGGTGAACCAATCGCCAATTTCCAGTTGATCCAGCAAATGCTGGCCGACAGCGAGATCGAAATCTACGCTGCTGAATGCATGTTGGATGATGCCGCGCGTCGAGCCGATGCCGGCGAAAACATCCTGCGCAAAGCTGCTGCCGCAAAAGTGTTCGCCACAGAAATGTGTGGACGTGTGGTTGACCGGGTTGTCCAGATTTATGGCGGCGCGGGTTATCTTGCGGAATATGATGCAGAGCGCTTCTTCCGCGATGCGCGTGTCTATCGGATTTACGAGGGCACGACCCAGATTTTGCAACTCCAGATCGCCAAGCACATGTTGCGTGAATGGGCAGCGCAGGCCTGACCCATGTACAACCTTCTTTCCGGCCTGTCTGTTATTGAAGCGTCGAGCTTTGTAGCGTCTCCTTCTGCGGGTCTGTATCTGGCGCAGATGGGGGCGGAGGTTGTTCGTGTGGACCAGATTGGGGGCGGTCCGGATTTTCGCCGCTGGCCGGTCACGCAGGCGAATGACTCGCTCTATTGGGAAAACTTGAACCGCGCCAAAAAGTCGGTCGCATTGGATCTTGGTTCGGGTGAAGGGCGCGAGTTGTTGGCTGAACTGGTGCGGGTCACAGGCCAGTTTGTTACCAATTTCCCGGCAGAGGGTTTTTTGAGCCACGCAAAGCTGGCAGAGGGGCGGACTGATCTTGTCACGGTGCGGGTGATGGGCTGGGCCGATGGTTCGCCTGCGCTTGACTATACCGTCAACAATGCGGTCGGTTATCCGATGATGACTGGGGCGGGACCTGAGCCTGTCAACCATGTGCTGCCTGCTTGGGATTTGCTGACTGGAGCTTATGCCGCCTTTGCGATGCTGGCGGCGATCCGGCAGCGCGATACCAGCGGCGAGGGGTGCGAGGTTCGCATTCCGTTGTCCGATGTGGCTATCGGCACGGTCGCCAATCTGGGCGGCCTTGCCGAGGTGCTGCATAGCGGCGCGAACCGCCCTCGTTTGGGCAATGCCGTATATGGACTGTTCGGCCGCGATTTTGTGACGCGCGACGGCGTGCGCACGATGATCGTGGTGGTGACCCACCGGCAATGGGCGCAACTCTTGGCTGTGCTGGGCGTAGAGGCTGCGGTTGCGGCCATCGAGACCGCGCGCGGTGTTAGCTTTGCCAAGGATGACGGGCTGCGGTTCGAGCATCGCGATGCGCTGTTTCCATTGTTCGAGGCAGCGATCGGCGCGCGTGACCATGCAGACCTTGCCGCCGCACTTGATGCAGCAGGGATCGTGCATTCGGCCTATCGTACTATGCTCGATGCGGCCAATGATCCAAGGCTGGTTGGCAACAATCCGATGTTCACACCCTTCGATGCCAACCCTTCGGGCTTTGCTTATCCGGCAGCCGGCCCTTTTGGCACGATCCCGCAGCAGCCCCGCGGGATACCACAAGCCGCGCCGCGCAATGGCGAACATAGCGAACAGATATTGGCCGAACGTCTCGGTCTTTCTTCGGGCGCAATCGCGCGCCTTATCGATTCTGGAACCATAGGAGCCGCATCATGACACTTAGACTCGCCGCCATTGTCGCGCCCATCCGCACCGCCGTCGGCAAGTTCGGGGGTTCACTTTCCGGCATGACCGCAGGTCAGTTGGGAGCTGTGATCCTCAAGGCGCTGATGAAGCGCACAAAAATCGATCCGACGCGGGTTGACGATGTGGTCTTTGCCCAAGGCTATGGCAATGGCGAGGCACCGTGTATTGCCCATTGGTCATGGCTGCTGGCAGGCTTGCCCGAAGCGGTTCCCGGCTATCAGCTTGACCGGCGCTGCGGATCGGGCCTGCAGGCGATCGTCAATGCCGCGATGATGGTGCAGACCGGGGTATCGGATGTGGTGGTCGCAGGTGGCTGCGAGAGCATGTCGAACGTTGAACATTATAGCACCGACATCCGCAAGGGTGTGCGCGCCGGCAATCTGACGCTGCATGATCGCCTGACCCGCGGCCGGGTGATGAGCCAGCCTGTGGAGCGCTATGGCGTGATCAGCGGCATGATCGAGACGGCAGAGAACCTCGCCAAGGACTGGAATATCAGCCGTGAGGCTTGCGACGCTTATGCTGCGCGCAGCCATCAACGCGCGGCCGCCGCTTGGGCCAATGGTCTGTTCGATGATGAACTGGTGCCGGTCGAGATCCCGCAGAAGAAAGGTGATCCAGTCGTTTTCGCGCATGATGAAGGTTATCGCGCCGATGCCAGCATGGATACGCTCGGCGCGCTCAAGGCGCTCGAAGGCGGGGTTGTAACCGCAGGCAATGCCAGCCAGCAGAATGATGCCGCTGCCGCCTGTCTGGTTGTGGCGGAAGACAAGTTGGAAGAACTGGGCCTTGAACCCATCGCCTTTTTCCACAGCTGGGCAGCCGCCGGCTGTGATCCCAGCCGCATGGGCTATGGCCCTGTTCCAGCCACCGAGCGGCTGTTTGCGCGCAACGGCCTGTCATGGAACGATATCGGTCTTGTTGAACTGAACGAAGCCTTTGCACCGCAGGTGCTTGCCTGCCTCAAGGGCTGGGGCTGGTCGGATGATGACAGCCGGCACGCCATGCTCAACGTCAACGGCTCGGGCATCTCGCTCGGCCATCCCATCGGCGCAACCGGCGGCCGCATTCTTGCCAACCTCACCCGCGAG
>JAJTFR010000100.1 GCA_021298455.1 Sphingomonadales bacterium | reverse complement strand
TTTGAAAGCTGGGATATTCATAACTAGGGGACCCAACCTGCCATTCGCCGTACCACCGACGCCATGGACGCCGAACGGATAAGACTACGCGAAGCATTGGGCTATGCCGGTCCGCATTACCCACTCGCCGATCATTATGCCAAGGAAGGCACGGAATGGATGTATGGCCGCGGCGCGCATGAAAGCCTGACCGATAGCGGCGACTGGCGCGAGCATATCGTCCTCACCGAACATCGTTATATGTTGGAAGATACGAGGTTAGGACTGTCGATATTGAGTTCGGTCGGCAAATGGGCCTCTGTACCCACGCCCTTGGTCAACGGTTTCCTGGCAATCGCCAGCGCTATCACCAGTCGCGATCTATATGCTGAGGGACGCACCCTCGAAAATCTGGGGATCGCAAATCTGTCGCGCAGCGAAATGCAGCAGATGCTGGTCGAGGGCATCTAAGCATGGCCGACATTGGTATTTTGGGTATGGGGCGCATGGGGCGCGGCATCGCCGAGGCTTATGCCTTTGCGGGCAAAAGCGTTCTGATGATCGACGTAAAGCCGCGCAGCGAGGCTGACAGGCAGAAACTTTTCGCCGAGGCAGCAAGCGAAATTTCCGATGATCTGGAATTTCTAGCCGGGCTTGGCATCGGCGCGCCTGAGGCCGTTGCCTCCGCAATAGGCCGGATCGCGATGTGCGGCAGGGAAGAGGCCGAAGCAAGACTGGGCGCCATCCCGATTTTTTACGAAGGGGTTCCGGAAACGCGGGACGCCAAACAGGAACTGTTCACTTGGGCCTGCCAGCATTGCGCGCCCGATGCCGTGATGGCCTCGACCAGTTCGACAATGGCAGTTGATGACCTTGCCGCGATGGGGACGAATGCTGATCGTTTCGTCAATGCTCATTGGCTCAACCCTGCGATGCTGATGCCTCTGGTCGAAGTTGCGCGTGGCACCCAAAGCAGCGATGCCGCTGTTGCGACGCTCGTCGGCAGTCTGGAAGAGATTGGCAAGTCGCCCGTCGTGATGAAAAATTCGCCGGGCTATATCATTCCGCGCATTCAGGCACTGGCGATGAACGAAGCCGCCCGGCTCGCCGAAGAAGGCGTGGCGTCGGTCGAGGACATCGACAAGGCGATCCGTCTGGGATTCGGTATTCGCTATGCGGTACTGGGGATGATCGAGTTCATAGATTTTGGTGGCAACGACATTCTCTATTATGCCTCTGATTATCTTTCGAAAAATGTTGATGCCAATCGATATAAGGCACCCAAATCGGTCGTCGAAAACATGAACTCAGGACGCAACGGCATGCGCGATGGCGCAGGCTTTTACGACTGGGACGGTGTGGATGTAGCCAGCTACCGTGCCAAAAGGCTGGGCGCGTTCGTGGATCTGCTAAAGGCGATGCGCCTGGAGCCCAAACAGCAAAAGGAAGTTTGAAGCGATGCCTTGGACACGCGATGAAATGGCCGCGCGCGCGGCACAGGAATTGGAGGATGGCTTTTACGTCAATCTCGGCATTGGCATCCCTACTCTGGTCGCAAACCACATCCCTGCGGGGATCGAGGTCACGCTGCAAAGCGAGAACGGTATGCTGGGGATCGGGCCTTTCCCCTATGAAGGCGAAGAAGACCCTGATTTGATCAATGCAGGCAAACAGACAATCAGTGAGCTGCCGATTTCAAGCTATTTCAGCAGCGCCGACAGCTTTGCGATGATCCGCGGCGGCCATATCGACTTGACGGTGCTCGGCGCAATGGAAGTCGCCGAAAATGGCGACATCGCCAACTGGATGATCCCCGGCAAGATGATAAAGGGCATGGGCGGTGCGATGGATCTTGTTGCAGGCGTGAAGAAAATCATCGTTGTGATGGAGCATGTGTCCAAGGACGGTTCGCCGAAATTTATTCCGGCCTGCACGCTGCCTCTAACGGGCACGAATGTTGTCGACATGATCATCACCGACCTCGCGGTGTTCCAGCGTCCGGATCACAACAGCCCATTCAGGCTAATAGGACTCGCTCCCGATGCAACGGCAGAACAAATAGCCGCCATGACCACCGCGCATTATGAGATAGCGCTGCGATAAATATCTTTGATCGAGCTTCTGATTTTCAATATCCGATTATCCTGCGATGAACGAATGACCGGTATCGGGAGATCGGATTTCAGCGCTAAATGTCGGCTTTCTTGTCGAGAGCTAACTGTCCGCTTCTGTGCGTGGATCGATGAATAACTGCCGTTTAGGCCTGTTCGGACGCTTGGCTGCACCCGCTAACAAAGACGCCCTTCACTGAGATGGATTAACGCGTCGAAAGCGGGCGTTCATTCAGGTCGAACAGACAGGTAGCAACGGCAGTTCTGTGACGAATTCTTCCTGAGAACCACCTGCTGCTTAATTCGATTTCCATATGTCGCCCCCCTCGTGTTTACGTGGGCTTCAGCGCGGCCGTAGCTATGTGAACTTCGCCTACTAGACTCTCTATTCCACCGTTGCTCAAAGCTCGAAACCTACAATGCCCAACCCTATTCGGACGCGATAGACGGGGCCAGAACTAAAATAGTCATGAACCTGATCTTCAGCGACTGCTTTCCACGCGCCCCTGACATGGACCGAACCCGATCGCGCGATAGCCATTGCTGGTCGCAACCGCGCGCAAGCAAAGCTCGTCGCCGTCTTCTAGAAAGCTGCGTTTCTCGCCGCATGGGAGCTTGACTGGTTCGCTGCCGCCCGATGTTAATTCCATGAGGCTGCCAAAGGCATCGCGTTTCGGTCCTGAAATCGTGCCGGTGCCGAGCAGGTCGCCCGGCCGAAGATTGCAGCCATTGCAGCTGTGATGAGTGATCATTTGGGCTGCCGTCCAATACATGTTGCTGAGCGGGCCGGATGACAGGCGGTGCGCAGGGAGGCCCAGCTCCCGCATATTGGCAGTGCGGATCTCGACGTCCAAAGTGATAGCGAAAGAACCCGCCCGTTGATCTTTTTCATCCCAGAGATAGGCCAGCGGATGGGGGTCGCCCTCGGGTCGTGGGGGCTGCGCGATACGGAATGGCGCAAGGGCTTCGGCGGTCACTACCCATGGCGAGACCGTCGTCAGGAAGCTCTTGGACAGAAACGGGCCAAGCGGCTGATACTCCCAGGCCTGAATGTCGCGCGCGGACCAGTCATTGAGCAGGCAGAGACCGCCAATCCGATCAGCAGCCTCAGCAATCGAGACAGGTCGGCCAAGCTCATTCTCCCCCGCGATCCAGACGCCCATTTCCAGTTCATAGTCGAGCCGTTCGCAGGCGCCGAAATCGGGTAGGTCAATGGCGGGACGTTTACGTTGCCCTTGTGGGCGCATGACCGGCGTACCTGAAACCCGGACACTGGACGCGCGGCCATGATAGCCGATTGGGACATGCTTGTAATTGGGCAGCAGCGGGCTATCGGGCCGGAAAAGCTTTCCGATATTCGTGGCGTGGTGGATGCCGACATAGAAATCAGTGTAGTCGCCAATCTGGAACGGAAGCTCCATCTGCACATCAGACTGACGATGGAGGTGCGGTTCTACCGAAGCCTTGTGTTCCAACTCCGTTAGCAAGGCGAATAGATGATGGCGCAGCTCTCGGCGGGCTACGTTTGGCAAGGCAAACAGCGCGTTGAGCGTCTTTTCTCCAAGCGCGGATTGGAGCGAGGCAGGAAACTGAGCCGCGATTGCATTCAGATCGACGACCCAATCGCCGATAGCGGCCGCAATGCGGGCATCATCCGAACCCCTTGAAAACACTCCCAACGGTAGGTTCTGAGGCGGAAAGTCGGCATGTTCACAGGCTCCAGACACCCAAGATTTTGCGACTGGATCATGCGTATGATCGATCATCCCTTAGCATCCGCATCGGGGTGCAACCATGCAAGAGGTTCTTCATGCAGCCAGGCGGCGTAGCGCGGGGCGCGCTTGGTCTCGTTCCATTCTTCCAGCATGATCGGAGCAAGGCTGCGCAATTCGTCATATTGCTCGGGCGTACCGATGTTGCAGGCGAGTTCCAGCCGATGTCCATTGGGATCGAAGAAATAGATCGAGCGGAAAATGCCGTGGTAGGTCGGCCCCAATACCTCGATCCCCTGGGCTTCGACATGTGCCTTTGCGGCGAGCAGCGCAGCTTCGTCTTCAACCTCGAAAGCCAGGTGTTGGACCCAGGCCGGGGTGTTCTGGTCGCGGCCCATTTCCGGCTGCTGCGGCAGTTCGAAGAAGGCCAGCACATTACCGCCGCCCGCATCGAGAAAGATGTGCATGTAGGGATCGTCTTCGCCGGTCGAAGGAACCTTGTCCTCGGCAAAGGCGGTTGTGTAGTCCATTCCGAGCACGCGGCTGTACCATTCGACCGTCGCTTTCGCGTCTTTGCAGCGATAGGCGACGTGGTGGATGCGCTTGAGGCTGGGGGCGGTCATTAGGCGGCTCCTTCGACTTGCAGCGCACCGCGGCGCATCTGATCGCGTTCCATGCTTTCGAACAGCGCAGTGAAGTTGCCTTCACCAAAGCCTTCGTCCTTCTTGCGCTGGATGAATTCGAAGAAAACAGGGCCGATCACCGTTTCGGAAAAGATCTGCAACAGCAGCCTCGGATCGCCCTTTTCGGTTGAGCCGTCGAGCAAGATGCCACGCTTTTGGAGTTCCTCCACTGGCTCACCATGGCCCGGCAAACGTTCGGCCAGCATCTCATAATAGGTCGCTGGCGGCGCGGTCATGAACGGCGTGCCCAGCGCCTTGAGTTTGTCCCAGCAGCCGAGCAAGTCATCGCAGGCAAAGGCGATATGCTGAATCCCCTCACCATTATACTGGCGCAGAAACTCGTCGATCTGGCCGCCTCCGGCCTTGCCTTCCTCATTCAACGGAATGCGTATTTTGCCGTCGGGTGCGGTCATCGCACGGCTGGTGAGGCCGGTATATTCGCCCTTGATGTCGAAATAGCGGATCTCACGAAAGCCGAAGACACGCTCGTAAAATCCGCCCCAATGCACCATGCGCCCGCCGTAAACATTGTGCGTCAGGTGATCGATGGTGTGAAAGCCAGCGCCAGCCGGATGGTGATCAGCCCCTGGTCGGTAGACGAAGTCGATGTCGTAGATCGACAGATCACTGCCGCTGTGATGACCTGCGTAGCGATCCACCAGATAGATGATCGAGCCGCCAATGCCGCGGATCGCGGGCAAGCGCAGCTCCATCACACCGGTGTCGCTTTCGACCGGTTCTGCACCGCGCTCAACCGCCAGTTCATAGGCCTTTTGGGCATCGCGCACGCGCCAGCCCATGCCGCAGGCCGACGGTCCATGCTCGGCAGCGAAATAGGCCGCCGCGCTGCGGGGCTGATAGTTCGCGATCAGATTGATCCCGCCCTGCCGCCACAGATCGACGTCTTTTGAGCGATGCCGGGCAACGAGCGTAAAACCCATAGCCGAAAAGACCGGCTCCAAAATGCCCTTTTCCGGCGCGCAGAATTCGATGAATTCAAAGCCATCAAGGCCGAGAGGGTTTTCGAACAGATCGGTCATAACATGCTCCTGAATATTTCAGCAGCAATGTGGGCGGGAAATGTGCAGCGCGCCTCTCCTGCCTCACCGAAAACTTATGCAGGATCACGAAATCAGGTGAATTGGAGCAGGAGCAGCCAAAGATAGGCGATGGTCAACGATGCGAAGGAGACCAATGTGACGATCCGGAACCAGGCCCGGCTTGCACAGGCATCATTGGTGAAGGCCAGAAACAGGAAAATCTGTGCGTTCATCCAGCTGCCAAAGATGAACAGGCCAACCAATATAGGCCCGCCCTTGGCCACAAAGCCAGCGAGGACGATGTGCAATATCCCCATGAAGATATCGTCGATATGCGATTGGAGCAGACGCGCCCGACCGGGGATCACCCGTTGCAGAAATGCCGATTGGCGGTGGAGGAAGATCGGCCAGCCCAGCAACACCGCAAAGGTCAGCTGGATCAGGCCAGAGGTTTCGACAATCCATTCAAGCATTTTCGGTCACCTCTGGTCGAGTTCCAAACACCGTCCCGTTCGAATGGCGCAGTGCCACCAATTCCACCCGGCTGTCGAGCGGTGCAGTTTGCGCGCCTTCGACCAGCCAGCACAAGAGCCGCAGCCCGGCGTCAAGGTCAACGATGCCGACATCCAGCGGGGCAGCGTCGATAAAGGCTTCGGGAACCACATGAATGCGCGTGCGGGAATAGAGCGTTCCGCTCGGTGGCAGGATTTGCCATTCCGTGCGTTCGCCCAAACAGTCAGGGCAATCGGGACGCGGCGGGAAGGACAGCCTGCCGCAATCGGCGCAGCGCGTGGTTTGCAGTACGCCCTGATCCAGCCCTTCCCAGAACCAGCGGGTCAGCTGGCTGTAACGCGGGAGGCGCGGCAGCTTTCCCGTACATTTTATCACCGCGATCATGGCCCAATACCTTCAAGCATGTGGGCCAGAGCAAGATTGTAATTGCCGCCTTCGCAAGTGTGCAGCGCGCGGCGCGCGCCGGTGACCTGCCGCGCCCCAGCCCTGCCCGTCACTTGCTCAGCGCATTCAAGCAAGCCGTAAAGACCGGTTAGAGAGGGAGGATGGCCGCGCGCGAGGCAACCGCCAGATGTATTGACTGGACGCGCACCGCCGAGCCCACTGATGCCG
>JAJTFR010000099.1 GCA_021298455.1 Sphingomonadales bacterium | reverse complement strand
CCGATCCGCGCGCGATGTTTACCAGCACCGCCGATTGCTTCATCGCGGCCAGCTCGTCAGCGCCGATCATCTCTTCGGTTTCGGCCGTCGCAGGGACGGCCAGAATAACCCAATCAAACTCGCCCAGCCGCGCGCGCCAAGCGTCTGGGGCTAGGCTGTCCGGCCCCGGTGTGCGGCGGACCACGGTGACATCGACATTAAACGCCTTTAGCCGCTCGTCGATGAGTTTGCCGATTGCGCCATAACCGAGAAGCAACGCCTTCGATCCGTAAAGTTCGACCTTGCCCGGCGAATCGATCAGCCATTCGTGCCGTTCCTGCGCGCGCACCACGTCGCGGTAGCCCTTGGCGATGGTCAGCATGCCCATCACCACATATTCAGCAATGGTGATTGCATTAATCCCGGCACCATTGGTTACCTTGGTCCCGCGCTTTTTCAGTGCGGACAATGGCATGCCGTCGACACCGGCATAGATGCTGTTTAGCCATTTGAGGTTGGTTGCAGCGGTGATGATCGCCGCCATATCCTGTTTGTCATACATGTCGAACCAGCCGATTTCGGCCAGAGGAGCGAGCGCCAACGCCTCGTCTTTGGTCATGAACCACTGCGGTTCAACCCAATCAGGCAAATGTGCCTCGATCATCGGACGGATCAGGCTGGCTGCGACAAACTTTACTTTGCTCATGCGGTAAAAGCTTTCCAAGCTACAAAGATGAGGAATGGCATACCCGCAAGGTCTGCAATGGCAATGCTCTTCAACAAGGCAGGAGAGCCAGTCGACCAGTAGAGAATCAGGAAAGACACCATGCTGATCGCCACACCCACGCTCACTGGCCGTCGACTGGCGGGATCCAATGCTGCCCAAATGCAAAGGACGAATATTACCAGAAACAACGCGGCCCGGTGGTGGAGCAAGAGGAACAACGGATTATCGCCCGCTACGCCATAAAGCCGACCGATCATGGATGGACGGAATAGTGCCAGCGCGGGGAGGGCGTGAATGGCAGCAAGAACCATCCAAGAAATCAGTTGCAACATGCAACTATGTTAGCGGGCATTGTGGTGCTGTCAAACCTCGATCTTCCAATCCCAGCCGAGCGGGTCGCCGTCCATTACTTCGACGCCTTTGGCGATCAGATCGTCGCGAATGGTATCCGAAGCGGCAAAATCCTTGCTGGCGCGCGCCTCCTTACGTGCGGCAAGCGCGGCTTCGATTTCGTCTTCGCTGATGATGGCGGATTTGGGACGCACGCGCAGGTCGGCGCGTTCTATCTTGAGCAGATCGAGCCCCAGCACCGCATCCATCTGCGCGATGGCAAGCAGTTTTTGCCCCAAGTCTATCTTCTTTAGCGCGATCGCCTCTTCCAGCGCAGTGAGGGCGATGGCGGTATTGAGATCGTCCGATACTGCTGCATCAAAACGTGCAAACAACTCGGTCAGTCGCTGGTCGGTGACTTCGGATGCGGAGACCGCGTCCTTCAAAGGCGCGACCGCCATCACCATGCGCTTCAACCGTGTGAAGGCCGCCTGCAGCCCATCCCAGCTGAATTCCAGTTCGCTGCGATAATGCGCCTGCAGGCACATCAGGCGATAGGCGAGTGGGTGGAATCCCTTGTCGATGAGAAGCTGCACGCGCAGAAACTCGCCTGCACTTTTGCTCATCTTTCCAGTGCGTTCAACGAGGAAGTTGTTGTGCATCCAGAAGTGGGCACCGCTATGGTCAGAACAGGTGCGTGCCTGGTTCTGTGCAATCTCGTTCGGATGGTGAATTTCGCGATGGTCGATGCCGCCAGTGTGGATGTCGAATGGAAATCCGAGCAGGTCACCTGACATCACCGAGCATTCCAAATGCCATCCCGGCGCGCCGCGGCCCCATGGGCTGTCCCATTCCATCTGACGGTTTTCGCCCGTGGGGGTCTTGCGCCAGATCGCAAAATCGGCGGCATGGCGCTTGCCCTCGACGGCCTCGATCCTTCCTTCTCCCTCGTCAGTTTGCGCACGGGCAAGTGCGCCATAGCGCGCGACGGTGGAGGTATCGAAATAGAGCCCGCTATTGAGTTCGTAACAATGCTTGTCGGCGATGCTTTTCGCAAATTCGATCATTTGCGGCACATAATCGGTGGCGATCGACCATTTGGCCGGTTGGCGGATGTTCAATGCTTTTACATCGGCCCAATAGGCTTCGGTATAGTGGCGGGCGATGTCCCAGATCGATTGCGCCTTTTCTGCCGCCATCTTTTCCATCTTGTCCTCACCGGCATCAGCATCATCGGTCAGGTGACCGACATCGGTGATGTTGATGACATGGGTAAGCTTGTAACCCTTATAGCTCAGCACGCGGCCCAGCGTGTCGGCAAAGACATAGGCGCGCATATTGCCGATATGCGGATAATTGTAGACCGTCGGCCCGCAGCTATAGACGCGTGCCTCGCCGGGGTGGACGGGCTCGAAGACTTCGAGGCTTCGGGTCAGGCTGTTAAAGAGTTTCAGGTCGGTCATGGCCCGGGCGATGGCTCAGGATGCGGGAGAGGTCAAGAACCACGTCAACCCGCCGCAGGCCGAGGCGGCGGGTGGTTCGACCATCATCGAAGGTTAGACTTATGGTGGTCCCGGCCTGCGCCTGGGCGTCTGTCGTTTCAAAAGCCTTCCCAGCTGATCGCTTCTTCCAAGGGTGCCCGCGGAACCGGGAAATTGTTCACCGGCGCATTGGGATCACGATAACCGATCGCCATCCCGCAGAAAAAGATATGGTCATCCGGGATCGCAAAACATTGACGAATCTGCGGGGTGTAGATCGCCCATGCCTCTTGAAAGCAGCAGTCCAGCCCCTCTTCGCGCAGCAACAGCGCAACCGTCTGCAGCCACATGCCGATATCCGACCATTGCGGCGGGCCCATGTAGCGCGGGGTATGGATCAGCATCAAAACAGGAGCGTCAAAGGCGCGGAAATTCTTCGCAAACCACATCAGTCGCGCCATCTTGTTGTCGCGCGGAATATCGAGTGCGGCATACATCGCTTCGCCGACACCAAAGCGGCGTTCCTTATAGGCCCCGTCCAATTCGGGCGGGTAGACATGATATTCGGGTTTGTGCGCGGCCGGGCCCTGGGGCAGCACTTCTGCCACGCTATCGAGCAATTTCTGCAATGGCGTACCCGTTGCGACAATAGCATTCCATGGCTGGGTGTTGCCACCCGATGGCGCATTCTGGGCCTTGGTAAGGATATGTTCCAGAACCGCTTTGTCTACCGGCTTATCCAGATATTCCCTCACTGACCGGCGGGTGGCTACGGCTTCGCTAACTTGCATCTCTTGCTCCCGATTTAATCGCGCGATTAAATTCGATCATCTGAGGGCGGATTGCAAGCTATTCCTCGTCGAACAGGCCAGCCAATTGCTCCATCATCGTGCCGCCCAACTGCTCGGCATCCATGATGGTGACCGCGCGGCGGTAATAGCGGGTGACATCATGACCTATGCCGATCGCGATCAATTGCACCGGGCTGCGACCTTCGATCATCTCGATCACTTTGCGCAGATGCTGTTCCAGATAGCCGCCATGGTTGACCGAAAGCGTCGAATCATCGACCGGCGCACCGTCGGAAATCACCATCAAAATGCGGCGATCCTCGGGGCGGGCGATCAGGCGGTTATGCGCCCAGAGCAGGGCCTCTCCGTCGATATTTTCCTTCAGCAGGCCTTCACGCATCATCAGGCCAAGGTTGCGGCGCGCATGGCGCCATGGCTCGTCAGCTTTTTTGTAGACGATGTGACGCAGGTCGTTGAGGCGGCCGGGCATGGCGGGGCGGCCTGCGGCCAGCCAATCCTCACGCGCTTGTCCGCCCTTCCAGGCACGGGTGGTAAAGCCGAGGATCTCAGTCTTCACACCGCAACGTTCAAGCGTGCGCGCCATGATGTCGGCGCTGATCGCCGCGATGCTGATCGGGCGACCGCGCATAGAGCCTGAATTGTCGATCAGCAGCGTGACGACGGTATCGCGGAACTTGGTTTCGCGCTCAATCTTGTAGCTCAGCGAATGGCCGGGTGAGACGACGATGCGGGCGAGCCGCGCGGCGTCCAATATGCCTTCTTCCTGATCGAAATCCCAACTGCGGTTTTGCTGCGCCATCAGGCGGCGCTGGAGGCGGTTGGCTAGCCGGGTGACAGCGCCCTGCAGGCCGGCCAGTTGCTGATCGAGATAGGCGCGCAGACGATTGAGTTCTTCCTCGTCGGCCAATTCGGTCGCGCCGACAACCTCGTCATATTTGTTCGTCCAGCTTTTATAGTCGGACTGTGGCAGGTGATCCCAATTGCGGCGCTGCGGGTTGACAGGCTGCATCCCGTCTTCGCCCATCTCGCCGTCGCCATCCTCCATGTCGTCCATTTGCGACTGGTCGTAATCGGCTTCGGTTTCCTCGCCTTCACCCTCTTGCGGTTCGGCCCGCGCCTCGGCTTGGCCGGCTTCGCCCTGACCTTCGTCTTCGCTCTCGCCGTCCTGTTCCTGTTCCTGCTCGGCCTCGTCGCCGCCTTCATCGGCGTCATTGGGTTCTATCTCGCCCTGGGTCAGGTCAAGATGTTCCAGCATTGATTGCGTAAGCGCAGCAAAGGCCGACTGGTCATCGAGCGCCAGGCCAAGCGCGTCAAGGTCGCCGCCAGCCTTCTCCTCGATCCAGCTGCGCACAAGATCCACCCCGGGAACGGCAATGGCAGGCACGGACTCTCCGGTCAGCCGTTCGCGCACCAGCAATGCAAGAGCAGTTGACAAGGGGACTTCATCGGCGGCCTGAGCCCGGCTGATGGGGTCCGTGCGCAGCCGCATTTCGAGTGAATGGGCCAGATTGCCCTTTACGCCTGCCATGGCGCGCGCGCCCAGCGCTTCGATCCGTGCCGTCTCGATCGCATCAAAGGCCGCACCTGCGATTGGCTCATGCGGACGGAGTGCCGCATGGCGCCCTGCATCATGATGTTTCAGGCGAAGTGCAAAACTGTCTGCAAAACCGCGCGCCTCGGCGACCTGTTCGGGGGGAAGCGACCGCCCCGGCATCGGCACGCGGAAATTCTTGCCCGATTGGGTGGGGGCATCTGCCGTAAAGGCGAGTTCCACCTCCGGCTCATGCGCAATGGCGCGCGCGGTGCCGGTGAGCACCTGCTTGAAGTTTTCGAGCGGAGAATTGTCGGCCATAAGTGAATCGCGGGTTAGCGGGGAAGGCGCGGCGTGGAAAGCCTTTCATCATCGTGCCGCCGCGTTTCATTCACACTGATAGACAAGAACTTCATTCGCCTGTTGCGGCAACAAGGCGTTTACGGCTTCGTTCATCGCCACTACCTTTTCCAGCGCAGCGGGATCGATCGAGCAGCTTTTCACATCATATTGGTTTCGCGCTGCCCGCGCCTGCTGCATCGCTTCTTCACCCAGCAAATGGCGTTCGACGCGATATGTGCTGGTTGCAGGGTTGAACCCGACCACTGAAACTTGCGCTTCCTGACCGGGCACAAAGGTGCGGGTCCAGATGCCATCCTTTTCCGCATATTGGGTGCGGCCGTTGACGCAGCCGTCCGGGCGCCAATCGAAAGGTACGTCTACGGTATCGGAAACGGTGATGCGGCTGCGACTCCGGTCGATCACGCAGGTCAGCTTGCCTGCAGTTGCGGCCTTTGCAGGTGCAGCTGGATCTGCCGTTTCGGCTAACGCCGCGCGGGTTATCTCGTCAACTTCCGAAAAGCTGGGCCGGGTGAACCATGCAATGAGCCCAGCAATGATGAACAACGCCGCAGCACCGCCAGCCAGCTTTGCCTGATCGCGCCGTTCGCGCTCCAATAGTTGCCAAGCGCTTCCGGCAGCGCCCAATGCGATAAAGATCAGCACCACCGTCAACATCGATCGGTTGTCGCGGGTTTCGATGATGTCATATTCGGCCTGGCGGCGCGCCTCGGTAAAGCTGCGGCTCCTCGCCGCATCTACACGCCGGTTTTCCTCTTCGATCCGCGCCTTTTCTGCGGCGGCCCGCTCGGCTTCGGCGCGGGTCATATCTGCGCGCGAAAGGCATTCCGCATCGACGCTGCGGTAAGCGACGCCGTTGGAACGCAGGAAGGTAGCGACCTCGCGCTGCGCAATGGCGAAGAAAAATTCGGCATCGCTGCCATCAGATATGGTGCCAAAACTGTTCACGCCCAACACGCGGCCACAGGCATCGACCAAAGGACCACCGCTATTTCCGCTGCCGATGGCAGCGGTGTGGAGCAGGGTTTCAAACCCCTTGGCGGAACGACCGGCGGAGATATTGCCGCGCGTTTTAACCGGTGCCTGCGGCCGCATCACATCATCTAAATCAAGGCCTTGTGCGACGTCCACGCCGCCCGGATAGCCGATGGCAAATACATCGACGCCGTCCGGCACCGGACCGGTGAATAGCGCTGCCGGTGTCAGGCGTCGTCCATTGCGAAGGGCAATCAGTGCAAGGTCATTGCGCGGAGATCGGGCGATCACCTCCGCCGCTATCGGTCCACCAGTTTCCGACGGGATGACCATGACGCGGATTGCGCCATCATATTCCTCTTCGGCAACAACATGCGCGTTTGTCAGGATGCGGTCGGGCGCAACAACAATGCCTGAGCCATGGCCGATCGGCACATTGTCGCCATTGGCGGGGAACACAACAACCCGAACG
>JAJTFR010000098.1:6779-13261 GCA_021298455.1 Sphingomonadales bacterium | reverse complement strand
CTTCGAACCACTCAGCAATCCTGCACTAGCCTATTGCTCCGCAAGAGAAATCGCGGCGTTGTGCAAGGCTTTTGGGGTGATTTCCATCGCCGATAACTCGCTGTTGTCACCAGCCATACTTCGCCCGCTTGAATATGGTGTCGATATTGTCATTCACAGCCTGACCAAGATTATCGGCGGCTTTGGCGAAGCAATGGGCGGGGTGGTGATCGGACGATCCGAACTGATCAATCCGGTTGCAAGGATGCGTTGGAGCTTGGGTGGCGTGCTGGCACCGCAAGTGGCAGGCAAGATCCTTGACGGCGTTCGTTCTTTAGATCTTCGTGTCAGGAAAACCAGTTCCTCCGCGCTTCAAGTCGCGACGAAGCTGGCGACCGATGCTCGCATTGCTGAACTGATCTATCCTGGGTTGGCGAGCTACCAGTGGCGCGATCCGTTTGCCGCTGATTGCGGTCATCTCGGGGGCAGCGTGATTACGTTTTTCCACAAGGGCGGAGCCGAAGCCGTCGCACGCATGGCGAACAGCAGCAGCTTCATCCGTTTTGGCCCCAGCTTCGGAATGGCGATGACCAGCTGCAATGGCGGCACGACAAGTGAACGATATTACAGCCAGACGGCGGGCTTCGTCCGGCTGTCCATCGGCCTTGAGGATCCGGCAGACATAATCACCGAACTCGATCGGATCCTTTGAAGCACTCGCAAACTATCGATCAAAGCTGACGGGTTTTTCATTCAGCCAAAGCTCTGTGATCTTGCTGTCGCCGTTGGGTCGGCAATATAGACTTCGTCCTCAATCAGGGTTCCGCCATCGAGCTCGAAAAACACGGAACGATAATGGGCTCTTATACCAAGGTTCATTGACATGAACCCGTGCCTCAGGACTTCCTCTAAGAAGCGGAAAAGGGCTCTCCGCACGATTGTGCGGAGAGCCCTTTTTATGGTTGCCGGTGTTACTCTCAGTACTTATATTGCAGTGTCACGCCATAGAAGCGTGCTTCGCCGATATAACTCAGCACCGAGGCACCATCGAAGTTGAACCTTGCGCCATCCAGCGGGATACTGAAGTCAATCGTGCGATATTTGGTATCGAAGCAATTGCGGCACCACGCCGAAATTTCCCACTTCTCGTCTGGCCCGCGAATGCCGAGGCGGGCATTGGCGATTTCATAGGGCTTCTGTGACTGGCTCAGGTTATTGGTGGTGAAATATTTGCTCTTGAAGCCAAGATCACCGTGCACGAACGCGCTCATGCCCGAGCTGTTTAATTCCCATTCATAGGTCGCACCAACGCCGCCGCTGAAGCGCGGTGCATGGTCAAGGTCATTGCCATTTTGGTCAGTGACCTTGGCATAGACCAGACCGGCATTGAACTCAAAGCCTTCGGTTGGACGTAGGGTCAGATCCATGTCCAGCCCGCGTGATTTGGCCGAACCGATATTGACCACGCTGAACGAGCCCGAAGGCAGCAAGCTTTGCGTTTGCAGATTTTTCGCTTTGGTATGGAATAGGGCAATGTTCAACGTTGCCCTGCGGTCAAGGAACTGCCCCTTCATCCCGACTTCGAAATGGTTGACTGTTTCCTTTTCAAAGGTCGGATCGGACGGCGCGCAGCTGAATGTACCCGCGAACGGGCCAGGGCCGCAACCCGGAGGCGGAGCAGGACCGAATTGCGGACCGACCAGAATGCCCCCGGCATCACGGATAAGGCTGACGCCACCTCCCTTATAGCCGCGGCTGTAGGTGCCGTAGAGATTTACGTCATCAGACACAGCGTAGGAAAGGCTAGCGGTGCCGCTGATCCCATTGTCGCGAACTTTGGCAGGGACCGGCGTTCCGGCGCCATAGTCGTAGACCATCGGAAGCGGAAATGGCTGAGGATAGGTAAAGGTTCCAAAGCCATCCTTATTGTCGCCGGAGTAACGGATACCCGCGGTGATTGTCAGGGCTCCCAACTCCGCGATACCATGTGCGAAGACACCGTAGCTATCGCCATTCTGGCCCATATTATCGGTGAAGGCGATGCCGGGGGTCCAGGGGAAAAAGAAGCCTGGCCCATTACCGACAATCTGGCTGCCCCAGACGAACTGGTTCAGGCGACGGATCTTCTCGTTGCTGTAGAAACCGCCAAGGATCAGGTCGACCGCTTCGCCTACATCCACACCAAGGCGCAACTCTTGGGTAAAGGTCTTGATGCTTTCACCCTGATTGGTGTTCAATATATCTGTGCCGACAAAATCATTGTCGCCCTGGAAGGTATCGGTGAATTTGCGATAGGAGGTAAGCGAGGTCAATGTCGCGCCGCCAAAATCATAGCTGATTTCGCCTGAAATTCCCCAGTCTTCTGCATTCAAAAGCGGCGGAGTGTTTATTGCGGCACGGCGAAGTCTATCAGACGGCGTTGTGAAGAAGGCGGATCCGGCCGCTGTCGCAATAGTCTGGTTGGCTGCGGCATCCACTGCATCGACCTTGAACGGTACTGCCGTAATCGAAAGCTCATTGGCTTTGGCATAGTCGCCAATAATCCGAATGCTCAGTGCATCGCTCGGTTCAATCAGGACCTGACCGCGGACATTCCAGCGATGCTTCTCGCCATAGCCATCGCCGGTTACGGCATCGCGGATATAGCCGTCATCGTCGACAAAACCTGCCGCAAGCCGGAAGGCGGCACTATCGCCGATTGGCACGTTGACCATGCCCTGCAGGCTCATGCGTTTGCGATTGCCATATTCGCCGCGAACGGTCGCTTCCATGTCCCCGATTTTTGGCTTTGCCGTGATGAAGTGGATCAGGCCGGCCGATGTGTTCTTGCCGAACAGCGTTCCCTGCGGGCCTTTGAGCACTTCAATCCGCTCAAGGTCGAGAAAGTCGCTGCCTGCGACAAGGCCCGAACGTGAGCGGTAGATTCCGTCAATCACTGTGCCAACTGAAGGCTCAAAGCCCAGGTTAAAGACGCCTGTTCCCAAACCGCGGATAGAAAATGCTCCACCAGCGGATGGCGGGTTGGTCGTACGTATGTCGAGTCCGGGAACCTGATTCTGCAGGGCAAAGACGTCCGTTACCGACGCCGTCGCCAAATCGTCTCCGCTAACCGCATTGACCGTAAATGGAATATCCTGAACGGATTGTTCGCGACGTTGAGCGGTGACGACGATTTCACCGTCACTTGCTTCCTCAGCGCCGCTCGCATCTTGCGCCAATGCAGGTGCCATCGTCGAAGCGGCGCAAACGCCACTCAACAATATAAATTTCACCAGTTTTGAAACCCTCGACATATTATTGCCTCCCACTGTGATTTACAGATTCACTGCTGAGTCTTGCCTAGCAGGCGCGTTGCACAATGACTTATTGGATTCCCCGCAAGTGCTATGCGATGAAATAAGGGTGTTGCGGTTTGCAGCATCAAGGGGGAGGATGGCATCCGGTAATCAGGCAAGAGGATGGATACAGATGCGCCGGTCCGCATATTTGGCAATTGCCGCGACTATGATCGCAACCGGACTCGGTGTTGCGATAGGATCAGCTTCGCCAAACGCCGCTGAAATGTCAAAGTTGGTGGCTGCCTGCGCGAGTTGCCACGGCGCGAACGGTGAGGGAAATGAAGCGCGTTCTGCGCCGGCGCTTGCTGGATTGGATGCCGTTTATCTTGAGCGTCAACTGGCCCATTTCGCCGAAGGCAAGAGGGGGAATCATGCCGCCGACAAATTCGGCTCGCAAATGGCAGTGATCGCTAAATCGCTGAAAGACGAAGATATTGCCATGATCGCTCGGCATTATGCCGAACTTGGGTCAACTGCGTCTCACGTTACAATCAATGGCGATGCGGCGAAGGGAAAGGCAGCTTACCAAAGTTGTGCTGCTTGTCATGGCGAGAATGGCCGTGGAAACCCTGAAATGTCCGCTCCAGCGCTCATAGGCCAGCCCGACTGGTACATCGCGCAAAGCCTTTTGAGCTACAAGGCTGGCGGTAGGGGGTATCATGCGGATGACGCGGCAGGGCAGCAAATGCAGCAGGCCGCACAGATAGTTAGTACCGACAAGGAAGCGCGGGATATTGCGCGTTATATCAACAGCATGTCATCAAACTGATCGTGCCGCAAACAGGCAGCCATCGTCAAATCGTGTGACAACAAGTTCGACCGGGCTGTCCAGCGGGGCATCAGGTGCGCCGAGCCAGCTTGTGACTAATCGGACATTTTCTTCCAGATCGATAATTGCGCCGGAATAGGGTCCATTTGCCATGAGATCTGGCGGCCCCGCGTGCACGGTCGTCAGGCTGTAAAGTTTGCCTCGGCCCGAAATCTCGCGCCAACCGATATTCTGGCTCGAACATTTTGGGCAGAAGCTGCGGGGAGGAAAGGACAGTCGCGAACAATCCGCACATTCCGAAACCAGGAACCGCCCTTCATCGAGCGCATCCCAAAATGCTTTGCTGAACGCGCTGATTCGTGGCGGCGAGGCGCGATTGCCCTCAACGCGAATGACAGGCAGCGTCATGACGCACGCTCCAATATATGGATCAGCGCGGCGTTGTAGTTTCCAAGTTCGCATGCATGCATGGCGATTTCAGCATTCTTTACCTGGCGGGCCCCTGCCGCCGCCAGCAATTGCTCCCGCAACTCCAGCAAGCCATACAATGCCGTCAGCGACGGAGGATGGCCGCGCGACAGGCAGCCGCCCGATGTATTGATGGGAATCCGTCCACCTAGCGATGTCGCGCCGGAAGCAGCGTCAAGGGCGCCTTCGCCTTTAGCGCAAAAACCGATCGCTTCGCTGACCAGCACTTCGCTAATTGTGCAGGGCGCGTATAATTCGGCAACATCAATGTCTTTCAAGGACATTCCGGCATCGGCCAATGCTTTCACCGATGCCTGTTTCGCTGCCGGGAATGCCGTAATGTCATGCGGGGCGTCCCCAATCTGGTGGTGGCCATCATGGCTGAACCCGCGTGATCGTATCAGCACATATGGCTTGCCCGATTGCTTCGCTACGTCTTCGCTAGCCAGCACAAGACAAATCGCGCCGTCCGCAACCGATGGAACCTCGAACAGGCCGAGCGGCTCGACAATCATGCGTTGCGCAAGAACGTCGTCGATCGAAAGATCACCCTGAAACTGTGCCAGCGGATTGAGCTGGGCGTGCTGTCTGCTTTTCACAGCGACCTCAGCGATCATTTCGCGCGAAACACCGGTCTCATGCGTATAGCGTGCAGCATCAAATGCATACCAGCTGATCGGGGTCAGCCCGAATGGCGATTGAAAATCGACATCGCCTACCGTTCGCAGGCTATGTTCCATTACCATTTCAAAAGGCGCATTGGTTTGATAGGCGATCCCCAGCGCCAGTGCCACATCGGCACGTCCCAAAGCGATATCGGCCATTGCATTGTCGAAGGCGAGGCCACCGGTAATGCCCATCTCAACAACTTCACTAATTGAGCCAGTGCATTTCAGACCGAGCCGAGCCGCCATGAATGTGGCAAAACCCAGCTGTCGTGTCGACGGGCTCGGCAAGGTGAAGGCGGCACTGCCAACATCTTCAACTGACAGTCCAGCCTGACCAAGTGCATCGATGACGAGTGGGGCCAATATATCCTGTTCAAATCCTTGCGCGGTTTCGTTTGGCTTTGGCGCCCACCGCCCCGGTGCCCGCGCTGCAGCTCCCAATATCGCAACTTTGCGACCGTACTGGCCCATTAGGCAGCGGCTTTGCTAAACAATATATCGCGCAGCTTGTGCTTTTTCACCTTGCCCGAATCTTCGCGCGGAAAATCCGGGCAGGTCTTGATAATCCGGGGAATCTTGTAATTTGCGAGCCGCCCATCCAAATATTCGCGCACATTTTCCGCGTCGATGCTGGCACCCGATTTGGGCTGGATTGCAGCTACCAGCTGCTCGCCAAATTCGGGATGCGGAACGCCGAATACCGCACAATCGCTGATGCCTGGCATGCCGATCAGGGCTTGCTCGATCTCGGCAGGGTAGATGTTGACGCCTCCAGAAATCACCATGTCGGTCTTCCGGTCTGAAATGAAGAGGAAGCCTTCTTCGTTCAGATAGCCAATATCGCCGGTGGCGACGAAATCCCCATGCCGCAGCTCGGCGGTTTTTTCCTCAGCCTTATGATAGGCTACATGCCCTGTGACTTCTGATCTGACGAAAATCTCGCCCGGTTCGCCTGGGCTGCAGCGGCTGTTGTCGTCGCGGCGCGTCTCGATTGTGACGCCAGGCGCAGCTCTGCCAACGCTGCCAGGATGTTGCAGCCATTCATGGCTGTTTGAAATGGCGATAAAGCCGGTTTCGGTCATCGCATAATATTCGTGGATCACCGGCCCCCACCATTCGATCATGGCGCGTTTTACGTCGGCAGGACAGGGCGCGGCACCGTGCACCACATTCTTCAGGCTCGATAGGTCATATCGGCGCTTGTCATCCCCGTCGAGGCCCAGCAGGCGCACGAACATCGTCGGCACCATGTGCAAATTC
>JAJTFR010000098.1:0-6758 GCA_021298455.1 Sphingomonadales bacterium | reverse complement strand
GTTATCCGATGCTCTTCGATCAGGCGGAGTAGATCGAGCGGATCAAACCGCGGCTGCAAGACCAGCAATCCGCCTTCACCGACCACTTGCATGGCATAGGCATTGGGGGCGGAATGATAGAGCGGACCGGTCATTACCGACCGCACATCGCCGTCGCTGATCCCAAAAGCGATTGCTGCCCGTGCCTGCACGGCCTTTATCGCATCGGGGCCGATGGGCAGTCGCTTGACGCCCTTTGGTTTGCCCGTCGTGCCCGACGTATAGAACATCGGGCCAGTGACCTGCCTTACCTCACGGTCCCAAGGTGCAAAACTGCCCACCCACTCGTCCCAGCGGGGTAAGGTTTCCGCGAGTTGGGTGGTTTTCTGGTGCTCGTAACGGCTGGCGACTTCAGGCGGTGTGTCGACCACGACTACTTCGCGCCCGGTGCAGATTGCCAATACGGCTTCATTCAGAAGATCGGCATGGACAATGACAACCTTGGCTTCGCAATCTTCCAATACATAGTCGATCTCGTCGGGCGTCATATGCCAGTTCAACGGTACTGTTGCCGCGCCGAGAATTGACGCGCCCATCGTCGCTTCGAAAAAGGCAATGTCGTTGCGCAGCAAAAGCGCAACACGGTCCCCTTGCCACACACCCAGGTCATGCAATGCGGTTGCAGCCTGACTTGAACGAAGGCGAAGCTCGTCCGAGGAAATGTAGCGACTGCCGCTAATCAACCCATGCCCGATGTGCTTCGGATCCATGCCTTGCTCCTGCCTATCCATTCAGATCGATTACGACCCGGCCCCTGATCTTGCCTGCGACAATATCTTCAGCAAGCTGCGGAATCCTGTCCATAGGTTCAACACTGTAGATTTCGGCGAGCTTGTTAGCATCAACCAACTCCGCCAGCCGATCCCAGGCACGCTGCCTGCGCTGTTGCGATGCCATAACCGAGTCGACACCGCGAAGTGTTACACCACGTAGAATGAAGGGCATCACTGTCGTTTTGAGCCCGGCACCACCTGCAAGTCCGCACGCGGCCACAATCCCTTCATATTTGGTTTGCGCGAGTGCGGTAGCCAAAACAGCATCGCCCACGCTATCAACAACCGCAGCCCAGCTTTCAGCTTCCAAGGGTTTGGCGTCGCGGGCGAGCTCTTCCCTGCTGATCAGACGGCTAGCGCCCAGCCCTTTGAGAAAGGCTTCATTCTCGTCAGACCGTCCGCTTGCCGCCACAACCTCATAGCCCAGCGCAGACAACAGCATAACCGCCGTCGAGCCGACACCGCCCGAGGCACCTGTCACCAGCACGGGGCCGTCTGATGGTTTGGTGCCATGATCTTCGATCGCAAGGACGCACAACATCGCAGTATAGCCCGCAGTGCCGATCGCCATTGCCTGTTCATTGCTGAAGGCATCGGGGATACGCACTAGCCATTCGGGTTTCACCCGCGCCTTTTGCGAATAGCCGCCCCAATATTTCTCTGACATGCCAAAGCCGTTAACAAGCACACGTTCGCCTGCGCGCCACTCGCCTGCCGAAGTTTCAGCGATGCTGCCTGCCAGGTCAATGCCGCCAACCATAGGTAGCGATCGTGCAATTTTGCCTTTCCCCGATACCGCGAGGCCATCCTTGTAGTTCACCGTTGAATGCGAAACGTCGACTAGCACGGCTTCGTCGGGCAAGTCCGATAAAGTCAGGTCGGTCAGCGTTCCCTTGTGCTTGCCGTCGACTTCATCAATCACAATTGCTTTGAACGTCTCGCCCACTTTCAACCCTTCCATCAACCCGGATTCGCAGGTTCTTCTATTTGATCGTTCGGGGAATAACTTATTCTCCCCCGCTTCAATGTTGTGCAATTTTCCTGTTAGGTGCGCGCAGCGTCTCTTGCAGCCCGCGGAGTCACCCCGAAATGCCTTCTGAAGGCCGTGGTGAAATTGCTCGAATATTCATAACCCACGTCAAATGCGATTTCGGTGACCGAAACGTCGGTCGTTTCCAACAGTTTCTTGGCTTGCTCCATTTTCAGCCGCTGAGCATAGTTGAAGATGGTTTCACCAACATGCTGTTTGAACAGATGCATGAGCTTTGCCTCGTTGACCCCAACCTCCCTTGCAAGGCGGGTGATCGTCGGAGGATCGAGAAATTGTTCGTCGAGCATTTCGCGGACCCGTTCTACGCGATTAATGTCGCGTTCGGCGATCGGTGCGAACCCGCTTTCCGCGCGTTGCTCAATAGCACTCAATGCGGCCAGCGAGAGAACCAGCAGCTCAAGTGCCTTTGCCTCTACATGAACGCGCCTTAAGTCTTTCTCAAACTCATTGGAGATCATGGCCCTGACCGCCGATGCCATTTGCACGCTAAGCGTCGCGCTTGTAAAAATTGGCTGGTCGGCTTCTCCATCGAGGCAGGCCTTTAATGACTTGGGCAGCATCATTTCGTCGGCGTGAAAACGCCGCAAAATGAACTCGGCCTGGCAACAGATCGTCACCGATTGTTCATGTTCCCCGCCAAAAAACCGCTCCGATTTTTTTATGCCATCGGGGCTAAGCAAAAGGACCAACGATTGCTGGTGAACCAGCATTGGCTCTTCACCTTCGATTTCAATCGCGCTGTTTCCAGTAAGGCGAAAATGGAAATTCAGTGGGGTCTGTCCCCGGCGCTGTAGCATCGTGTCTTCGAGATGCTGGATGTCCCCGATAACAACCGAAAAGCCGTCCTCTATATCGATGATTTCACGAAACCCCTCGGCTGCCCAGCTGGCCGGACGGATGCGCAACCCATCCTCGGGACGCCATGGCTGGAACAGGTCCGCTGCATAGTCGCGCGACAATGAGTCTGAGCTGCCGCTCCAAAGCCTGATCTTCGGCTGGTTGGAATAGGGGTTTGGCAAATGGCTCCTTTCCGACAAATGCAGACTTGGCGCATCAACTATGGCGACAGCTTTGGAAGAATGTCAAATCCGGAGAAAGCCAGCAATTCGGATTGCAAAGCACAAATCTATCCTTGCATAATCACGCAGCAAAGGATTGTCCTATGCGATAGAAGGAGAAATTCAAATCTGGAGGAGGGCCGGCAGAAAGCGATGACAATCAATTTGTCACATTGGGATTTCATTATCGTCGGTGCCGGATCATCTGGCGCGGTGATAGCAAATCGGCTTTCGGCTGATCCGGGGATAAGAGTCTTGCTGCTTGAGGCAGGCAGATCGCACCGTCATCCATTTGTCAGTGTTCCCGCTTTCATGATGTTTTCCTTTCCGCGTCCGGATATGAACTGGCACTATCTGGCAAAGCCAGACGCCTCCAGAGGCGGACGGGTGGACATGTGGCCTGCGGGGCGCATGCTGGGCGGCGGCAGTTCATTGAACGGAATGATGTTTGTCCGCGGCCACGCCTATGACTATGATCTTTGGGCGCAGATAGGCAATCGCGGCTGGAGCCATGACGATGTACTGCCTTATTTCCGGCGATTGGAATCAAGCGACACGGGGGCCAATGACCAGCGCGGTGGCGATGGACCGCTGGCGGTCGAAAAGCCCAGGTCGCCGCATGCATTGGTAGAGCCGTTCATAACCGCATGCGAAGAGGTAGGGTTTGGAAGGTCCGACGATTTGAATGGTGCGGTCCGGGAAGGAGCCGGGGTGTGTCAGGCATCGCAGCAAAGCGGACGGCGGCACAGCACCGCCCATGCTTATCTTGATCCGGTTCGGCAGCGACCCAATCTCAGGATTGAAACCGGAGCGCAGGTAACCCGCATAATGTTTGACGGCACTCGCGCCTGTGGCGTGAAGTATAGCCAGCAGGGTCAGGATATGCAGGCGAATGCAACTTGTGGAGTGGTGCTAAGCGCTGGCGCAATCGCTTCGCCCAAATTGCTGATGCTGTCTGGGATAGGCGACCCTGAAGAACTGGCCGAGTATGGTATTTCGGTTGTTGCCAAGTCACCTGGCGTTGGCAAAAACCTTCAAGAACATTCGGGCGCATCTATTCTGTTCGAATCCACTATTCCAACGCTGACCAGCGATCAGGGCGTTATCAGGTCGCCGATCCATGCCCTCAACTATCTGATCAACCGCAGGGGGCCATTGGCTACGCCGATCGGGCATGCCCAAGCTCTGGTGCGGACGCGGGAGGGGTTGGCGGCACCCGATGTCCAGATCATCCTGTCACCCTCCTCACATGAAATCGAAAATGGCAAAGCACGGCGGAAGAAAACCCCCGAAATGGCATTGGCGGTCGGACTGTGTAGGCCGTTGTCTAGGGGTAGCGTCAAATTGGGCGGTGCCGATCCGATGGCGGCTCCAATCATTGATCATCAGCTCTTTGCCGAACAAACGGATGTGACAACTTTGGTTGCCGGAATCGCGGCGGCGCGCCGCATATTGGACGCCCCCAGTTTTGCGAAATATGTGAAGTCGGTGATTGCGCCGCCGGTGGACGCCGATGAGGCTGCGCTGGCTGGATGGGTGCGCGAAAATGGTTTCTTGATGTATCATCCGAGCGGCAGCTGCGCGATGGGCCCAGGGCAGGACGCCGTGGTGGACCACCGACTGCACGTGAAAGGGGTACAGGGCCTTTGGGTTGCTGACGCTTCGATCATTCCAGCGATACCGGCGGGCAATATCAACGCCACCTGCATCATGATCGGCGAAAAAGCTGCGGACATGATAATCGAAGATAGCAACAGCCAAAGGATCGCCGCGTGACAAACACAACAGACCTGTCGCCCTTTATCGACGGAAAACGCGCAGATCCGGCATCGCAGCGGATCATCAGCCAGATTGATCCATCGACGGGCAAGAGGTCGGGTGAGTTTGCCGCCGCTGGGACCGAAGCGGTCGACCGGGCCGTCACATCGTCACGACAGGCATATGAAGGCGTCTGGAGCGCACTGCCGCCGGTTGCTCGTGCCGCTATGCTCAAGACTTTGGCTGGATTGATCGAAACCAATGCTGCAGGAATCGCCGCTGCAGATTGCCGCGACATGGGCAAGCCGATTGGAGCCGGTACGTTTGAGGCCGGTATGGTCGCTGCCGGGTTCACACGATACTACGGCGAAGCTGTCGACAAATGGCCGCGCGGCGCAGTCCCTGCGACCGATGCTGGCGCATTTGAAATGCAGGTCCGGCGGCCGCGCGGCGTGATCGGTGCGGTCATCCCGTGGAATTTTCCCGCAATCAACCTGATGATGAAGATCGCACCGATGCTGGCGGCGGGCAATAGCGTGGTGGTCAAGCCGTCGGAGCTTTCGCCCGGATCGGCCTCGATCATTGCCGAACTGGCCATGGAAGCTGGCCTTCCGCCCGGTGTGTTCAACGTGGTGCAAGGTGACGGCGCGACGGGCGATGCATTGGTCCGCCATTCAGGCATAGACATGCTGGCCTTCACCGGTTCAACCGCGACTGGCAAGGCGATCATGCGTGCTGTCGGGGAAAGCACGCTCAAGCCAGTGCTGCTGGAATGCGGCGGCAAATCCCCGGAACTGGTATTTGCCGACATGGCTGAACAAGACCTCGATGCGATTGCAGCAGCGATATTGGGCGGTGCGATGCAAAATCAGGGTCAAATTTGTGTCGCCCGCTCGCGGCTCTATGTCGAAGCACCGATATATGACGAATTGGTGGCGCGCATCGTCGCCATGGCCAAGGCGACCAAGGCCGGTGATCCATCCAATCCGGAAACACGGTTTGGCCCGCTGGCCAGCGCGCGGCAAAAGGAGGTTGTCGAAGGCTTTATCGCCGAAGCGGAGTCACAAGGCGGTGAAATCCTGTGCGATGGTCGGGGTGCGTTGGCGGGCAGCGGCGGTTTTTATGTCGAGCCGACCATCATCAGCCAAGCCGACAGCTCGGCGCGCATTGTTCAGCAGGAAATCTTCGGCCCGGTTTTGGCCGTGTCGCGTTTCAATAAGGAGGAGGAGGCTGTTCGCCTGGCCAACTGCACACCCTATGGGCTGGCTGCGACGGTTTGGACCCGCGACCTCGGACGGGCGCACCGCATGGCGGACCGTATTGATGCGGGCATGACCAAAATCATGACAGCGCCGGTGCAGCGTATGGGCGCTGGCTTCTCGCACAGTGCGGAGGCGGCCAAACAGTCCGGCTTCGGCATTGAGGGCGGCTTCGGGGCGCTAGATAGCTATTCACGGCTACAGGCTGTCGAATTTCACTACGATGACGCGCCATGAAACTGAGCCGCCTATCCCCGCATATCGGCGCAGAGGTCTCCGGGATCGACCTGTGCGCCGACCTTGAAGGCGAAACAGCGAGGGAACTTCGGCAGGCGCTTTGCGAGTATCAGATGCTGGTGATTCGCGCCCAGCCGCTGAGCGCCGATCAGCAGGTCAAACTTGCCCGGGTCTTCGGTGAGCCGATGCCCGATTCACACCCTAAATTCGGCTGCGCGGATGGCAACCGCGTGGTGGCGCTGGTGATCAACGACCGCGACAACCCGCCTGACATCAACGTCTGGCACACAGACACCACCTTCAAGGATCCACCGGCAGGCGTCTGTGTCCTGCACTGCGTCGAGACCCCACCGGGCGGCGGAGGCAATACCATCTGGGCGAGCATGACCGCCGCCTATGAGGCGCTGAGCGAGCCGATGAAGCGCTTTCTCGAGCCACTTACCGCCTACCACCAGCTTCCGCTCGATGGGCGCCCGCCCGAGCTGATCGCCACGGTAATGGGCAAGGAAATCGCGGCAATTCACCCGGTCATCCGCTGGATACCAGAGATCGAAAAACCCTCGTTGTTCGTCAATCGGATCTA
>JAJTFR010000097.1 GCA_021298455.1 Sphingomonadales bacterium | reverse complement strand
GCCCCGGCCCTGTCGTCATCGACATTCCCAAAAATGTGCAGGTGGCCAGCGCGGAATTTGATCGGCACAGCCAAAAGGTTCCGCAACGTTACCAACCCCCAGGCGATGCTGATTTCGCCGCAGTTACGCAGGCGGTTGAATTGCTCGCCAAGGCAAAGGCGCCGATTTTTTACACCGGCGGGGGCGTCATCAATTCCGGGCCAGATGCCAGCGTCGCTCTTCGTGAACTTGCCGCCCTTGCGGGAGTTCCTGTCACATCGACCCTGATGGGCCTTGGTGCATTTCCGGCATCCGATCCGGCTTGGCTTGGCATGCTCGGCATGCACGGCACATATGAAGCCAATAGGGCTATGAACCAGTGCGACGTCATGGTCTGCCTCGGCGCCCGTTTTGATGATCGTGTGACAGGTCGGCTCGACGCATTCTCGCCAAACAGCATCAAGATCCATGTCGATATCGATCGCAGTTCGATCAACAAGACAGTGCGCGTCGACCTTCCCATCGTCGCCGATGTCGGCAAGACGATCCGCCAGATGATCACCGTCTGGAACAGCCGCAAATTGCAGGGTGCAGATCTCTCTGAATGGTGGGCGCGCATTAAAGGCTGGCGGTCTGTCGGATCGCTGAACTATCCATCAAGCGACGCCGAGATAATGCCGCAATATGCGATCGAGCGGCTTTACCACGCCACAAAGGACCGGGCACCGGTGATCACCACCGAAGTCGGCCAGCACCAGATGTGGGCGGCGCAGCATTTCCATTTTCAAGACCCCAATAAATGGCTGACCAGCGGTGGGCTTGGCACGATGGGCTATGGCTTGCCTGCGGCGATCGGCGCGCAAATGGGCAACCCCGACGCGCTTGTCATCGATATCGCTGGCGAAGCTTCTATTCAGATGAACATCCAGGAAATGGGTACGGCCACGCAATATCGCCTTCCGGTCAAGGTGTTCATCCTCAACAATGAATGGATGGGCATGGTGCGCCAATGGCAGCAATTGACCTATGAAAGCCGCTATTCGGAAAGCTATTCTGACAGCCTACCCGATTTCGTTGCGCTGGCAGAGGCTTATGGCTGGAAAGGCATACGCTGCGATGATCCGGCAAAGCTGGATGATGCCATCGCGGAAATGCTCGCTTACAACGGCCCGGTCATGTTCGACTGCCGTGTGGCCAAGACTGCCAATTGCTTCCCGATGATCCCCAGCGGCGCTGCCCACACGGAAATGATCCTCCATTCAGATGAAGTTTCGGGCACGATGGATGATGAAGCAAAGGCATTGGTGTAATCATGCGGATCAAGCAGGAAATCGCCGAACGGCATGTGCTGACGCTCACTGTCGACAATGAGGCGGGCACGCTGGCGCGTATCGCCGGCATGTTCACAGCACGTGGCTATAACATTGACAGCCTTACTGTGGCGGACATTACCGAAGACCATAAGGTGAGCCGGATCACGATCGTCACCAAGGGCCCGCCGCAAATGATCGAGCAGATCATCGCGCAGTGCGAGCGCCTGATTCCCGTTCATAAGGTCACCGACCTCACCGATGCCGGCCCACATGTCGAACGCGAAGAGGCCATGCGCCTTGCGGATATATATCGCGCGCGCGTGATCGATGCGACGGTTTCCAGCTTCATCTTCGAAATCACAGGCGGACCGGACAAGATCGATACTTTCGTCGCGCTTATGCGAGAAGTCGGGCTCGTCGAAGTCGGCCGCACCGGGATTGTCGGGCTCATGCGTGGAGCCAATGCGAGTTAGATTGAAAACTAAACCATAGTGCTGAGCCTGTCGAAGCACGTCCTGCCGCGAAGCGCCCATCGACAAGCTCGGGATCGCGGTGTTTGAATAAGGGAAAGCGAGAACATGAAGGTTTATTACGACGCCGATTGCGACCTTGGACTGATCAAGGACAAAAAGGTCGCCATTGTCGGCTATGGCAGCCAGGGCCATGCCCATGCTCAAAATCTGCGCGACACTGGCGTCAAGGAAGTCGCAATTGCGCTTCGTCCCGGCTCGGCCACTGCAGCCAAGGCCGAAGGCGCAGGCTTCAAGGTCCTCGCCAATGCCGAAGCAGCGGCATGGGCCGATGTGGTAATGATCCTTGCTCCCGATGAACATCAGGCAGCGATTTACGCGGACGATCTGCACGCCAATATGAAGCAGGGTGCCGCTCTGGCCTTTGCCCATGGCCTCAACATCCATTTCGGCCTTATCGAGCCCCGCGCCGATCTCGACGTGATCATGATCGCACCGAAAGGTCCGGGCCATACCGTGCGCAGCGAATATCAAAAAGGCGGCGGCGTGCCCTGCCTGATCGCTGTCGACAAGGATGTATCGGGCAATGCCCATGACGTTGCGCTTGCCTATGCAAGCGCTGTCGGCGGCGGCCGTTCGGGCATCATTGAAACCAACTTCCGCGAAGAATGCGAAACCGACCTCTTCGGTGAGCAGGCCGTGCTTTGCGGCGGTATCACCCACCTTATTCAAGCCGGTTTCGAAACACTGGTCGAGGCTGGCTATGCGCCTGAAATGGCCTATTTTGAATGCCTCCACGAAACCAAGCTCATCGTCGATCTTCTCTATGAAGGCGGCATCGCCAATATGCGCTATTCGATCTCGAACACCGCTGAATATGGTGACATCACCACCGGTCCGCGCATCATCACCGAAGAAACCAAGTGGGAAATGAAGCGCGTTCTCGAGGACATTCAGTCAGGCCGCTTCGTCAAGAATTTCGTGCTCGACAACCGCGCCGGCCAGCCCGAACTCAAAGCTGCGCGCAAAGCTGCGGCTGCGCATCCCATCGAGGAAACAGGTGCTCGCCTGCGTGCGATGATGCCTTGGATCGCCAAGAACAAGCTGGTCGACAAGGCGAAGAACTAATCATCCTGTCGCAACGGGATTGACATGCAAAGGGATGCGGCAACACTGCTGCATCCCTTTTTTATTGGAGCCTCACGATGCGCAAAGTCCTGCTAGTCCTGCCCCTGATTCTTGCTGCCCCGCTTTTCGCGCAGCAGGACAAACCAACTCTGCCCGGCCTTGCCGATGCTGCACGGGTAGCCGCAGGCACCTACGCCGTCGATGCAAGCCACAGCCAGATAAACTGGCAGGTCAATCATTTTGGTTTTAATGATTATTTCGGCCTGTTCGGCGATGTGAAAGGGACGTTGCAGATCGACCCGGCAAATCTTTCTGCCGCCAAGGTCGATGTGACGATCCCCATCGCCTCGGTCGCGACATCAAGTCAGGGGCTGACCGATCATCTAAAGACGGCAGACTTTTTCAACGTCGCCACTTACGAAAGCGCCCGGTTCGTCTCGACGAATGTGATGGTCGATGGTCAGAAAGCGACGATCAAAGGCAACCTGACCATGCTTGGCGTGACCAAGCCAATCGAGTTAGAAGCCCGCTTTGAAGGGGCTGGCGCTAATCCGATGAACAAGAAGCAAACGATCGGGTTTCACGCCGTGTCCACGCTTCGCAGAAGCGACTGGGGCATGAGCAAATATGTGCCGATGGTGGGCGATGACGTGAAATTGCGGATCAGTGTCGCTTTTGAGAAGCAGAATTGATCAAATGATTTGGCCCCCCGGCATAGCGAGGGGGGCCAATATGCTTACCACCCCTGGCGGTAGCTAGAGTCGAGCCGCGCCTTGGCTGCGCGATATTCCGCCTCAAGCCGGTCAACCATTTCCGCCACCGATTGCACGTTCTTGATCGCACCAATGCCCTGACCGGAACCCCAGATATCCTTCCAGGCCTTTTTCTCGGTATTGCCACCTGATCCGAAGTCCATTGTCGAATAATCGCCCTTCGGAAGGTTTTGGGGGTCCAGACCAGCTGCACGGATCGACGGTGCAAGGTAGTTGCCGTGAACGCCGGTAAACAGGTCCGAATAAACGATATCGGATGCCACCCCTTCGACAATGCCCTGCTTGTAACCTTCGACTGCATTGGCTTCTTTGGTCGCAATAAAAGCACTGCCCATATAACCAAAGTCGGCGCCCATCGCCTGCGCACCAAGGATGGAAGCGCCATGGCCAATCGAGCCAGACAGCGCGATAGGGCCGTCAAACCACTCGCGGATCTCGCGCACCAGCGCAAAGGGAGAAGTGACGCCGGCATGGCCACCTGCACCGGCAGCAACGGGGATAAGCCCGTCGGCGCCTTTTTCGACGGCCTTGCGGGCAAAGCGATCATCGATCACGTCATGCAACGTGATCCCGCCCCAAGCATGAACGGCCTGGTTCAGCTCCTCACGCGCACCCAAAGACGTAATCGTGATTGGCACCTGCCATTTGGCACAAGTGGCAATATCCGCCTCAAGCCGGTCATTTGATTTATGGACGATCTGGTTTACGGCATAGGGGGCTGCCGGACGATCGGGATTGTCCCTGTTATGCGCCGCCAATTCTTCGGTAATCTGGTGCAACCATTCGTCGAGCAGCGTCTGCGGTCGGGCATTGAGCGCCGGAAAACTGCCGACAATGCCGGCTTTACATTGTGCGATCACCAATTCCGGGCCGGATACAATGAACAGCGGCGATCCGATGAGCGGAAGGCGAAGATTGTCGAAAATCGGCGGTAAGGCCATGATGCGCGAATCCTTTTTAATCGATCGATTAAAGCCCGTTAACCCTGCTTTTAAAGGGCTGTCAAACTGGCGAAATTACTATCCCCTTGCCGTAGGGTCAGGCGCTGTTGATCGCGCTCAAAATCGCTCGGACGCTCGCGGTCGCAACGTCCTGACTGATTCCGGCACCGAACAATATCGGTCCGTCACCAATCCGGCATTCGACATAAGCCGCGGCGCGCGCGTCAGTACCATGGCCAATCGCATGTTCGCTATAATCGATGATATGCAGGGGACCGCCGAGAGAAGGTTCCAGCGCATTGGCAAGGCTCGAAATCAGGCCGTTGCCGCGCCCGTTAACGGAGACTTCCTCGCCATCGATGCGCACCTTGCCAACAAACATCCGCTCATTCGATTGCCGCGTACTCTGGCTTTCCTGAAAGTCGATCAGGCGGAAACGGCCGTCACCCTTCAGGTGATAACGGCTTTCAAACGCGCCCCAAATATCAGTCGCCGTTAACTCGCGGCCGGTTGTATCGGAAAGTTCCTGCACTGTGGTCGAGAAATTGGCTTGCATGCGCTTCGGCAACTTCAGTCCATAATCCTGCTCCAATACCCAGGCAACACCACCTTTGCCGCTTTGCGAATTGACGCGGATCACCGCTTCATAGCTGCGGCCAAGATCGGCAGGATCGATGGGTAGATAGGGAACGCGCCAATACTCATCATTCTGGCGTTCCTGTGCAGAAAAACCCTTCTTGATCGCGTCCTGATGACTTCCCGAAAAGGCGGTGAACACCAGTTCGCCGGCATAGGGGTGGCGCGGATGCACCGGCAACTGGTTGCAATATTCGACCGTCTGGATCACCTCATCGATATCGCTGAAATCCAGGCCAGGGTGTAATCCTTGCGTGTACATGTTGAGCGCGACAGTGACCAAATCGACATTGCCGGTACGCTCGCCATTGCCGAACAGACATCCTTCGACACGGTCCCCCCCCGCCAACAGGCCAAGTTCGGTTGCAGCGATACCGGTGCCCCGGTCATTATGCGTATGCAGGCTGATCACGACGCTATCGCGATTCGGGATGTGCCGCGCAAAATATTCGATCTGATCGGCATAGATGTTGGGCAGCGATGCCTCGACCGTTGCCGGCAGATTGAAGATAATCGGCTTGTCCCGCGTCGGCTGCAAAACGTCCATAACGGCGGCACATACCTCGATGCTAAAATCGATTTCGGCCGTCGAAAATGTTTCGGGGCTGTACTCAAAATGCCAATCCGTCTGCGGATATTTTGCCGCCTGTTCGGCAAGGATATTTGCGCCTTCGATCGCGATCGCCTTCACGCCAGCCTGATCGAGGCCGAAGACAATTTCCCGCCATGCCGGGCTGACAGCATTGTAAAGATGAACGATCGCTTTTTTCGCGCCCGCCATAGCTTCGAACGTCTTTTCGATAAGATCACGTCGTGATTGGGTCAGGCTCTGTATCGTAACATCGTCCGGAATACGGCCGCTATCGACCAGATTGCGGATGAAATCGAAATCGGTCGCGCCGCTGCTCGGAAAACCGACCTCAATTTCTTTGATGCCGACTTTCAGCAAGAGATCAAAAAAGCGCGTCTTTTTCTCTGCCCCCATAGGATCTATCAACGCCTGATTGCCATCGCGTAGGTCAGTAGAAAGCCAGCGCGGCGCCTTATCTATGGTCCTGTCGGGCCATTGGCGGTTGGGCAGGTCAATTTGTGGGAAAGGCCGGTATTTGCGGCTGGGGTCATTCAACATGCTATGCTCTCAAATGCTTCTGGTCAGGCGGGGCCCGAAAGTTGTTTGGCTGGTCAAAAGGCCCTTAGGCGGTGGCCCGGCATAGCCGAGCAACATTGCGCGCCTAAGGGCGCGTAAGTCGGATAAGAAGCGAGAGAGCAAAAAGCGCTTTCATAATGTCGCCGCTTTTTCACACAAAATTGCGTGTGTCCAGCGAAAAGCGAAATTTATCCGGTCGGGCTGTTCTGCGACACTGGCGGATTGATGATGAAGTCGAAACTATGGCGATCAATCCAGCCATAAATGTAATTTACGTAAAACAGTCCAAACAGAACCGCCGACAAGCCGGTCGTGCGCAGCAGGATCAAGCCGGGGCGAAAATTGCCCGGCGCGCTATCCGCTTGCCCCGGTGTCTTTTCAAGACCCAGTTCCTCATGAGTGCGGATGCCAATTGGCATGACCACAAAGGCGCTAAGCACCCAGAAAAGCAGGTAGATTGCTAATATTGATACCCAGTTCATGCCGTTTCCACCACCAACACTTCCACGATAGGTTTCTTGCCTGTCCAACTAGTCGCTACACGGCGAACGGCAAGACGTAGATTCTCCCGTAGACTGACCAAATCTCCACGCCAGTCGCGTACTGCCTTTTCGGCTGCGCGACAGGCCTCATCAAGGAAATCGTCAATATCTTCCTCAATGGGAACACCTAACAACCGGATGACCGGCTCACCCAGCAGTTGGTTCTTGCTGCCAAGGGCAACCGCGACGCTTATTACACCATACCATGACAAGCGCCGGCGCTGGGCGATCGTCTCACCATTGGCGGCGATGATGGTATCGCCATCAAGCACAAGCCGACCGGTTCTTTCGCGGCAGAGAATTTCAGGGCCGCGTGGCGCAAGCCGAACGACGTCGCCATTTGACTGGACAATGGCCTTGGAGATGCCCTGCTGCAAACCAAAACGCGCCTGCTCCGCCATGTGCCTGCGCTCGCCATGGACAGGAACCAGAATTTCAGGGCGCACCCATTCATAAAGTTTCGCAAGTTCGCTGCGGCCGGGATGGCCCGAGACATGCACATGCGCCTGTTTCTCGGTGACCATTATGATGTTCCGCCGGGCAAGCTGGTTCATCACATGGCCGATGGCCGTTTCATTGCCGGGAATCTGCTTGGAAGAGAATATCACCGTGTCGCCCTCTTCCAGCTTCACAGGATGGTTTCCTTCGGCGATACGGCCAAGCGCAGCTCTTGCTTCGCCCTGACCACCCGTCGCGACCACCATCACCTGATTGCGCGGAAATGCATCAACCGCGTCCATATCAACCAGTTCGGGCAAATCCTTCAGATAACCGGTGGCCTGTGATGCTTCGACAATGCGGTGAAGCGAACGCCCGGCGAAACAAAGCTTGCGGCCGCTTTCGCGGGCCACATCAGCCAGTGTCTGCAACCGTGCCGTGTTGGAGGCGAAAGTGGTAACGACCACCCTACCCCGCGCACCGGTCACATGCTTCAGCAGGTCTGCATGTACGCTTGCCTCGCTGCCGCTTTCCTTATCGTTGAAGACGTTGGTCGAATCGCAGACCATCGCCAGCACGCCCTCGTCACCAATTCCGGTCAGCGTTGCTGCACTTGCCGGCTCGCCAATCACGGGGTTCTCGTCCAGCTTCCAGTCGCCGGTATGGAAAACACGGCCATGCGGCGTATCGATGACAAGCGCGCTCATTTCTAGGATCGAGTGCGCCAACGGCACAAACCGGATGTTGAACGGCCCAAGGTCGATCATGCCCTCCATCGGGACGACGTGCAGATCCACCTCGTTGGTGAGCCCTTGTTCAACAAGCTTTCCACGCACCAGTTCAGCAGTAAATGGCGTCGCATAAAGCGGGACGCCAAGATCAGCCGCAAGATATGGTACGGCGCCGATATGATCTTCATGGCCATGCGTCAGGACGATGCCAAGCAAGTCCTTATTACGCTCTTCGATAAACTCAAGGTCGGGCCATTGCAGCCGTAAAGATTGGCATTCATTCCAATCTCGTCCGACCCGCCAAGGGCAAGGAAAAGCAATTCGTTTTTGGGAGTTGTCATGCCCCGCCTTCGCGGTTTGCGTAGAGATTAGCAAGCCCGCGCAGGGTGAGATCGGGCTCAACTCGGTCGAAAAGATGGCTGTGCTGTTGAAACAGCGCAGCAAGGCCGCCTGTAGCAATCACCTTTACCGGCTTTCCAATCTCTTGCTTCATGCGCGAAAGCAGCCCTTCGATAAGCCCGACATAGCCGAAATAGATTCCGATCTGCATTTGCCCGACCGTATCACGACCGATAACGCTTGTTGTGGGCGGAGGTTCAATGGCTATCAATGGCAACATTGCAGCCGCATTATACAACGCATCGAGTGAGGGATTGATCCCGGGCGCGATACTGCCGCCAAGATAGGCACCATCCGTTCCGATATGGTCGAAGGTGGTCGCAGTGCCGAAACTGATGACAATCTTGTCGATACCCGGTTCTAATGCCTGCGCAGCAATGGCGTTCACCGCCCGGTCTGCGCCAAGGGCGCGCGGTTCATCCACCTTCAACGCCATGCCCCAACCGACCTGGCCACGCCCGGCAACCAGCGCCTCGGTGCCGAAATATTTTTGGCTGAGAACCTGCAGATTGTGCAGCGCCCGCGGGACAACCGTAGCGATGATCATCGCCTTTACGTCGCTGCGCGCATGGCCCTCCATGCGAAGCAACTGATCGAGCCAGACCGCATATTCGTCGGCAGTTCGACGGGCGTCTGTGGCGATGCGCCATCGTTGCACGATGTTGCCACCATCATCGACCAAAGCGAATTTGACGTTGGTATTGCCATTGTCGACAGCGAGAAGCATCGTTCTAAGCCTTCGTCAGATAAGGAAGATATCGGCGGCGTGAATGGCACGGATTTCACAATCCGCCAAGCGCAGCTTGAGCGCACCATCATCTGCAAGCCCCGCAAACAAACCCTCCAGGCAATCACCATCCGGCAGGTTCACCCTCAGTGCAGAACCTTGTCGGTGCGCGGCGTTTTCCCATGCGCGCAGCAGATTGCTCAAAGGCTGCTGGCGCCATTGCAAAAGCCTGCGCGCAAGATTGTCCGCCAATATCTCACAAACCGCCTGTGCATCGGGCGGATTGGCACCTCGGCTGGACAAATCGGCGGTTGGCCTATCGGGCAATAGCGGGTGGTTAAAAAGATTGATGCCAAAACCAGCGATAATTGCATCGTTCGCCCGTTCAAGCAAAATGCCGCACAATTTCGCGCCATCGGCGGTCAATATGTCATTCGGCCATTTGATCTGCACCGGAATATCCGGAGCCGCGTCAGTCACCGTATCAAAAGCGGCAAGTGCGGCGACGAAAGCCAGACTCGCCGGTGACGGATCCGAAACGCTAATACGAATGATCGTGCTGGCATAGAGATTGCCGACGGGGCTCTCCCATTGCCGCCCCATGCGACCGCGGCCGCCATCCTGCCGATCTGCGCGCAACCAAAGCCCCTCGGGCGCACCAAGTGCGGCACGGGCGAGCAAATCGGCGTTGGTCGAGCCTGTCAGCGCGACCTGCTCGATCAGTCCGGTCAGAATAGAGCTCCCGCTGCCTTTGCCGCGACGACACCCAAGGGGACGATTGCGAAATAACCGAGCGGCGATACCGCAAGTGCAAGCACTCCTCCGGTCACGCTCAACATTTTGTCATCAGCATCCGCAACATTGTCAGCCACTTCGTCAAAATACATGACCTTGACGACCTTGAGATAGTAGAACGCGCCAATGACCGAGGCGGCAACGCCGATCACGGCCAACGGGAATAGGCCAGCAGCAATGGCGGCATTAAAGACCAGCAACTTCGGCCAGAAACCGAAGAGTGGGGGAATGCCGGCAAGGCTGAACATGAACACAGCGAAGGCGGCTGCCAGCATCGGCTGGGTTTTCGAAAGCCCGGCAATATCCGCCAACCCTTCCTTCATCTCACCATCGCGGCCTTTAAGCTGCATCAAGCAGATGAAACCGCCCAGCGTCATCACGACGTAGACGACAAGGTATACCAACATCGCAGCAACGCCGTCTTCGGTCGCGGCGGCAAGGCCGATCAAAAGGAAGCCAACATTGTTGATCGAGCTATAGGCAAGAAGACGTTTCAGGCTGTTTTGACCGATAGCACCGACTGCGCCGATAATGATCGACATTAATGCGACCACCATGATGATCTGTTGCCAAGCCTGAACCTGGTTTCCAAAGGCTTCGATCGTGATGCGGATCAACAATGCGCTAGCCGCAACCTTGGGCGCGCTGGCGAAGAAAGCCGTAACCGGCGTGGGCGCACCTTCATAAACGTCCGGCGTCCACATATGGAAAGGCGCGGCGCTGATCTTGAAGGCCAGGCCGGAAAGCACGAAGATCAAGCCAAAAAGCAGGCCCATCCCGATCTCTCCATCCATGGCAGTGCCGATGGTTTCGAAATCGGTCGACCCCGTAAATCCGTAGATGAGCGACATGCCAAACAGCAGGATGCCGCTGGCCAATGCGCCAAGCACGAAATATTTGAGGCCTGCTTCAGCCGAGCGGCCGTCATTGCGGGCAAAGCTGGCAAGCACATAAGCTGCAAGGCTTTGCAGCTCGAGTCCGATGTATAGCGTTACCAGATCGGTCGCCGAAACCATCACGCCCATGCCCACAGCGGACAATATCACAAGCACCGGATATTCACCGCGCATTGCGCCCATCTTCTCGAGCGCCCTAGGCGCAATCATCAACGCAATTGCTGCTGCGAAATAGATAAGGACTTTGGCGAAATTGCTGAACCCATCGGAGCGGTAAAGCCCTTCAAAAGCCTCGGCATCCGTGCCTGCGGCGAAGGCCTGCCCGGCAAAGACAGCCGCGCCAACCAGCGCCGCCACGGCAAGTACACTAACCAAGCGGCCAGCTTCATTGCGCCAGGCAGCAAGCAACAGCAGCGCAAGGCTCGAGAAGCTGAGGACCAGTTCCGGTCGTACTAGCGCAAGCGAAGTTGAAAGGTCCATTAGTGAGCGGCCCCCTCGGCCGATTTAGCATGTTCGCCGACGTCATGCGCCTGAACGCGATATTTGGCAGTGGTCTTGTCATTTTCCTTGAGCTTGCTGTCGCCCGCAGGTGCTGCACGCTCTATCCGATCCACAATCATCGCTACATCACGGCGGATCGGCGACAGAAAGCTCTCGGGATAAACGCCCATCCAGAGCACGACGGCAGCAATCGGAGCAAGACATTTCACGCCGATCCAGATCGGACATCGCGGCGGCATCGGCATTCACCTGCTCACCAAATGCGATCCGGCGATAGAGATAGAGCATATAGCCCGCTCCCAATATGATTCCGGTGGTCGCGATCAAAGTGGCCCAGGTCGAAACCTTATAAGCACCGGCCAGCGAGAGGAACTCTCCTACAAAGCCGCTTGTCCCCGGCAAGCCGACGCTCGCCATGGTGAACAGCATGAAGAACAGCGCATATTTCGGCATGTTCACCGACAGTCCGCCATAACGGCTGATTTCGCGGGTGTGCAGACGGTCATAAATGACGCCAACACAAAGGAACAGCGCGCCAGACACCAAGCCATGGCTGAGCATAACGATGATCGCGCCTTCGATACCCTGCTGGTTGAAGGTGAACAGGCCGACGGTGACGATCGCCATGTGCGCGACCGACGAATAGGCGATCAGCTTTTTCATGTCTTCCTGCACCAGCGCAACTAGGCTCGTATAGACGACGGCTACCATCGAAAGGCCAAAAACCAGCCAGATGAACTGGGCGGACGCTTCCGGGAACATCGGCAGCGAGAAACGCAAAAAGCCGTAGCCACCCATTTTCAGAAGCACGCCGGCAAGGATGACCGATCCGGCAGTCGGAGCCTGAACGTGTGCATCAGGCAGCCAGGTGTGGACCGGCCACATCGGCATTTTCACAGCGAAGGATGCAAAAAATGCGAGCCAAAGTATGGTCTGCGCCTCAGGCGGGAAATCGTAATTCAGCAGCGTCGGGATATCGGCAGTGCCAGCCTGTTGGATCATCCACAGCATCGCCAGCAGCATGAACACCGAACCGAGCAACGTGTAGAGGAAGAATTTGTAACTGGCGTAGATACGATCCTTACCACCCCAGATGCCGATGATCAGGTACATCGGGATCAGGCCAGCTTCGAACATGATATAGAACAGCAGCAAATCCTGCGCCGCGAACACACCGATCATCAGTGTTTCCATCAGCAGGAAACTCGCCATGTAGAGACCGACACGTTCAGTAATCGCACGCCAGCTGGCACCAATGCAGATCGGCATCAGGAACACCGAAAGCATTATGAGCATAAGCGAGATGCCATCAATGCCAAGTTTCCAGCCAATCGGGCCGAAAAGCATGGCCTTTTCAACAAACTGCCACTGCGCGCCCGCCGGATCATAGCTGGCCCACAACCAGATACCGAGCAGCAGGTTGAACAGCGTTGCTGTCAGCGCGATGACACGCGCCATTTCCGCACGCATGAAAAGGCATGCCAGCGCGCCGACCATCGGCACGGCGAGCATGATCGAAAGAATGGGGATTTCTGCTGCGTTCATTACGCTTGCACCATAAGCCAGCTGATTGCAGCCACGAGACCGAGCAGCATCACCAGCGCATAAGTATAAAGATAGCCCGACTGCATGCGGACAGCGAGACGGCTCGTCAGGCTGACGGCAAAGGCCGAGCCATTGGGGCCAAAGCGATCGATAATGCCGACATCGCCACCCTTCCAGAACAGGCGCCCGAACCAGAAGGCCGGCTTGACGAAGATCAGGTTGTAGAGTTCGTCAAAATACCATTTGTTGAGGAAGAACTTGTAGAGCGGTTCGAAATGGCGCGCAACGCTAGCAGGCGCGGTTTCCGAACGGATATACATCATCCAGGCAGTGAACAGGCCAACCAACATGGCGACTGTCGACGCCAGTTTCACCCACAACGGCACATCATGCATGGCATGAATCAGATGCTCGTTAAAATAGAGCGTCGATGCAGCCCAGAAGGCCTTTCCGCCTTCTTCGGCATAGATGAAATCATATTTGAAAACATAGCCGGCAAAGATCGCGCCCAGCGTCAGAATGCCCAGCGGAACCAGCATCGGCCAGGGGCTTTCATGAGGATGATAGCCAGCGGTTCCATCGCTTGCGCCATGGCCCTCATGGCCATGCCCATGATCATCATGCCCATGATGCGCGTCGTGGACGGCATGCTGGATATGCTCCGATTTTTCCCAACGCGGCTTTCCGAAGAAGGTCAGGAAGATAAGGCGCCAGCTATAAAAGCTGGTAAGCAAGGCTGCGAGCACACCGATGAAGAAGGCATAACCATGCCAGGGGGCCGTTGACGCATAAGCGGCCTCGATAATGGCATCCTTCGAATGGAAACCGGCAAATCCGCCAATGCCGACAATGCCGACACCAGTGATTGCAAGCGTGCCCATCGTCATCGCAAAGAAGGTCAGCGGTATATGTTTCCGCAGGCCGCCATAATAGCGCATATCCTGTTCATGGTGCATCGCATGGATCACCGAACCTGCGCCAAGGAACAGCAGAGCCTTGAAGAACGCATGGGTGAACAGGTGAAACATCGCCGCGCTGTAGGCGCCGACACCCGCCGCAAAGAACATGTAGCCCAACTGCGAACAGGTTGAATAAGCAATCACGCGCTTAATGTCATTTTGGACCAAGCCAACGGTCGCGGCAAAAATCGCGGTCGTTGCGCCGACAACAGTGACAACGTTCAGTGCAAATTGGCTGGTCTCAAACAGCGGAGACAGGCGGCATACCATGAACACGCCGGCGGTGACCATCGTTGCCGCATGGATCAGGGCAGACACAGGCGTCGGGCCCTCCATCGCGTCCGGCAGCCATGTGTGCAGGCCGAGTTGCGCTGACTTGCCCATCGCACCGATGAACAACAAGATGCACAACAGGCTCATCGTATCGACGCGCAGACCGAGGAAGCCGATGCTTGATCCGGCCTTTTCGGGCGCGGCGGCAAGAATTTCAGGGATTGAAACGGTGCCAAACAGCCAGAACACGCCAAAAATACCAAGCATGAAGCCGAGGTCGCCGACGCGGTTGACGACGAACGCCTTGATCGCTGCGGCATTGGCGCTCGGCTTTTTATACCAGAAACCGATCAGCAGATAGGATGCAAGACCAACGCCTTCCCATCCGAAGAACATCTGGACGAGGTTGTTGGCGGTCACCAACATCAGCATGGCAAAGGTGAAAAGCGAGAGATAGGCGAAGAAGCGCGGTTGATCCGGATCCTCTTCCATATAGCTCCAGCTATAAAGGTGGACGAGCGCCGACACGGTCGTGATCACCACAAGCATCGTCGCGGTAAGGCTGTCGACGCGCAATGCCCAATCGAAGGTCAGCGTGCCCGATTGCACCCAAAGCATCACCGGCTCCACATAGGCCTTTTCATTGCCCGACAGAAACGCGATGAAAATGGGCCAGCTAAGGCCGCAGGCAAGGAACAGCCCGCCCGTGGTGACCAGCTTTGCTGCAGTCGCCCCTATGAAACGCTGGCCCAGACCGGCGATCAGCGCGGCCAGAAGCGGCGCGAAAACGATGATTTCTATAGCCGACACTGGACCGGTTACCCCTTCATCCGGTTGACGTCGTCAACGGCAATGGTGCCGCGACCGCGGAAGTAAATGACAAGAATGGCAAGCCCGATGGCCGCCTCGCCAGCAGCAACGGTGAGCACAAACATCGCGAAAACCTGCCCTGCCAGATCACCTAGAAAGGCACTGAAAGCGACAAGGTTGATGTTCACCGATAACAGGATGAGTTCGATCGCCATCAGGATGATGATCACATTCTTACGGTTGAGAAAGATGCCAAGCACACCCATCACGAAGAGGATCGAACTGACCACCAGATAATGTTCAATGCCGATGCTCACAGCTCTACCCCCTGCCCAACGGGCTGATTGACGTTGCGCGTCGCATCCTGCGGACGGCGCTTGTTCTGATCGGAGATATTCTGGACCAGCATATCCTTGCGCTGACGATGGGTCAGAACGATTGCACCCACCATCGCGACCAGAAGGATCAGGCCGGCAGTCTCGAACAGAAAGATATATTTGCTGTAAAGCAGCGCGCCGATTGCCTCGATGTTTGACCGGTCGGCAGGCACGGCCGAGGCAATCGAAGTACCCAGTTCAACCGCACCGGCGCGATAGGCGCCAATGCCCAGCACCAGTTCGATAAGCAGCACGATCGCGAGCAACATACCCAGCGGCAAGTTGCGCATGAAACCCGCCCGCAATTCGGCGAAATCGATGTCGAGCATCATGACGACAAAGAGGAACAGCACCGCAACCGCGCCGACATAGACGATGACCAAAAGCATCGCGATGAATTCCGCACCGACCAGCACCATCAGGCCAGCAGCGTTGAAGAATGCGACAATCAGCCACAACACACTGTGCACTGGGTTGCGCGCAAAGATCACCATCGCGGCAGATGCGATGAGGATCGCGGCAAAGATGTAAAAAGAGACGACCTGTATCACGACGCGGCCCCTTATCGATACGGCGCATCGGCGGCAAGGTTCGCGGCAATCGCACGCTCCCACTTGTCGCCATTGGAAAGAAGCTTCGCCTTATCGTAGAGAAGTTCCTCGCGCGTTTCGGTAGCAAATTCGAAATTCGGGCCTTCGACAATCGCATCGACCGGGCAGGCTTCCTGGCAGAAACCGCAATAGATGCACTTGGTCATATCGATGTCGTAACGCGTCGTGCGGCGGCTGCCATCCTCGCGCGGTTCGGCCTCAATGCTTGCACGCGATGCAGCGTTCTTCACCATTGGGATAGCGGCGCAGCGCATGCTCACCACGAAAACGTGGGGAGAGCGGGTTCTTTTCGAACGGATAATTCACCGTTGCCTTGGGCTTGAAGAAATACTGCAAGGTCAGCCAATGCGCCTTGATGAATTCCCAAAGCGTAAAGCTTTTGATGAGATGGGCGATAGTGGTCATGCGAAATGCCCCGTGAACATCAGATAGCCTGAAACGATGCAGACCCATAGCAGAGAGATCGGCAGGAAGACTTTCCAGCCCAAGCGCATCAGCTGGTCATAGCGGTAGCGCGGAACGGTGGACTTCACCCAGGCGAAGATGAAGAAGATGATCCAGATCTTCAGGAAGAACCAAAGGATTCCGGGAACCATATAGAGCGGTGCCCAATCAACCGGCGGCAGGTAACCACCCCAGAAGAGGATCACGGTCAGCGCCGACATCAAGAGGACGTTGGCATATTCACCGAGCCAGAAAAGCGCGAAGCTCATAGAGCTATATTCGGTCTGGTAACCCGCAACCAATTCGCTTTCCGCCTCGGTCAGGTCGAACGGCGCGCGTGCAGTTTCCGCCATCGCGCTGATCAGGAACATCACAGCAATCGGAAAGAGCAGCGGATTGAGGCCAAAGGCGTTGATAAAGCCCAGAACATGGCCGCGCTGCGCCTCAACGATACCGCTGACGTTGAACGTCCCAGCCCAGAGCACGACGCAGATCAGAATGAAACCGATTGAGACTTCGTAGGAAATCATCT
>JAJTFR010000096.1 GCA_021298455.1 Sphingomonadales bacterium | reverse complement strand
GTTGTTGTCGAAGGCGCCGGGGCCAATGCTTGCGAGTATATGACCGGCGGCACTGCGGTGATCCTGGGCGAGACCGGCAGCAATTTCGGCGCAGGCATGACCGGCGGCATGGCCTTCATCCTTGATCCCGATGGCCGCTTTGAATCGCGCGCCAACCCTGACAGCATCGTCTGGCAACGGCTCGACAGCGTCTATTGGGAAGCGCAGCTAAAGGCGCTCATCGCCGAACATGCGCAGGCCACCGACAGTCCATGGTCAAATTCGATCATCGAGGATTGGGAAAGGCGGCGCGGGGAATTCTGGCAGGTCTGCCCGAAGGAAATGCTCACACGGCTAACCCACCCGCTGTCAGATGCTGTCCAAAGCGTCGCTGCGGAATAGTGCGCAGCACCCCGTCGCTTTACAACCATTTACCATTCTGACGCCTAAATGAGCGCTTTGTTAAGTGCGCCGAAAGTCCTTTTCTGCTAAAGCAAAAGGCGTTCAGGCGGATCCGGTCGCGGCTGCGGCCGTAGATAGGGCGCCTTTTCAATAGCTGGCGCGCGATGTTGTCGCGCGGATGAAAGATCATGTCACGATCGCGATAAAGCGACGGCTTTTTCGCGAACGGGGGCCATCGCCTTCGGCATTGCGCCGGACTAGTGCGATGTAGGGAGGGGCGGTGCCGGGTCGCGCACCGCCCCTTTTTATTTCAGTCCTCAAGCGACAGTAACGAGGCGTTGCCCCCTGCGCTGGTCGTATCGGTGCTGGTGGTGCGCTCTGCACAGAAACGGTGGAGATAATTGGGCCCGCCCGCCTTGGGCCCCGTTCCCGAAAGCCCTTCGCCGCCAAAAGGCTGGCTGCCGACAACGGCACCGATCATCGACCGGTTTATATAGAGATTGCCAACGCGCGCCCGCGCCTCGACCATGTCGGAAATACGCGCAATGCGGCTGTGCAGCCCCATGGTAAGACCAAAGCCCTTGGCGTTGACCGCCGCGATCGCCTCTTCCAGTTTTCCAGCAGGCCATGTCGCAACATGAACTAAGGGGCCGAAATATTCGGTGTTGAGATCGTCAAGTCTATCGAGGCGGATCACCGTCGGCGGCACGAACAACCCATCATCCGGCACCGCGATGCTGTGCACCATCCGGTCTGCCTGCGACGCACGATAAGCCATCAGCCTGTCATAGGAAGCCTTGTCGATCACAGGGCCAATGTCGGTTGCAGGGTCGGCAGGATCACCCACGACAAGTTCGTCCATCGCCCCCGCCAGCATTTCAAGCGTCGCATCGGCAATATCTTCCTGCAGCATCAACAAGCGCAGCGCCGAGCAGCGCTGCCCGGCAGACTGGAAGCCCGAGACGATAACATCGCGCACCACCTGTTCGGACAATGCGGTTGAATCGACGAACATGGCATTGAGACCGCCCGTTTCTGCGATCAGCGGCACCAGCGGACGGGAATCGTCCGCCAGCAGGTTACGCGCAATCGCCTTGGCCGTTGGCACCGATCCGGTAAAAACAACGCCGGCGATGCGCGGATCGCCAGTAAGCGCCGCACCCACATCTCCGCCGCCAGTCGCCAGTTGCAAAGCACCCTTAGGCACGCCTGCACGATAAGTGAGCGCCAAGACGAAGCGCGCAATTTGCGGCGTCTGCGGTGCAGGCTTTGCCACCACGGCGTTGCCTGTGACCAAAGCAGCGACGACCTGCCCGAGGAATATCGCCAGCGGAAAATTCCACGGCGCAATTGCCGCCCAAACACCGCGCCCTTCATGGCGCAGCACATTGCGCTCGCCGGTCGGTCCGGGCAGTTCGATCGGCAGAAGGTCTGAACGCGCACGTGCTGCATAATAGCGGCAAAAATCGATCGCTTCGCGCACTTCGGATAGTGCATCGGGGATCGTCTTTTTCGCCTCCTGCACGGCAATCGCCATCAGGTCGCTCCGATGCGCCTCCAAAAGGTCGGCCAGCCGATCAAGACAGGCGGCGCGGTCTTCGACCGGAGTCGCCGACCATGCGGGGAAAGCAGATTGCGCGGCGGAAATCGCCCCGGACACATTGGCATCGATGCCCTTGGGCATCGCGGGCATCGCGGCAACCTTGCTGGCAATATCAGCGAGTATGGCGGCATCATCCAGATCCATACCGTCGCTGTTGCACCGTTCGGGCATGAAAAGGTCAGACGGCAAACGGATTGACGGATGACGGCTGCCGCCTGTTTGCATCACCTTTTCCACCGGGTCAGCGAGCAATTCTTCCTCGCTCACATCCTCATCAGCAAGCTGGTGGACAAAGCTGCTGTTCGCGCCATTTTCCAGCAGGCGGCGGACGAGATAGGCCAAGAGATCACGATGGCCGCCAACGGGCGCATAGATGCGGCAATGATAGCCGTCTTCGCGAACCAACCGTTCGAACAACCCCTGCCCCATGCCGTGCAACCGCTGGAATTCAAAATCACGGCTATCGCCAGCCCATTCGAGGATCGTCGCCACGGTCAGCGCATTATGGCTGGCAAAGGCAGGGCGGATATGGCTTGCCGCCAGCATGTCGCGCGCGCAAGCGAGATAGGACACATCGGTTGCCGGCTTGCGCGTGAACAGCGGGAAATCGGAATGGCCGCGTTCTTGGGCCCATTTGATTTCGCTGTCCCAATAGGCGCCCTTTACCAGTCTTACCTGCATCACCCGGCCGGTTTCGCGGCCAAGGCTGTCCGCCCATGCCAGCACTGGGCGCGCGCGTTTGGAATAGGCCTGCACCGCCATACCCAGCCCGTCCCAGCCTTTCAGCTGCCGGTCGCGGGCCGCTGCCTCGATGATATCGAGGCTCATTTCCAGCCGCGCGGCTTCTTCGGCATCAACCGTCAATTGCACGCCGGCATCGGCCGCCTGCCGCGCCAATTCGACCAGCATCGCCGACAGTTCGGGAACGCAGGTCGCCGCCTTTGCGGTTTCATAACGTGGATGCAGCGCCGACAATTTCACCGAAACGCTGTGGCCGCGCGCCGGATCGGCACCGACCGCTGCGACCGCATTCTGATAGGCCTCGAAATAGCGGGCGGCATCGTCGCGGGTGCGCGCTGCTTCGCCCAACATGTCGAAACTGGCTGTGAAACCGCGATTCTCGCTGTCTTCCATCCGATTGCGCGCCTCATCAATGGTGCGGCCCATGACGAACACCTGCCCCATCAACCGCATGGCAGCACCAACCGCCTGACGCACAAAGGGTTCACCTGCACGCGACAGCAGCTTGCGCAGCACGCCCGTGCTTTCGTCGCCCACCATCGCCTTGCCGAGCACCAGGCCCCAGGTCGCACCATTCACTAATAGGCTGGCCGACTGCCCCTTATGCGCACGCCAATTGGCATCGCCCAGCTTGTCTGCAATCAACAGATCAGCCGTGTCGGCATCGGGCACGCGCAAAAAGGCCTCCGCCAGCGATAGCAAAGCCGTCCCCTCTTCGGTGCCCAGTCGGTATTCCTGGAGAAATTGATTCACCCAGCCATCAGACTGTGCGCCGCGCAAATCGGAGAGGAGCCGGTGTGCTCGGCCGACAATCGCCTCGCGTTCGCCATGCTGCAATTGTGCCGCAGCCACCAGCGGGGCGAGTGTTTCGGGTTCGGCGGCACGATAATGCGGCCGTATCGCCATGCGCGCTTTTTCTAACGAGAAAGTCATGCCAGCGGCATTAGCCGCCGGGGGCAGGCTGCTGCAAGTTTCAATTGTTACCAATTTCCCCTCTCTCATTTAGGGGAGAGGGGCGAGGCTTGGCGGCTTGCCGACTAGTCGCAGCGGAGAGGGGAGGGACGGTAATGACCGTGCTCCCCTTCACCTTAGTTTCAACGCCAGCGGCGACCGCAGCGGCTGTCGGATTTGTCGATGGCGCGGCCGGCCAATGCGCCGACGGCAGCCCCGATGATCGCGCCTTCAGTGCGGTTACCGCGGCGGGCAACTTCACGACCGGCAAGACCGCCGACAACACCGCCGATGATTGTGCCGCCGGTACCGCGATCGCAGCGATCACCACGGTTACGATAACCCCGGTCGTTGCGGTCACCGCGATAACCTCGATCTCCGCGATAGCCACGGTCATTGCGATATTCGCGGTCGCGGCTGTAGCTGTAATAGCCATCATCATCGTCATATCCGCTGTGCGCTGCAGCCGGAACTGCGGCAAAGCCCGTGGCGAGAAGGGCGGTGGCGAACAGTGCGCCGATGTTTTTCTTGATCTGCATTTTCCTGTCTCCTCTTCATTTTTTGACCCGGGCCCGTTTCTGGCTGGGCGGTCTGCTGTCTGTGCAACCGGATTATGCGATTCGACTTGAGCCTTTCATGAATGCCAATGTTATCTCCTGTTCAGACTTCTGCTTTTTTTCATGAATGGTATGAGGGGGCGATGCGAACGCTCCGCCTATTGCCGATATTGTTGCTCGCCCTGCTGTCGATCGGCGGGCACCGTGCCTATTGGCGCAATGACAGCCAGACGATTGCGATGGTTCCGCTGCCGCTGGATGCCGCCAATCCCGAACGGCGGCGCGTCGGCGCGCTGACCTATCTGGGCGGCTGGGAATTGCGCAGCAACAATAGCCGCTTTGGCGGAATTTCTGGGATGGTGGCGCTGCCCGACGGCCGATTCCTTGCGTTGAGCGATGCGGGAACGCTGATCGGCTTCACACCGGGGCGGGCGGGCAAGATGGCGGACAGCTTCATCGCCGCGCTGCCTGGCGTCAGCGAAGACAGTGACTATCGTGATTTTGACAGCGAAGGGATGACGCGTGATCCCGATAGCGGGCGGATCTGGATCAGCTATGAAGCGCGCCACGCCATTCGCCGGATGCCCGCATCGCTCAGCCGGATCGACGGCGTGAAGCGGCTGGCCTTTGCCAAAAACTGGCGCGCCAATGGCGGCGTCGAAACATTGGTGCGGCTTGCCGATGGCCGTTTCCTGATCATATCCGAAACCCATTCGCGCCCCGATGGCAGCCACAGCGCCTATCTCTTTTCGGGCGATCCGGTTGAAACGGGAAGCCGGGTCATGCCCTTTGGCTATCGCGCGCCCAATGGATACCGACCCACCGACGCGGCATTATTGCCCGACGGGCGGATATTGATACTCAACCGGCGGATCGCCTTTCCCGACGGCTTTTCGGCCAAGCTGACGCTGATTGATCCCGCCATGATCAAGGAAGATGCCGCCGTACAGCCACAACGGCTGGCGGCGCTGGCCGCCCCGTTGCTCGTCGACAATATGGAGGCGCTGGCCGTGACGCAGCAAGACGGGCGACTGATCGTCTGGATGCTATCCGACAATAATTTCTCGGCAATGCAGCGCAGCTTGCTGCTGAAATTCGCGCTGACCTTGCCCAATAAAAAACCGGAGGCGGAACCCGCCCCCGGCTTTCAAACTCTTTAGCGACGCGCGCTGATTAGGCGGCGGCAGCCGTCTGCTTCTTGGCGACAGCCTTCTTCACCTTGCGTGCATTGATCGACAGCTTCTCGTCCGAAGTCTTGAGCAGCCAGTTGTCGAGACCGCCAACATGCTCAACCGAACGCAGACCCGATGCCGAGACGCGGAACTTGAAATTCTGTTCCAGCGCGTCCGAGATCAGCGTAACATTCTGCAGGTTGGGCAGGAAGGTACGCTTGGTCTTGTTGTTCGCGTGGCTCACATTGTGGCCGACCATGCGGCCTTTACCGGTCAGTTCGCAAATGCGCGACATCGTGAAAATCCTATTCTGTGTCGATAAACGGGAATCGCTATCCCCGGAAAGCGCCTGCCCCTAACCGTGCAGGCGTGAAAGGTCAAGCGAGAAGCAGGTCAGCTAGTTTCGCCCGCTGCCATCCGGCGTCGCCATATTGCGATGCCTGGAAAATCGCGGCGCGCCGGTGGAGCCCTGCATCGCAATCATGGGTGAAGCCAAAGCCGCCATGAAACTGCACCGCCCGATCCGCAGCAAAGCTATAGGCGCCGTCTGCAGCCGCCTTGGCCATGCGCACGGCAACCTCACCCAGCCCCTGCTCGCCATGGCTGTAGGCCGCACTGTAAAGATGCGTGCGCGCCTTTTCATAGGTGACATAGGCGTCAACCATCGGATGTTTCAGCGCCTGATATTCGCCGATCAGCTTTCCAAACTGTTTGCGCGTGCGCAGATAATCGAGCGTATAGTCTATCACCGCCTGCGATCCGCCGCACATTTCGGCAGACTGGAGGAGATTCGCCGCCAGTTCCACCTGCGCCAGTGCCTGCGTTGCCCGATCTGTATCCAGCAGCGCGCTTTCGGGCAGACTGATCCCGTCGAGCGTCAGCGCAAAGCTGCGCTTGGTTTCATCGACAATACCCTCACGGCGCAGCGCACCTGCGGGGATCGCCGCCCGCTCAATCGCGACCAGCACGGGCTTTCCATCAAGCAGCACCGTGGCAATGACAAGCGCGGCATTTTCCGCCCAAAGCACGAAATGCTTTGTACCCGAAAGCGTCAAGCTGCCATCGCCGCTGCGCGATGCGCGCGCCTCAATATTGGTCAATTGCCAGTCGCCATTGGCCTCGCTCAAGGCCAGCGTGCCCACCTCGCCGGCAGCCAGCCGGGACAGCCATTCGCCCTGCTGCGCCGCCGTGCCGCCTGCAAGCAGCGCCTGTTGCGCAAGGGTCGTTGCGACAAAGGGCGACGGGAGCATGGTCCGCCCCATCTGCTCGACAATCGGCACCACCTCGGCCAGCGTCAGCCCGACGCCGCCCTGCGCCTCTGGAACCGCAACTGCAAGCCAGCCCAGATCGGCCATTTCGCGCCAGACATCGGCATCAAAGCCGGTCTCGCTCTCCATCAGCGTGCGGACCTTTGCCATCGGTGATTTTTCGCGGCAAAATGCGGTTGCCACATCGAGCAGTTCGATCTGCTCCTCGCTATAGCCCAGCCCCGCAAAATCCATGACGCGCTCCTCCTCTAATCACCACTATCTGGTTTAATCGTGCGGTTAAATCAAGGCCGGATTGGCGCTGCGTCCGGCTCCTTTTCAGGCGGCGCG
>JAJTFR010000004.1:24982-52224 GCA_021298455.1 Sphingomonadales bacterium | reverse complement strand
CCGATCCCGTAACCGCCTTTACCGAAACACCCGATAGCACCTTTGACGAAGAGATCCGTCTGTCTGCAGATTTCGTGCGGCAGGTACTCGATGCGGTCGAGGCAGGCAATCGCGAGGAAGCCTATCGGCTGGCAGAGCCGCTGCATGCAGCCGACATCGCCGACCTTTTTGAACTGACCGCCGCAGAGGATCGCGGCGACCTTGCCGTTGCATTGGGCGATCTGTTGAGCGCCGACGTGCTTGCGGAGATCAATGACTGGGTCCGCGAAGACATTATCGACGCGCTGCAGCCGGCGCAGGTTGCCGACCTTGCCGGACAGTTGGATACCGATGACGCAGTTGCGATCATCGAGGATCTGGAAGAGGATGACCAGCAGGCTGTCCTTGCAAAGCTCGATCCCGAGGATCGCGCCGCAATCGAAGATGCGCTTTCCTATCCGGAGGAATCGGCCGGCCGCATCATGCAGCGCGAACTGGTGGCGGTTCCCGAGCATATCACCGTTGGCCAACTGATCGATTATCTGCGGGAAAATCAGGATCTGACGACCGAATTCTGGGAAATCTTCGTCGTCGATCCGGCACATCGCCCGATTGGCACCTGCCAATTGAGCTGGATCCTACGCACGCCCCGCAACATTGCAATTTCGGATGTAATGAAGCGGGAGCAGCGCTTGATCCCGGTCGATATGGACCAGGAAGAAGTCGCACTGCAATTCCAGAAATATGCACTCATCTCCGCCGCCGTAGTCGACGACGCCGGTCGGCTGGTAGGCGTAATAACCGCGGACGACGTGGTCCATATCGTTCAGGAAGAAGCCGGCGAGGATATATTGCGCCTGTCAGGCGCTGGCGAGGGCGACATTAACGAGCCAATCGCCGACAGCTACAAGGCGCGTGTCCGCTGGCTGATCGCCAATCTGGCCACCGCAACAGTTGGATCATCAATCATCTGGTTTTTTGGCGGCGCGATAGAAGCGATGGTTGCACTTGCAATACTGATGCCGATGGTGGCCTCACTTGGCGGCAATGCAGGCACGCAGACGCTGGCGGTGACGGTGCGCGCACTGGCCACCAACCAGTTGACCGAATCGAACACGATGCGATCAATTTGGCGCGAAATTCGTGTCGCGTTACTGATCGGAGCGACGGTTGCGCTGGTTGCCGGTGGGATGACAGGGCTGATCTTCGGCAACTGGCTTCTTGCCGCGGTGATCGGATCAGCCATCCTGTTCAACATCCTGATCGCAGGGCTTTCAGGCGTGGTCATCCCGATCGTGCTCGACCGTCTTGATCAAGATCCTGCGGTGTCGAGTTCGATCTTCGTGACAATGATCACGGATTCGATGGGTTTCCTCATTTTCCTCGGACTTGCGGTATTTGCCGGCCTTGCACCCTGATCAGCCCACGCCCAAATAGGTACCATGCCACTCAATATGACCCGTATCGCCTTTGGAGCGGAAAGCCATGCGCATTTGCGCCAACGGCTTGAAGCCCATGCCTCGATCGGCGAAGTTCGGCTGACCACCCGTTATCTGCCAAAGCGCCACGAGGAAATGGTTGGTGGTTCGCTCTACTGGATTCTGAACCACAGCCTGATCGGCCGCAGCCCGTTGATCGGATTCATGGACAATGGCGAGGGCCGCACTTGGATTCGCCTGCGCCCCGAACTGATAGCCGTGCGCACTATACCTAAACGCGCGCATCAGGGTTGGCGTTATCTGGAAACCAAGGACACCCCGCCGGACCTAGGCGCGGTTGATGCTGACGGACGAGACGAAATGCCGGCGCAGATGCTGGGCGATCTGATGAAGATGGGGCTGGTGTAATTGCATTTCATGGCCCGACGGCTTAGCCAAGGCCAGAGATAGAGGGGCAGTGATGCGCAATTCAAAACAAATGGCAGATGATCGCGGCACTCCAGAAGGCGACAAAGCTTTTCCGGGTGTCTGGCAAAGTCTCGGCTGGGTTGTGCTGTTCCTGATCCTTCAATTGATCGTCGGCGTTGCTACCATTGCCATTGCGGTCGCACTCGACAAAAGTGGCCGCGAACTGGTTGAACTAACCAACGATCTGACCTTTGTCGCAGGCCCGACCATTGCATCGCTGGTCGCCTCAAGCATCGCGCTGCTCGCATTGTTGTTTATCTACCTCAACCGGCAAAGCCGAGCCGCCCGCATCGGCCTTAACCGCTGGAGCGCGATCAGCCCCGTCGCAACGCTCGGCTGGGCCGTTGGCCTGATCGGTCTGGGACTGACACTCAACTATGGCTATACCGAATTTGTCATCCCCGACATCGAGATGCAGCAGCAATTGCGTAAACTGTTCGCGGCACTTCCCGATACGATTCCCAACCAGATTATGCTTGTGGCCGCCATCGTGCTGATTGCCCCGCTGCTCGAAGAACTACTCTTCCGCGGACTTCTGCAGAATGCGCTGGCTCGGCATCTACCCGTTTGGGCAGCCATCCTTGGTGCTGCAGCCATTTTCGGGGCAGTCCATATGGATCTCCATGCATTTCCCGCGCTCATGGCGATGGGGGCGGTGTTCGGTCTCCTATACCACAAGACGGGATCGCTGCGCGTTACGATCATCGCACATATGGCGAATAATGGCGCGGCGTTGCTGCTAAGCTGACTGGTCGGTGGCGATTGCCCGCCACGCCTGTGAGAGCGTATCGACGGCAGAGCCCAGTTCCGAAATTCGCTCTGGTTCAGGATGGGCGAAGTTTCCAACATTCTTGTCCGGATGCGCGAACTATCGGTTCAAGCGGCCAACGGCACCACCGCAGCCTCTGATCGTGCCGCGATCCAGACCGAAGTGACCACGTTGCTCGGCCAGATTGACGATATTGCAGGCCGTACCGATTTCAACGGAACCAATTTGTTCGACGCCGCCGGCACATTTGAAATCCAAACGGGCGTCGACACTGGCCAGACTGTCGCCATCGCCTTTACCAGCATGAATGCGGCCGGGCTTGGTGTAGACGGCATCGACATGTCGACAACCGCCGGGGCGTCGACAGCCATGGGGCTGATAAGCACGGCAATCGACACTGTGGGGACAGAGCGCGCCAATCTGGGTGCTGCACAGAACCGGCTCGAGGCGACGGTCAATAACCTCACATCGACCGCGACCAATCTCACCGAGTCCCGCTCGCGTATCGAGGACGCAGATTTCTCTGCAGAATCGACCAAGCTCGCTGCCGCACAGATCCTTTCGCAAGCCTCGACCGCGATGCTCGCGCAGGCGAACCAGAGCCAACAGGGCGTACTCAACCTGTTACGTTAATTCCCAACCCACAGGGCCGGCGCCTACTGGTCCGGCAATGGCCCACCCACTGGCGCCCCGATGGATCATTTCCGTCGGGGCGCTTTTATTTGCGGTTTACAAACCACAGGCAGGACAAAAAGCAGGCAGGGTCATTACGCCTCTTTAGCATCAGCGAATCTATTGACCCCGCAAGGCGCGCCGCCTATAGGCCGCGTCCTGTCGCGCATATAGCCGCGCGATGCCGGTATGGCGGAGTAGCTCAGGTGGTTAGAGCAGCGGAATCATAATCCGCGTGTCGGGGGTTCGAGTCCCTCCTCCGCTACCATTTTTCCCAATGCTATCTTTGAGTTAACCCCTGCGGTGCTGTGCACAACCATGTGTACGGTTTATCGCACGGTTTTGAATTGTGCGGAGACGGCGCGGATGCGGTGTTTTCGCTGGTCACGAAATGGTCGTGCGGCACGATTGTTTGCCGTTTGCTTCAAGTCAGCGCTTGTAGGGCATGCCACGAGTAAGCATAGCGCTCAGCCAGTCTATCGTTCTTGTCCATTTGTAGCAGGGTGCCAGATATGCGCGATAATTCATCATCGGCAATCATCGGTAAGCTGGGCTTGCTGCCTCACCCTGAAGGTGGATGGTATCGAGAAACCTGGAGATCTGCGGCTGCATCGGGCCAGCGGGCCGGAGCAACGGCAATCCTGTTTCTGCTTGATGAGGGGGAGCGTTCGCACTGGCACCGGGTGGATGCGGCTGAATTGTGGTTGTGGCATGCCGGTGCACCTTTGACGTTGATGATAGCGGAGAATGCGGAAAGTGCCCCAACTCGCTTGAGGTTAGGGGGCGATGTTTTGAACGGCGAAATGCCGCAACTTTTGGTTCCGCCTTTTCATTGGCAAGCGGCTGAACCGGATGGTGGTTGGGCTTTGGTCAGCTGCGTTGTGTCGCCAGCATTCGACTTTTCGGGTTTTGAACTGGCTGCGCCGGATTGGTCGCCCGGTTAGTATTCATCCGGGGCGAGCACCGACCCACTTGATTATCGTCGCAGACGGATGTGTCAGCGGAGATGAATTCTTAGTTTTCAGTCGATAGTGCGCTGATCTAACAGCAAAGAATCGTTCAAAATGACCTTTCAGACCGAGCCATCAAAACTAGCCGCATCGGTCTGATTAGGTTTGCCGGTTGCGGAATGGTCGTTTTGCACGACTGATTGTGAGCCGCTCAAGCTTTCTTATCGTCCTCTACCTCAAACAACCTGCGCTTCCTGAGCCTGCCAACGATAGCGTCGGATGACAGCTGATCGTCCAAGCTTTGCAGGCGACCTTTGCTCCATCGGATGAAGGCTGCGTAGCGTGGATCATTCTTGCGGCTTTTTGGCTATGTCCAGCCGTCAAGTTCGGATCTTTCTAACTTTGCAGGCCGCGCTTGCTCCACCGATCAAGGTCAGCGTGACGTGGATCTTTTGATTAATTTGGAACAGGGCCCATCAACTGCCTAGGTCGATAGAGCCGGGGGCCTATCGAGCCCTCCCGGAAAAACCAAGGAATGGAAACCGAATTGGATTGAACGGTGCCATTTTTGTTCAATTTCTCTATTTCTAAAATCCAATAATAATTGATGTCATTAATATAAAAATATGCACATTCTACATGTATTTTGAATATAGTGAAATATTCATAAATTATACATTTTTTCTGTAAAATATATAATCTTGATAACAAACAAGGTTAATGCATTCATATTGAGAATGACATCATGGTTAACGGATTGGCGATGTTACCATTTATCACTTTTAAGCACTACGCCTCTTTCCATTCATGCTTTTTGCTTATTGGAAACTGGCAATAAATGACAAGGTAAGGTTATGTTCCAATAGGTTCGCGGCAGCCTCCAGACACGGCATGAGAGTTGGATCTCCGATTCTCCCGGAAACTAGGCTGCAATGTTCTTATTCAAACAAAACCCTCTTTCATTTTTCGGGTGAAGCCGGCCACGCTTTTGGGGTCGGCAGTCAATGAATAGGTCGTCACTCGCCGACGTTAAGGCATCGGCAGTACGATCAGGAGACGCTTTAATGACAAAACTTTTGAAAATTGGCGTTGCCGCAATTGCTGTTGGAGCTGCTGCTCTGACCGCTGGCGGTGCCGTTGCCCGTAAGGGCGCAGATGATCCGGCAGGTCATATTCGTCAAAGCCGGGGAGCTGACGACAGTGCCGACAACGCTCGTCGCGGCCGCGGCGCGGACGATCCAGCCGAGCGCAAGGCAAATGACGACAAGGGCGGCGACCGCATCGGTGGCCGCGGTGCAGACGATGCCGCTGGTGATGATCGCCGGGGCGACCGCACTCGTGCTGCCCGGACAAGCGATGACAAGTCCAGCGCGCGCAGCCGGACCCAGGATCGCAACCAAAGCCGTGGCCGCGGTCGCGGTCGTGGCGGCAACTAAGGCGTCCATATAGACGTATCGCCGCTTCCAAAGCGGCGCATGGTAGGTTCTGGCGGGCTTGGCTCTGCCAGAACCTAGCTACTTGGCGCCAAACTGCAATGCGCGTTGCTTAAGCCGCCGGACAGCGCACCATCCAGAAATCGGCTCGAAATATCTTGATATGAACAATTTCGAAAAATTGATGCTCTTGGCACTCGCTTCGGGTGCAATGGTAAGTCCGGCTGCAGCACAAAGTCTGACAGTTGAAGACGTCACGCGCGACGACGACAGCATCCGCTTTTCCACCGGCGTACATTTTTCGACGGGTCATTATGGCGAGGCTGTCCGCACGACCGTTGTTTCGGCGCCACTGTCGTTAAAATATACCCGCAACAATCTTAGCGTGCGGATATCGGTGCCTTATATATGGATCGACGGCCCGGCGACTTTGCTCGATGCCTCCCATGGCGGCGACGCAGTGACTGGCGGCGTGAGCAGCCTCAACGAAACCGGCGACCCCGAAGGTCGCGTTAATGAATTCTCGTCGCTTAGCGGGAGGCGACAGGGCCTGGGCGATGTCACCGTGGCAGCAACCTACAGCTTCGATCTCGGCTCGAATTTCTACTTTGATGCATCCGGCCGCGTCAGATTGCCCACGGCCTCGACGCGCAATGGCATTGGCACGGGTAATGCGGACATCCTCGTATCCGGCGACTTGAGCAAAGAGTTGGGTCCGACAACTATTTATGTTCACGCGCGTCGCCGCTTCCTCGACAGCACCGGCGCGCCTTGGCTGCGCAACAGCTGGGGCGCAGGGGCGGGCGTCAGCCTTGAGGTCGGCGAAGGGCCAATATTCGGTGTTGATTATGATTGGCAGCGGTCCCCGATACAAGGAGAGGCCGCATCAAACGAAGTTACGGGCTGGGCGAGTGTCCGACTTGCAAGGGCGCTGAATCTTTCCTTTTATGGCAGCACAGGGTTGAATAGCGAAAGTGCCGAATTCGCAGGCGGCATGACCTTAAGTGTCCGCGTGGATAAATAATCGCGGGCTACCGCTTTCGCGATTCTCCGCACTCCCAATGACACAAGAACTGAAGCTCCGTTCGCCAAGAGCGGAGGAAGCCTGCAGGCTGCATTCCAGCCAAACAATTGTTGAACGCCGAACTGGACAGGTCTGCGCAGCACTTACGTTGCAGCCATATCCGCATGTCAGGCGTTCGTGATAAGTACAGCCAACCCTAATCCCGCTGACGAAATGCTGGGGCCCATCAGTTAGGACGCGCTAAACGGGAGGTTAAGAGCTGCCTTTCCAAGCGCATCACCCGCCGTTAATCACATCAATGCCAAGGACTGCGTGAGGGTTCACATCTTGGATTGCATGAAGATATTGGTCAGGAATGTAGTGAATGGATGAATCTGAAATTGCTCATAATTTTGGAAAATTACACGCTCGACATGCCGGAATTCTTATTCGTTATCTGGTAGAGTGTCGTCGCGCCTCTGATGGAGATCTTGATCTTTTCCTCATCATGGCGACCATCGGCGAACGCACCTTTAACGAGCGCTACGCACCAGACGCGATGAGCCTTGAGGAATTCGTCGGCGGGACGGTTGGCAAAATAGAGCCCCTGCCGATCAATGCTCAGTCAATTTCAGACTTCACGGGGATTCCCAGGGAGACAGTCAGGCGAAAAATAGATACGCTTCTGAAAAAAGGATGGGTGAAGAGAGATCAAAAAAATTACTTTACGGCAACAGATGATGTCAACCATGCATTCTCTAGACTTACCGAAATAACTCAAAAATATTTGCAAGATTTCACTTTATCATTGAGTAAATGATTATCATTATAAAAAATAATGACGTATTTTGATTTATAGTAGAATCTATAAACCATTTTTTTGAAATTATGGTTCAACAATATTGAAATCCAGTTTCGGGATACTCAAAAAGCTTGTCAGCTGCTTGATCGCCGCTCCGTCACCCACCAGTTGGACCCGCCCAGATGCAACCATCGCATCTAACGGTGCTTGCCCAAACAGAACACCCAAGATGATGGGTTTTGGCGCAGACAATGTGGGCGCTCCGGGAACGGTTTGGCCCTTTTCGCTCACAAGAACTGCATTTTCGAGTGTCACCGCAAACCGATCTCCGCTGATCGTATCGACGAGATTGAAAGCAAGCTTAGTCTCGCCCGCCTTTTCTGGCACCAGCGTCGTTTCAACAAGATCAAGAAAATCCGCCAAGGGAGTGGCCATCATCAGGTAATTTGGGCCGGTTTCAGCGAACCCATCCGGCTTTCCTCTGCGCAATTCGCGCGCGCCGGTGAGATAGATGTTTCGCCAGATAGCACTCTCGGACTGGTATCCGAGTTGTTCATAGCTGTCTGCAAGCAGGAACCTAGACACTCTGTCAGTCGGGTCAGCAAACACCCCGCTTTGGCCGAGTTCTGCGGCCCATCGATAATTGCCAGCCTCAAAAGCCTTTCGCGTCACACGGTGCAAAGCCTTGGCACCCCCCAATGCTTCAACCAACAGCTTTGCCCGTTCAACTGGTGGGTGAGGATTGAGATTGGCTGGCACGCCATCATACCAACCCATATAGCGGTCATATACGGCCTTGGCGTTGTGGCTCACTGTTCCGTAATAGCCGCGCACACCCCAATCAGCCTGCAATGCTGCTGGCAATCGCAGATTCTCGGCAATCTCCTCGGGCGTCTGCCCCAGATTCATGCGCCGAACAGACTGATCATGGATGAATTTATAGGCATCGCGCTGCCGACTAAGGTGCTGCCGGATTACGTCGTTACCGTATCGGGGCCAGTGGTGCGAAGCGATCAGCACTTCGGCCTTCTTGCCCCACAGTTGCAACGATTCTGTTAGATAGAATGCCCAAGCCTTTGCATCACGCACCTTGGCGCCTCGCAACGTCTGCACGTTGTGCAAGGATGCCGTTGCAGTTTCGGAGTTCAACAGGGCCTTCACATGCGGGATCCAAATGTTGAATTCGGCAGGCGCCTCGGTTTCGGGGACCATTTGGAAGATGAGTTCAACCCCATCTATCTTGAGACTTTGTCCGGTTTGTTCAATTTCGATCGTCGGGGCGATAAAGCCCTGCTGTCCGGCAGCAATGGCCGTACCCATCCCCATCCCCGTGTGCCCTTTGGGCCCGCGCGGCAAAAAATATCCGAATTGATAAAAGGCTCTGCGGCCCATTGCGGTCCCGGCAATCATCCATTCGCTGACCACCTCGTCAACGAACCCCTTAGGCGCGATTACTTGCACCTTGCCGGACGCCACATCTGCCGGGTCCACAATTCCAAGAGCCCCGGCAAAATGATCCGAATGGGAATGCGTGTAGATGACGGCGACGACAGGCTTGTCGGCTACATGCTTTTTGAGAAGGTCAAAAGCTGCACGCGCCACTTCAGATACTGTCAGAGGATCAACGACAATCCATCCCTTGGTGGTTTCAATGAAAGAAACGTTGGAATTGTCAAAATTGCGAACCTGATAGAGGCCGGGGGCGCTCTGAAATAGCCCCTCTGCTCTTAAGACCCTATTCTGACGCCAGAGAGCAGGATGAACCGTACTAGGCGCGGGACCCTCAATGAAGTCGTTGCCCGACAGGTCAAAGCTTTGCTTTCCATTGGTCTGGCGGATCACATTTTCAGGCCAGGTCGCGATAAAGCCGCGCTGGGCAAATTCAAAGTCTTGCCCGTCCTCTGGCGGCAGATCGCGGGCCGCTTGTTCCAAAACAGCTTTTGTTGCCGGGGTCGCATCACGTGCAACGTCGGCAACCGGGGCGCCTGCAGGTCCATTCGCCCATGCAACGCCAGAACACAGCAGGAAAGCAGCAAAGCGTGTCGCTCGGCTCAAAATGGGCATCAAAATCCTCCCTTGAAATTCTTTTGAAAGGTATAGGAACGCGACACCAATCATTGGAATGAGATTGACGCCCATTTTGGGCAGAGCCAAGCGGGAGCGAGAGGCAAGTGGAAGCCGATTTTGTTATAATTGGCGGAGGTTCGGCAGGGTGCGTACTGGCCAATCGTCTGTCTGCTGATCCGCGTAACCATGTTATTCTTGTCGAAGCGGGTGGCCAGGGAAAATCATTTTTATTGTCCATGCCCGCAGGCTTTGGTGTCACGGCAAATGGACCCGGGCATTCGTGGCATTATTCTGGAGAGGCCGAACCAGCCATTCATGGACGCAGAATGCTACTCCCGAGAGGCAAGGGACTGGGCGGTTCGTCCAACATAAACGGACTGCTTTATGTGCGGGGACAACAGGCAGACTATGATAGCTGGAGCAACCTTGGCGCTATTGGCTGGGGCTGGGCCGATGTTGCGCCCTATTTTCGCAAGAGCGAGAGCTATGCCGCCGGCGGAACGGATCTGCGTGGAGATGATGGGCCTTTGCGCGTAGAAGAAGTGTCCCACCGCAACCCGACCAATGACGCTATCCTCTCCGCCTTTGCCGATATCGGCGTGCCGCGCACGAACGACTATAATGGCGTCGATCAATTTGGTGCCTTTTACTACCAAACAACAGTCGCCGATGGGCGCCGCTGTTCTGCGGCCGATGCATTTTTGCGCCCGGTGATGGGGCGCCCCAACTTGGAGGTGATGACCGGCGCGGAGTGTCGTCGCGTCGTGCTGGAAGATAATCGCGCAACAGGCGTTGAAATTGAGGGGCCTAAGGGTCGTCTGACAATCAAGGCGCGGCGGGAAGTCATCTTGTCAGCGGGGGCGTATCACAGCCCAAAGCTGTTAATGCTGTCCGGAATTGGCCCGGCCAGCCATTTGCAGCAGATTGGGATTCCGGTGATCCAAAACAGCCCGCAGGTCGGCAAGAACCTTCAGGATCATTATATCTTGACCATGAGCTGGCGCCTGCGGGCAGGAGTCTATAGCTATAATAAAGAGCTTTCCGGGGGCCGCCTGCTCTGGAATGTCTTGCGCTATCTGTTGCGGCGCGACGGTACGATGACGATACCAGCAGCCCAGATAGGTGCCTTTGTCAAATCTGATCCAGCCCTCGACCGGCCGGATCTGCAGTTTCATTGCCTGCCTGTAACAGGCGATCTCGACGCCGCAGCCGCGGGCGAGAAATCAGCGCTGTCCCCTTGGCCGGGATTAACACTCGGCCCCACGGTCTTGCGACCCGAGTCCCGTGGGCATGTCCGACTGAGCAGTCCAAGCCCGACAGACGTGCCGGAAATCGTGCATAACTGGCTTGAAGCCGAGGAGGATCAAAGATTGTCTGTGCGCGCCATGCGTATGGCACGCAATCTGGTGGCTGCGCCCTCCCTAGCTCCATTGGTGGAAAGCGAACCTTGGCCCGGCCAGAATTGTAACAGCGATCAAGAGCTTTTGGATTATGCCCGTGGATACGGCAACACGGGTTATCACCCGGTTGGCACATGCAGAATGGGCATTGATGATGGCGCAGTTCTGGACCCTACATTGCGGGTCAACGGGGTCGACAGACTGCGCGTCGTTGACGCATCGGTTATGCCGCGCTTGGTTTCAGGCAACACCAATGCAGCTGCCATCATGATCGGAGAAAAGGGCGCCGACCTCATTCTTAACGCGCCCTAGCCGGTCGGAATCAAGCACCGCAGATTCAGATGATCGACGCACCGTGCTTGGCGACAGAATGCTTTGCCTTGCATATCTGAGCTATCGGTCACCGTAATATTCTTTGCATCCAACGCCCTTTGAATGACTATTAATTACCCAGATAAATGTCTACCGCGAATCAAAATTCGCATATTCGGGAAACAAGGGTTTAACATGGGATTTCCGCCGGCACAGGGTCTGTACGACCCGCGCAATGAACATGACGCGTGCGGCGTTGGCTTCATCGCCAACATCAAGGGCAGTAAGAGCCACGCGACCATCGAACGCGGATTGGAAATTCTCGTCAATCTTGACCATCGCGGCGCGGTGGGTGCCGATCCGCTGCTTGGTGATGGCGCTGGCATATTGATCCAGATTCCCGATGCACTCTATCGCGACTGGGCCAATGGGGCGGGCGTGACCCTGCCGTCACCCGGCGATTATGCCGTGGTGATGTGCTTTCTGCCGCAAGACGAAGCAGCACGCGAATTCGGCATACGCAACTTCGAAAGCTTCATCGTAAAGGAAGGCCAGACGATCCTCGGCTGGCGCGATGTGCCGACGACACTCGATGGTCTTGGCAAGGCAGTGATCGAGCAGATGCCTGTCATCCGGCAGCTATTCATCGGCCGTGGGGCGAATTGCGCTGATCAGGATGCCTTTGAACGCAAGTTGCTCGCCATTCGTAAACAGGCGCAAAACCCGCTTTCCGCTCTGGAAGAAAAGCATGGGCTTCCAGGTCTTAGCAGTTTCTATATCCCATCCATGTCGACGCGCACGGTGGTCTATAAAGGGCTGCTGCTCGCAGGGCAGGTCGGCAGCTTTTACGACGATCTGCGCAACCCGCTGTGCCAATCGGCGCTGGCGCTCGTCCACCAGCGATTTTCGACCAACACCTTCCCGAGTTGGAAGCTCGCACACCCCTATCGCTTTGTCGCACATAATGGCGAGATCAACACAGTTCGCGGCAATGTGAACTGGATGAACGCGCGCCGTCGCACCATGGAATCGGACCTGATGGGCCCCGATCTCGACAAGATGTGGCCGATCATTCCGCACGGGCAATCGGATACAGCCTGTCTCGACAATGCGCTCGAACTTCTGCTCGCTGGCGGATACAGCCTCGCCCATGCGGTGATGATGTTGATCCCCGAAGCATGGGCCGGCAATCCGATGATGGATGCCGACCGGCGCGCCTTTTACGAATATCACGCAGCACTGATGGAACCATGGGACGGCCCGGCCGCGGTTGCCTTTACCGATGGCCGACAGATCGGCGCGACCCTTGATCGCAACGGCCTGCGCCCTGCCCGTTTCTGCGTCACCGACGATGACCATGTCATCATGGCATCGGAAAGCGGTGTGCTTCCGATCAAGGAAGACAATATCGTCCGCAAATGGCGGTTGCAGCCGGGCAAAATGCTGTTGATCGATATGGAACAAGGCCGCATCATCGAGGATGAGGAAATCAAGGCCGAGTTGGCAAGCAAAGAGCCTTACGCCAAATGGCTGGAATCGGCGCAGTACAAGCTGAAGGATTTGGACGAGGTTGAAGTCGCCGACGGTGCGCTGGCGAACGATGACAGCACGTTGCTCGACCGGCAGCAGGCCTTTGGCTACACGCAAGAGGATATCAGCAAATTCCTGACGCCGATGGCAACCAACGGCGACGATCCGCTGGGCTCGATGGGCACCGACACGCCGATTGCGGTATTGTCGAACAAGCCGCGCTTGCTGTTCGATTATTTCAAACAGAATTTCGCGCAGGTCACCAACCCGCCGATCGACCCGATCCGCGAAGAACTGGTGATGAGTCTGGTTTCAATGATCGGCCCGCGTCCCAATCTGCTCGGCCATGATGCAGGGACGCACAAGCGGCTGGAGGTTGCTCAACCCATCCTGACCAATGCCGATCTTGCCAAGATCCGCTCGGTCGAACAGGCTCTGGATGCCGCCTTCCGCGCGGAAACGATCGACATTACCTGGAATGCCGCGAGCGGAGCAGCGGGCCTTGAAATGGCAATCAAGGAAATGTGCTGGGCCGCAACCGAAGCGGTGCTGCAGGACAAGAATATCCTTATCCTCTCGGACCGTGCGCAAGGGCCGGAGCGGATCGCCATGCCCGCATTGCTGGCAACCGCAGCCGTACACCACCACTTGGTCCGCCAGGGTCTGCGCATGCAAACCGGGCTTGTCGTCGAAACCGGCGAAGCACGCGAAGTGCATCATTTCTGCGTTCTCGCAGGCTATGGCGCCGAGGCGATCAACCCCTATGTCGCTTTTGAGACGTTGGAGGAAATCCGGCTACGGCAGGGCCTGGCGCTTTCGACCTATGATGTGCAGAAAAACTACATCAAGGCGGTCGGCAAGGGCATATTGAAGGTCATGTCCAAGATGGGCATTTCGACCTACCAGTCCTATTGCGGCGCACAGATTTTCGACGCCGTTGGCCTGTCTTCGGAATTTATCGGCAAATATTTCACCGGCACGGCGACGACGATCGAAGGCGTCGGCCTTGCGCAAATCGCTGAAGAGACCGTCCGCCGTCACGCGGCGGGCTATGGCGACAATCCGATCTATCGCAACATGCTCGATGTTGGCGGTATTTATGGCTATCGCATCCGTGGCGAGGACCATGCCTGGACCCCGAACAGCGTGGCAAAACTGCAGCACGCCGTGCGCGGCAATAACCCCAAGGAATATGAAGAGTTTGCCCGTTCGATCAACGAGCAGAGCGAGCGACTGCTGACCATTCGCGGACTGATGGAGCTGAAACCAGCGGACAAGCCGCTCGACATCAGCGAAGTCGAACCCGCTTCCGAAATCGTCAAGCGTTTTGCCACCGGAGCGATGAGTTACGGATCGATCAGTTGGGAAGCGCACACCACGCTGGCACTGGCAATGAACCGGATCGGCGGCAAATCGAACACCGGCGAGGGCGGCGAGGATCCGCAGCGGTTCACGCCGCTGTCCAATGGCGACTCCATGCGCTCTGCGATCAAGCAGGTCGCCTCGGGTCGCTTTGGTGTGACCACTGAATATCTGGTCAATGCCGATGATATCCAGATCAAGATGGCACAAGGCGCAAAGCCCGGTGAAGGTGGCCAGCTGCCGGGTGACAAGGTCGACAAAACCATCGGCGCCACCCGCCATTCCACGCCGGGCGTCGGGCTGATCTCTCCGCCGCCGCACCACGATATCTATTCGATCGAGGATCTGGCGCAGCTGATCCACGACCTGAAGAACGTCAATACCGGCGCACGCATATCGGTGAAGCTCGTCTCCGAAGTTGGCGTCGGCACCGTTGCCGCTGGCGTGTCGAAGGCGCGCGCCGACCATGTCACCATTTCAGGCTATGAAGGCGGGACCGGCGCTTCGCCGCTGACCTCATTAACCCATGCGGGATCCCCTTGGGAAATTGGCCTTGCCGAAACCCAGCAGACATTGCTGCTTAACAATCTGCGCAGCCGCATTGCCGTGCAGGTCGATGGCGGCCTGCGCACGGGGCGGGATGTCGCAATCGGCGCGCTCCTCGGCGCGGACGAGTTCGGATTTGCGACCGCTCCGTTGATCGCAGCCGGCTGCATCATGATGCGCAAATGCCATTTGAACACCTGCCCGGTCGGCGTTGCGACCCAGGATCCGGTCCTGCGCAAGCGTTTTACCGGCCAGCCGGAACATGTGATCAACTATTTCTTCTTCGTCGCTGAAGAATTGCGCGCGATCATGGCCGAAATGGGCTTCCGTACGATCAATGAGATGGTCGGCCGGGTCGACCGGATCGACATGATGAAAGCAACCCATCACTGGAAGGCCCAAGGGATCGACCTGTCACGCCTTCTGCATGTTGTCGATAACAAGGGCGCATCGCTGCACCAGACGGAAACGCAGGACCATGGGCTCGACAAGGCGCTTGACCGCGAACTGATCGACGCCGCAGGGCCCGCGCTTGAAAAGGGTGATCCCGTGCGGATCGAGCGCGAGGTCAAAAGCCTCAACCGAACCGTTGGCGCGATGTTGTCGGGTGAAGTCGCCAAAAGATATGGCCATGCGGGCCTTCCCGAAAACACGATCCAGATCGCCTTTACCGGTGTTGCCGGGCAAAGCTTTGGCGCGTTCCTTGCACATGGCATTACGCTCGATCTCACCGGTGATGCCAATGACTATGTCGGTAAAGGCCTGTCGGGCGGACGCGTGATCGTGAAGCAGCCAGGCCATGTAAAACGCGAACCAACCGAGAATATCATCGTGGGCAACACCGTGCTTTATGGCGCAATCGCGGGCGAAGCCTATTTGAGCGGCGTCGCGGGCGAACGCTTTGCGGTGCGCAACTCGGGCGCACTTGCGGTCGTCGAAGGCACCGGCGACCATGGCTGCGAGTATATGACCGGCGGCGTTGTCGCCGTCCTCGGCAAGACCGGGCGTAACTTTGCTGCAGGCATGTCCGGCGGCGTCGCCTATGTCTATGACGAAGACGGCCGCTTCCGCGAACGGTGCAACATGGCGATGGTCGATGTCGAACCGATCGAGGCCGATGGACCCGAAGCCGAAAATAGCAAGGGCGCGCCAAGCCAGCGCGCGGTGAGCGTGAATGATTTCGGCATGGGTGACATGCTTTACCATTCCGAAGAGCGCTTGCGCATCCTGCTCGAACGCCACCATCTTTACACAGGCAGCAAGCGGGCGCGTGCGATCCTTGATGATTGGTCCAACGCCCTCGGCAAATTCTTGAAGGTTATGCCAAAGGATTACAAACGGGCATTGAAGCAGATCGAGGCCGAACGCCTTGCCGCCGCGCATGTCGCAGCTGAATGAATTGACGGAGCATTATCGTGGGTAAGGCAACAGGCTTTCTCGAACTCAACCGGCAGGACCGGATTTACGCCAACACAAATGAGCGGCTGAAGCACTATAAGGAATTTGTAGTGCCACTGCCCGAAGAGAAGTTGAAGGCACAGGCATCGCGCTGCATGGATTGCGGCATCCCTTATTGCCACAATGGTTGCCCGGTGAACAACATCATCCCCGACTGGAACCATCTGGTCTATGAGGGGGACTGGCAGAATGCACTGGAAGTACTGCATTCAACCAACAACTTCCCCGAATTCACTGGGCGTATCTGCCCCGCCCCGTGCGAGGCGAGTTGCACACTCAATATCGATGACGCACCAGTAACGATCAAGTCGATCGAATGTGCGATCGTCGACCGCGGCTGGCGGGAAGGTTGGATCCAACCACAACCGCCCAAACGCAAGACCGGAAAATCGATAGCGGTTGTGGGATCAGGCCCGGCGGGCATGGCCTGTGCGCAGCAATTGGCGCGCGCTGGACATAGTGTGACCCTGTTTGAGAAGAATGACCGGATGGGCGGCCTCCTCCGTTATGGCATCCCCGATTTCAAGATGGAGAAGGATCTGATCAGCCGTCGCCTGATGCAAATGCAGGCAGAGGGCGTTGTCATGCGCGAATCCACCGAAATCGGCGTCCATGTCTCGATGGAAAGCTTGCGTGAAAATTTCGACGCGGTGGTGATGTCGGGCGGGGCAGAGGAACCGCGCCAACTGAACATTCCGGGTGCGGAAATGGCCGGTGTTCGCTTGGCCATGGAGTTCCTGACCCAACAGAACAAGCGCAATGCCGGCGATGAAGAAACCCGCGCTGCACCGCGCGGATCGATTATCGCAGCCGGAAAACATGTGATCGTCATTGGCGGCGGCGACACCGGTTCAGATTGTGTCGGCACATCGAACCGGCAAGGCGCCGCTTCGGTAACGCAAATCGAAATCATGCCCAAACCGCCGCAAAGGGAGGACAAGGCGATGGTCTGGCCCGATTGGCCGCTGCGCCTGCGCACATCGTCGAGCCATGAAGAGGGCTGTGAGCGCGACTGGGCGATCAGTGCGAAGCGAGTGTTGGGCGAAAACGGGCAGGTCACCGGCCTTGAATGCGTGCGCCTTGACTGGTCCAATGGCCGGATGGAAGAAATCCCTGGCAGCGAGTTCGTGCTGAAAGCCGACCTGATCTTCCTCGCTATGGGCTTTGTCGGTCCGCGCCGGGCGGGCCTAATCGATCAGTCCGAAGTAGAACTGGACGCGCGCGGCAATGTGGCTGCGAATATCGCCGATTATAAAACCAACCAAGACGATGTCTTTGCATGCGGCGATATGCGCCGTGGCCAGAGCCTGGTGGTATGGGCGATCCGCGAGGGTCGGCAATGCGCCCGCGCGGTCGATCTGCACCTTATGGGTGCCACCGAATTGCCGCTATAGTCGGGAACGCCATGACGTGCGGCGGCGCGCAATAGGACGTCGCAACGATGGCAGCGGCTACATTCACTTGTCTTTTGTCAAAAAGACGTCGCGGCCAAATGGCCCCAGTTGCCGAAAGCAGGTTATAAAAGGGAAATGGTGCCGCTTACGTGACTCGAACACGTGACCCCATCATTACGAATGATGTGCTCTACCGACTGAGCTAAAGCGGCGTTGGCGGGCGCTTACCAAGGTGCGGGGCGCAAGACAAGCCCCGCGCGGTTCGCCCTTGCCTTTATTTCCCTGTCCAGTTGCCAGGCCTTTTTTCGACAAAGGCGGCCATGCCCTCCTTCTGGTCGGCGCTACCGAACAGGCCGTGGAACAGCCGCCGTTCGAAAACAACGCCTTGCTGCAACGTCGTTTCATAAGCGGCGCTGACCATTTCCTTGACGGCAATTGCGGCGAGCGGAGCCATGCCCGCGATCGTCTCTGCCATCTTCAACGCCTCTGCCTGCAGATCGGCGAGCGGCACAACCTTGGCGACGAGGCCGGAGCGTTCGGCCTCTGCCGCATCCATGTTGCGACCTGTAAGGCACATTTCCATCGCCTTTGCCTTGCCGATCGCGCGCGTCAACCGCTGCGATCCGCCCATGCCCGGCGTCACCGCCAGCTTGATTTCAGGCTGACCGAATTTCGCATTGTCCGCTGCGATGATGATGTCGGCCATCATCGCCAGTTCGCAGCCACCGCCCAAGGCATATCCCGCCACCGCGGCAATCATCGGCTTGCGCGTGGCAGTGACGCGGTCATAGCCTGCGAAGAAATTGCCGCCATACATGTCGGCAAAGCTGCGCGACGCCATTTCCTTGATATCCGCACCCGCGGCAAAGGCCTTTTCGCTGCCGGTCAGCACGGCGCAGCGTTGGCTTTCATCGGCATCAAAGGCGGCAAAGGCAGCAATCAGATCGGTGAGCACCTGGCTGTTAAGGGCGTTCAGCGCTTGCGGCCGGTTCAATGTGATCAGCGTCACGGCACCGCGCGTTTCCAAAAGCAACGTTTCATAAGTCATAGCGGTTTCCATTCTTCATCGGTGGGAAGCGGCGCAAAGATCGCGTCGATCAAGGCTACGCTCACGCCTTCGGCGCTGGCCGGATCCCATTTGGGCTGATTGTCCTTGTCGACGATCACCGCGCGCACGCCTTCAGCAAAATCGGGGCGGATAAGCACACGGGAAGCGATGCGATATTCCATCGCCATATTGTCGGCAAAATCCGAAAGCGCGGCGCTCTCATGCAGTTGGCGAAGCGCAACTTTGCAGGTCTGCGGGCTTTTGGTTCGCAACGTGGCGAGTTCCTTCACAGCCCAAGCGCTATCATCACCGTCAAGGCTGGCGAGGATATCCTCATAGCGGTCAGACGCGAAATAGCGGTTGATATCAAAGATATTGCCAAGAATGCGTGCATCGGGCGCTGTGTCGGCAAGCGTCCCCAATATGCCGTCAATCCGTTCCACATCCTCAGTCGCGATGCGCGCCTTGGCCTCGGCCAGCGCTTCGGAAGCGAGATAATGGGTCGCCAGGCCAAGCGCGAGGCATTCCGCGCCGTCGATCCGTGCACCAGTCAGCGCAAGGAATTGACCCACGCGCCCTTCAAGCCGCGAAAGGTACCAGCCGCCGCCAACATCAGGAAACAGGCCGATTCCGGTTTCGGGCATGGCGAAACGGGTGTTCGATGTCGCCACGCGGAAATGCGCCGGCTGGCTGATGCCGACACCGCCGCCCATGGTGATCCCGTCCATGAATGCGACCACCGGCTTGGGATAGGTATAGAGCAGGTGATTAAGCTGATATTCGTCATGAAAGAAGCGCAGACCCGAAACGCCATTGTCATTCAACGCCGAGTTGCGCAGGAAAGCGATGTCGCCGCCCGCGCAAAACCCCCGACCTTCGGCATGATCGATAATAACGCATTGCACCGCTGAGTCTGTTTTCCAGGCTTGCAATGCGGCCGTCATGGCGTGCACCATATCGAGCGTCAGCGCGTGGATGGCTCCGGGACGGTTAAGGCTGATCACGCCAGCATGCCCATCGATTCGAGTGAGGATGTCGTTTGTCATCGCGGCCCCTATGCCGATGCTTGCCGTCCAAGTCGATAGACAGGCATCAGGGTTTTGCCACTGATTGAAATGCGAGCGACTGGATTTGTGGATCAGCGGTAGGAGCGAGCAGCAGGCTGCCCTCGATCTTTCCGTTGGCGCAGTTCCAGCTGAACCGACCCGACAGGCGGCCGGTCGGCACGATCGCGGCGTCAAGGTCGCACGTCCCGCTTTTCGCGGCAGCCTCGGCGAGTATACGGCGCCAATTGGCCTCGCTACGGTCCATTGCAAAATTCATCGCCAGATTTCTACTTTCACCCTCGACGCCGCCCGCCTGCCAGATCCGACGCGCGGTGGCATAAGCGGTGCGCAGATGATCGGATATCGGCAATGCGCGCGGGCTGGCAAAGCCGGATTTAAACAATGCCGTCGCTGCATCCCAAACGGGCCCGCTTGGCCCGGCATAGGTGCGGTTGGAGAGTGCAAAGACGCCTAGGCCCGCATCGGGCACAAGCAGCATGTGGCTGCCATAACCCGGGAAACCGCCGCCATGGAACAGCACATTGCCCAGCGTGCAGTCGCTGGCCGCCACTAGCCCCGCACCGTAAATAGCCGACAAGCGGCAGCTATCGCCTTCTGCACCCGGGCGCCGCCGGCTATGGAGGAGACCGCCACCATATTGCATCGCGCGGATCGTCTTCGCCGATTGCGCCTCTTTGTCGATCGCAGGCCAAGCCGACAGCAAATAGCCGATCCAGCGAGCATAATCCTCGCCCGTGGTTACCAATCCGCCCATCGCGCCAAAGGCACCATGGGCCATGGTCGGCTCAAGCGACCATGCATCATTTTCCCACCGATATCCCTTAGCCAACCGGCCCTGCGGCACATCGCGAACCTCATACCGCGTCGCGGCCATGCCGAGCGGTTTCAAAACGGTCGCACCGACGCGTTCGGCATAATCCTGCCCCGAGGCATTGGTGACGATCCGGCCGAGCAGGGCATAGCCGAAATTGGAATATTCATAACGCGTATCGGGCGCGGCAGTGAACGGCACGCCCGCTTTCAGCATCTTGGTGAATTCAGCCTCGGGCAAAGGCTGCTGCCGGTCGCCCCATGGATCATCAGTAACAAAGCCCGCGGTGTGGTGGAGCAGATCGCCGACAGTGATTGCATCGGCCCAGCCTTTTGTTTCAGCCACATATTTGCTCACCGGATCGTCAAGCCGCAGTTTGCCTTCGTCACGCAGCCGCAAGATCGAATAGCCGGTAAAGGCCTTGGTCATCGACGCGATACGGAACGCGGTGTCAGGCGTAACGGGGGTGCGGCCATCAAGTTCCTGCACGCCCAATGCCTTTACGTGGACAAGCTTGCCATCCTTCACGACGCCCCAGACAAGACCAGGGACGTGTGATTCCTCCATCCATTTGGCAAAGGCTGCATCCAGAACCGCAAAGTCAGCTGCTGGCGCACTGACAGTTGGCGGGCTTTGCGCCCAAAGCGGCGTGGCAAATGGAAGTGAGGCGGCAAGCGCGGCAATCAGAACAGGTTTTTTCATATTGCCTACGCTAGCGCAGCGGCACCAATCGTCAAGCCGGTGCGCCCGCGTTGCCCCATCAGTCGAGGAACAGGCCCGCCATTGCATCGATCATCGCATCGCTATCGAGCCGGTAGGCGCTGTAGAGATCCGGAAGATCACCGGTTTGTCCGAAACGGTCGAGGCCCAACCCGCTGACCCGATGCCCGCGCACTGCGCCGATCCAGCTTAACGCCCCGGGCGATCCGTCAATCGCGGTGACGATTACGGCCGACGATGACAGCGGTGCCAGCAGCTTTTCGATATGCGCAGATTGGCGTGCGCCATTCTGCCAGCGACTGGCAGCAGCAGCAGACCAGTCGCGATGCAGCAAATCGGGTGAGGTAATGTTGAGGAGGCCGAGACCGGAAATATCCTCGCGCAGTTCATCCCATGCGGTCAGCACTTCCGGTGCAAGCGCGCCAGTAAATGCAATTGCAGCGTTCGCGCCGGGCGCAGGGTGGCGCAGCCAGTATCCGCCCTTAAGCGCATCAGCCTCCCAACTATCATCGGTGCGCTCAACCTGCTCAATCGCGCGGGTCGTGAGCCGCAAATAGGTCGACCCGCCATCAGGGGCATCGATCCGTGCAAAGGCGCGCTGCATGAACAGCGCAAGTTCATCGGCAAAGGCGGGTTCGAAATAATCCAGGCCCGGTTGCCCCATCCCGATCAACGGGGTGTTGATCGACTGGTGTGCGCCACCCTCAGGGCCCAACGTCAGGCCTGAGGGCGTTGCCACCAGCAGGAAGCGCGCGTCCTGATAGCAGGCATAGTTCAACGCATCGAGGCCGCGCGAAATGAAGGGATCATAAACCGTGCCGACGGGCAAAAGCCGCTGCCCAAACAATGGCGCGGACAAGCCTAACGCTGCAAGCATGAGAAACAGGTTGTTCTCGGCGATGCCCAGTTCGATATGCTGGCCCGCCTCATGTCCTTCCCATTTTTGCGGGCTGGGGATTTTGTAACCGGCAAAAATATCCTTCAGTTCCTGCCGCCGGAAAAGCCCGCGCTGGTTCACAAAGGCACCCAAATTGGTCGAAACGGTGACGTCAGGGGAAGTGGTAACGATGCGATCAGCAAACGGGTCGCCCGATTTAGCAAGATCAAGAAGGATGCGTCCGAAGGCCGCCTGGGTAGATTGTTCTTTGCCGTCCGGAACCGGAAAGCGCTTTGGTACGGCTATCGGTCCGGGCACTGGTCGCTGCGGAATGATTGCAGGCCGGCGCGGCTCGATAAAGGCCTGCACCGCGGCTGCGCTATTGGTCCCCAAGCCGGCAAAGGGTGCCCATTCCTCGCCCTCATTGATCCCCAGGCTGTTGCGAAGCGCAGCGATTTGTGTTGGGTTCATCAGGCCGGCATGATTGTCCTTATGGCCCTGAAAGGGCAGCCCATAGCCTTTGACCGTGTAGGCAATGAACATGGTAGGCCGCTCGTCATCTGCCTCGGCAAAAGCGTCGAGCAGCGTTTCGATACAATGGCCGCCAAGGTTGAGCATCAGTGCCGACAGCTGGTCATCGTCAAAGCTCGCGATCAGTTTCAGTGCCGAACGGTTGCCCGACAGGTCCGCCGTCAGCCGCGCGCGCCATGCCGCACCACCTTGATAGGTCAGCGCCGCATATTCGGCATTAGGGCAATCGTCGATCCATTGCTCGATCGCCTTGCCGCCCGGTCGCTGAAAGACTTCCCGCTGCAATTTTCCATGCTTCAGCGTCAGCACGCGCCAGCCGCAGGTTTCAAAGATATCGTCGAAACGGCGGAACATGCGATCCGCCGTCGTGCTATCGAGCGACTGGCGATTATAGTCGACAATCCACCAGCAGTTGCGGATGTCGTGCTTATAACCCTCGATCAGGCATTCGTAGATATTGCCTTCATCAAGTTCAGCGTCGCCCATAAGTGCGATCATCCGCCCGGCATCACCTTCATTCATCTGGCCATGCGCGATCAAATAATCCTGCACCAGACTGGAAAAAGCAGTAATCGCCACACCAAGACCGACCGAGCCGGTTGAAAAATCGACCGGAATGCGGTCTTTGGTCCGGCTAGGATAGCTTTGGGCGCCGCCCATGGCGCGAAATGTCTGCAACTGTTCAAGGCTTTGATTGCCGAGCAGATAGTGGATCGCATGCAACACCGGCCCCGCGTGTGGCTTTACCGCTACCTTGTCTTGCGGGCGGAGCGCATGGAAATAAAGCGCCGACATGATCGCCGTCATCGAGGCGCAGCTTGCCTGATGTCCGCCGACCTTCAGCCCGTCACGGCTTTCGCGGATATGATTGGCGTTGTGGATGATCCAAGAGGAAAGCCAGCGCAGCCGCGCGTCGATCGTTTCCAGCATGCGGACAAGTTCCGCACGATCGGCAGCAGCAGCAGTTTTGGGGGCAACAGATGATTTCATATGCCGCTATCTAGGCGCAAGCGCGCAGACGATCAATTGCATCGCTTTCAGATATCACTTCGGCATATTTGGCCTGCAGGTCGAACAGATTGGCCTCATGCGGGGCAGGGTGACGATCACCGCAGGCATCGCGCACAACAAAAGGTGCAAAACCGCTTTGCAACGCATCAAGCGCCGATGCCCGCACGCATCCCGAGGTGGAAAGTCCGGCAATCAAAAGCGTATCGACGCCTTTGGCCTCCAGCAGAACGGCAAGGGACGTTCCAAAAAAGGCCGAGGCATATTGTTTTGATATCACCGTTTCGCCCGCGATTGGTTCAAGACTTGGAGGGAAAGCGCCAAGCGGTGAACCGGCATCGAACACTCGAAGAGCAGGGATTTTCTTGTAAAATAGACCCCCATTGGCACCGCCAGGTTCATAAACGACATTGGTAAAAAACACTGGAATGGCCGCTCCGCGCGCGGCCGCGAGCAACCGTTCGCTGCTCGCCAATGCACCCTCGACGCCGGCATAAAGCGGCGAGGACGGGTCGAGATAGGCCATCACATAATCGACGATCAGCAACGCCGGCCGCGCACCAAAGGGCAAATGCCCGTCAAAGGCGCCGACATAGTTAGCGTTGAGATCGTCAGCAGGCATCAGATCGCACCTGCCGCTGCCAGTTCGGCAAGGTCAGCTTTGCTTAGCCCCAGATATTCGCCGTACACCTCAGCATTATGCTGCCCGACGACCGAGGGTGCCGGACGGCGCACGCCACTGGGCGTTTCCGACAGCTTGGGAAATGCATTCTGCATCTTCAACTTGCCGAAACGCTCTGTCTCAACCTCGATGATCGCCTCGCGGGCCTTGAAGTGCGGGTCAGCGAGCATCTCTGGTGCGCGATACACACGGCCGGCGGGGATCGAATAGTGCGTCATCAACGCGTCAACCTCATCAACAGTCAGCGTCTTCGTCCAGGCGTTGATCCGTTCATCGAGTTCCAACTGGTTTTCGCCGCGCGCGAGATGGGTGGCATAGCGCGGGTCGGTGCCAAGCTCAGGTAGACCCATCGCCTCGGCGAGCCGCTGCCAAAGCGAATCCTTATTCGCCCCGATCATATATTCGCCGTCCTTGCAGATATAGACGTTCGAAGGCGCAATGCCGGTTAGGATCGAACCCGACCTTTCGCGGATAAAGCCGGTGCGGTCATATTCGGGAACCAGCCCTTCCATCACCTGCAGCACGCTTTCATACAAGGCCGCATCGACTACCTGCCCCTTGCCAGTGTTTTTCCGCACATGAAGCGCCGAAAGCACGCCGATGCAACCATAGGTCGCTGTCAGCGTGTCTCCGATCGATACACCCATGCGGCTGGGCGGCCGGTCCGGCTCGCCCACAATATAGCGCCAGCCACCCATCGCCTCACCAATGCCGCCAAATCCAGCCCGGTCACTATAAGGGCCGGTCTGGCCATAGCCGGACATGCGCGCGATGATCAGGCCTGGATTGTCCGCATGAAGGACATCGGGACCAAGGCCCCATTTTTCCATCGTGCCAGGCTTGAAATTCTCGATCAGAACATCGGCCTTGGCAATAAGGCTGCGGACAAGCGCCTGCCCTTCGGGAACCCGCAGATTGGCGGAAACCGAACGCTTATTGCGCGCGATCACTTCCCATTGCACCTTCTCGGCACCCTGGCCCCACAGACGCATTGGATCGCCCTCACCGGGGGGTTCGACCTTAATGACGTCCGCACCCATATCGCCGAGCAACTGGCCGCAGAACGGACCCGCGAGAAGCTGACCGAGTTCAACGACCTTTATGTCAGAAAGCGCACCTGCACTTGCCATTATTCGGCAGCCTGCAGCGTCGTCCACACCGGCTGGGTCGGCGCGGGCAGGCCGGTTTCGTCGGCACAATTGGCGCGTAAATCGTCAATCGAGGGGCCATAGTCGAACAATTTCAGTTCGCTCCGCTTGCTGCGCATCTCTGCGCGCAGCTTCTCTGTGGCAACTGCGTCAATCTCGCCATTGTCGTTGGCTATGACGCCATAGTCGAGGGCACCTTTGGCAGTAACCAGCCCCTGAACGATTTCCTTGCCGACAAGTGCAGGATCGCGTTCGAGCGGGTCACCCCAGCCGCCGCCGCCCCAGGTGATGAAATGCAACTGGTCGTCTTTCTCGACATACACATCCTCCACCTTGTTGCCGATGATCTCGACACTGCCATCAGCCTTTTCGAGCAGCTTCTTCGCACGCATCCCCGGATGCCCGCCATTGACGCCCCATGGCGGCACGAACCAGCGGTCATCATGGATCGAGATTGTTCCCGGGCTAAGGAATCGGTAGGTCATGTGAATGCCGTTGCCGCCGCGGTGCAGGCCAGCACCGCCGCTATCGGGTTCGGTTTCATACCGTTCGATCAGCAGCGGGAAATAGCGTTCGAGAAACTCGTTGGGCACATTGGTGAAACCCGGCCAGAGCGAGTGGCCATCAGGTCCGTCTCCCAGCGGCCGGCCCGGAATGCCGCCGAAGCCGATCTGGAACAGTTGGAACCATTCGCCGCCCTTGCCCGCGCGCTGATCATTACCCGAATAAAACAAATGGGGGCTGGAGCTGAAGCCTGCAGCGTTCAGGAATTCCGGCGTCTTTTGACCAAGTAAACCGCCCAATATGTCGAAAATCCGGCCCAGCGCATGGGTACGACCCGATAGCGCGGCAGGGAATTTCGGCTTCAGCAGCGATCCTTCGGGAATGCGGACATCGATTAAATCATAGAAGCCGTCGTTGAACAAGATCTGCGGATCGAAGACCATGATCATGTAGATGCCGAAGAACATCTTAAACATGTTCTCGTTGAGATAGAAGTTGATCGACGCGGCCGACTGCGGGTCGGTGCCGGCGAAATCAAGGACCACCTTTTCGCCTTCACGGCGCATGGTGCATTTGATCTTGTAAGGGCCATAGCCCATGCCATCGTCGCAGATATAATCTTCAAAACTGACAGGCTCTTCAGCCACAGCCATGCCGATCAATGCCTTCATCGCGCGATGGTTGCGTGCGAGCAGTTCCTGGGTTGCCGAGACATAGACGTCGTCACCGAAACGTTCGGCCATCTCGACCACGCGGCGCGCAGCAACCCGGCAGGATGCGATCAGCGCGTTAAGGTCAGCCTGGCACCAGTCCGGCTTCCTCGTCTGGTGCATGACAAGCTTCATCAGATCGTCATTATATTCGCCCTTGCGCCAGATCTTCACCGGCGGAATGCGCACACCTTCCTCGAAAATCGAACGTGCGTTGATCGGCATCGAGCCGACAACCTTGCCGCCAATGTCCGATTGGTGACCGAACATGGCAGTATAAGCGAGCAGGCGGCCGTCCTTGAACACCGGCAACAGCACCAGCCAATCGTTCGAATGACTAATCGCGCCTTCGCAGCTATAGGGGTCCGACAGGAAGATCATGTCGCCATCTTCCAACGTACCGTCAAAGCCGCGCAGGAAGCCATCGATAAAGCTGCCGAACTGACCGACGATCATCTTACCACTATGGTCGGCGATCAGCGGAAAGGCATCGCCCTGTTCCCGGATACCCGGCGACATGGCGGTCCGCACCAGCGTCGCGTCCATCTCGAT
>JAJTFR010000004.1:0-24914 GCA_021298455.1 Sphingomonadales bacterium | reverse complement strand
CGATACGCGCGTTGCGCAAGGCGTTTTCGATGATGTCGAGCGTTACCGGATCGATATCGATCTTTTTGAAAGGCGTGGGATTGGTTTCCACAATGGTTGCAGGCATCGCGGTGCTCCTTAAGCCAGATTGATCAGGATGTTGCCAACGGCATCGACAGTCGCGACGCAGCCGGTTTCGATAAGCGTGGTCGAATCCATTTCGACGACGATCGCTGGGCCAGGGATGACATCGCCCTGCCGCAACTTTGCTCGGTCGTAAATGACGGCGGCCTGTTCCTTGCCATCCATCCAGAGCGTGTGATCACGCATCTTGGCAGCAGCCGGGTTTCCGTCACCCTTTGGCAGTTCCGCCGCAGGCAGATCCAGACTGCGACCCAGCGCGACCGCGCGCAGGTTCACGATTTCATGGGGCGTATCCATGTTGAAGGTGAACAATCGCAAATGCTCTTCATCAAAGCGCTGCAATATACCTTCTACGCCCTTTTCGCGCAGCGCATCGGCGGTGATCGTCAATGGCACTTCAAAGGCCTGACCGGCATAACGGACGTCGACTTCGAACTCGCTGGTGATCTCGTTTTCGGGAACGCCGTCGTTGCGTAGTTCGGAATGGGTCTGCGCCGCCATCTCCTCAAGGATCGCGATCAGTTCTTCCGCCTTGGTATCCTTTGCAAGCCGCGAGAAGCTGCGCGCGGTTTCGGTACGCATCCGCGTCGTTGCATCTCCCAACGCGCAGAGCACGCCAGGCGACACTGGTGAGATTGCCGGCCAGCTGCCCATCAACCGAGCGACCGCATTGACATGAAGCGGGCCCGCGCCGCCAAAGCCCATCAGGGCAAAGTGGCGGGGATCATAGCCCTGTTGCACAGAGATCATCCGCAACGCGCCGAACATGTTTTCGTTGACGATATCGATAATCCCGCGCGCCGCCGCCATCAAGTCTATGCCGAGCGCGTCGGCGATTGTCTGCACCGCCTTTTTCGCGCCTTCACGGTCGAGGTTGAAAGTGCCGCCCAACAAGTTCTCCGGCAGATAACCGAGGACGACATTGGCGTCAGTCACCGTAGGAAGCTCCCCGCCCTTGCCATAAGCCACAGGCCCGGGCACCGCGCCCGCCGATTGTGGGCCAACGCGCAGCGCACCGGTCAGTTCGGGCACATAGGCAATGGAGCCACCGCCTGCGCCAACCGTTTTCACATCCAGCGCAGATGCGCGCACCGACAAATGTCCCACCTCGGTGGTGCGTTGGCGGCGTGGTTCCAGATTTTCAATTAGGGCAACGTCGGTCGAGGTGCCGCCGACGTCAAGCGTCAGGATGTTTTTGAACCCTGCATTTTTCGCGACCCACAATGCGCCGGTCACGCCGCCAGCCGGGCCTGACATGAGGATATTGACCGGCTGTTCCTCCGCCTTTTGCGCCGACATCAGACCTCCGTCGGAGCGCAACAACGATAGCTTGCCCGCCATGCCGGCAATGGCCAGCTTGTCCCGCAGGTTAGACACATATTTGCCGACGACCGGGCGCACCGCAGCGTTCGCAACGGTGGTGAGCGTCCGCTCATATTCCTGCATTTCGGGGAGCACTTCATGACTGAGCGAGACAGGCACGTCCTGCATGATTTCGCGGGCGAGTTCGCCGACGCGTTTCTCGTGGCTGCCATTGGTATAGGCGTTGATGAAGCTGACGGTGATCGCCTCGACACCCTGCGCCTTCAACTTGGTCAGCGCCTCCCGCGCGCCTGCCTCGTCGAGTGGACGAATTTCGGCACCGGTGGCGTCGATCCGCCCCTTGACCGTGACCGTATCCTCCAGCGCGGCGAGCGGCTGCGGCTTGGGCCAGATGATCCATGCGGCAAGTCCACCCGGAACAAAACTACGCGCAATCTGCATGATATGACGGTGGCCTTCGGTCGTGATCAGGCCGACGCGCGCGCCCTTGCCTTCCAGAACCGCATTTGTCGCAACGGTCGTGCCATGGAGGAAATAATCTATGTCCGACGCGCCAACGCCTGCCTTGTCGCAGATCGCGTTGACCCCGTTCAAGATGCCTTCGCTGCTGTCATGCGGGGTCGAAGGCGTCTTGTGCCGCCAGAAAGACCCAGTCTCAGTGTTAAACAGTAAAAGGTCGGTGAACGTCCCCCCGACATCGACTCCTAGGCGATAGCCCATAACCTATTCTCTCCTCATCCGACCTTCGGGAAAAGCGGCGCCTGCGCCACCATTCCCGGCAGTTTGCGGTTCATGATTTGCCCGAGCCACTGGCTCGATTCGACTAGTTTTCCAAGGTCCATGCCGGTCGCGACCCCTGCGCGCCCGAGCATATAGACCACATCCTCGCTAGCCACATTGCCAGCCGCACCGGGTGCAAACGGACAGCCTCCAAGGCCGCCCAAGGCCGCATCCACTACGCTGGCCCCCGCAGTCACCGCCGACCAGACATTGGCAAGGCCGGTGCCCCGCGTATTATGGAAATGGACCCGAACGGGCAACGGATGCACGGCCGCAGTGACTTTGCCGACAAGCCGCGCGACATGCGCGGGGTCGGCAACACCGATCGTGTCGGCCAGCGCAATTTCAACAGGCCCGGCCTCGGCAAGCTGCCGGGCAATAACAACCACCTGATCCTCCGCCACTTCGCCTTCAAAGGGGCATCCGAACGAGGCGGCAATCGTTGCCTGCGCGCTAAGGCCTTCAGCCTTGGCGCGCAAGATAATGTCTTTTGCGACCACAACCGATTCGGCGCTTGTCTGGCCTTGGTTCGCCATCGCAAAGCGGTCGGTAGATACGACGACGGCCCCGATCTGGTTGATCCGACCGGTTGCTATGGCCCGTTCGGCACCGCGTAAATTCATGACAAGCCCAATATAGGTCACATCATCGCGCTGCGGCAGCGCCGCACAGACGGCGTCAGCATCAGCCATTTGCGGAACCTTTTTGGGGTTCACGAAACTGGTCACCTCTATCCGGCGCGCGCCGGCATCGATTGCGCGCTCGATCAGCGCAATCTTGTCGGTTGTCGCAACCAAGGCCTTTTCATTTTGCAACCCGTCGCGCGGGCCGACTTCCACACATTCAACAGATGACGCACTCATGCAAACATTTTGGCATAATTGTATACAAAATCAACTACAGCTATTCTGCTGCAGCCAGATCCTGTTCACGCAATCGGCTATGGGCGTCAGCATAAGCATGGAAGGCGCGACGGATATGAGCCCGCATCACCGCCTCGGCCCAATTGCCGTCTCCCCGGGCAAAGGCGGCCAACAGTTCATCATGCTCCCTATGCGACCGGAGCAAATTTTCCGCATCATAATTTTGCGCCGTCCGCCAGACGACCGGCTGCTCGATCAATTGGGCAAGCGCGGCTGTAAGGCGCGGCGAGGCGGATGCATCAAGAATGATGCCGTGAAATTGCCGATTATGCTCCAGGAATGCAGGGATATCAGCGTGAACTGTTTGCACGGTGAGTCCGATCGCGGCGTTCAGCTGTTGCAATTGGTGAAGCTGATCGCGACCAATTCGCTCAGCCGCCCGCCGCGCCGCGAGCCCCTCGAGCATCTCGCGCAAAATGAAAGCTTCTTCGACGTCATCGATAGACCAGTTGGCCACAAAGCTGCGCTGCGATTCCGAACGGCGGATCAGCAATTCGCTCTCCAACCGGTTGAGGGCATCACGCACCGGCGTGCGAGAAACGCCGCAGCTTTCGGCAAGCTGCTCTTCGCGGATTTGCGATCCGGGCGCGAGCGCGCCGGACAGGATCATCGCCCTGATTTGGAGGTATGCGCGGTCTGAAGCCTTGGACATAGGGTTTTTACTATCTCTTGACGATGGAAATATTGTATACAATACCCATGCTAGAGCGCAACCGTTAGCCGCGCAGAGGAGCAATTAAGGCTATCAGGTCCGCCACCGTATCAGGGAGATTGCTATGTTAAAAACCCGTTCGATGCTATTTGCCTCGATTGCCATTTCGGGGCTGTTCGCCTTTCCGGCATTCGCGCAGGATGCGGCCGATGGCGCGTCCGAGGGCGAGGAAATCATTGTAACCGCGCGCCGTCAGGATGAACGCCTGCAGGATGTACCGGCGTCGGTAACCGTCCTAACCGCCGACGCGCTCCAAAAAACGGGCGCTGACAAAGCGCAGGATTTTGCTCAGCTTACCCCAGGCGTCACAATCGTGACCGGCACGGCCGAGGCTGGCGACACCCAGATCAACATTCGCGGCATCAACGGTGCTCGCGACGCCGAAAGTTCGATCGCGCTGGTCGTCGACGGCATTCTGAAGACCAACACAGCCCAGCTCAACCAAACGCAGGGCACACTGCGCCAGATCGAAATCCTCAAAGGCCCGCAAGGCGCGCTCTATGGTCGCAACGCCGCCGCAGGCGCAATTGTCATCCAGACGCTCAAGCCCGGAGACACGCTCGAAGGCGCGGTCCGCGCCAGCTATGCCAATGAAAATACCGTCGAAGCCACCGGCCATATCTCGACACCGGTCGGAGAAGGTGCCGGCATCGTACTGTCGGGTTATTACCGTCAGACCGATGGCTTTTTCCGCAATATCTTCCTCGACCGCAAGGTTGCGGATGACCAGAAAGTATGGAGCCTGGACGGCCGCTTCACAGCAGAACTGGGCGATTCCACCAATGTCGACGTAAAGGCCCGATATTCTGACTTGCGCGGCGCATCGATCAACTTCAACGCCGCCTTCCATCTGCCCGCGTTGGGCGGGGCGTTCAACGAGGACGTCGATGACCATCCGTTCCGTTATTACAGCAATATCCGGCCGACCAACGACCAGCAAACCTTCGATGCCTCAATCAAGCTCGAACATGACTTTGGTTCAACCATACTGACTGCATGGGCACTCTACTCCGATGTCGACCAGAGCCTGACGGCAGACGGAACATCGGCCGACTTTGCCCGCTACATTTCGCCTGCTTTCGGCGCACCTGCAAACCCCACCAACCTTGCAGTGCAAAATGCCTGCTTCGCGTCAACGGCAGCCAACAGGGGCTATCCGGTCAACCCGCCGGGAGTGATCGGTTCGATTCCGATTCCCTTCATCTTCAATTTTTCAGGCTCGACCTTTGGTCCGTACAGCCCGACGACTTGTGACGGCACGCAGCTTCAGGTTCGCAAGCAAAAGGATATCAGCGGCGAAATCCGTCTCGCATCAAATGGTGATGGCCCGCTAAGCTGGCAGATCGGCGGCTATGCCCTCCACATCGATCGGTCGGTAGGGGTCAGCCTTGGTGCCGACCTGGGCAGCGGCATCTTGCCGACGCTTTACAACGCACCGGGCAGTTCCAACCCGACTTCGCAGCTCTATTCGGACAAGTTCAAGACCGACGTTTATGCAGCGTTCGGTTCCGCCGATTATGACGTGTCGGATGCGCTCAAGATCAGTGCGGCACTGCGCTACGATGTCGAAGACCGCAACGTTTCGAACCTGGTTCCCAATGTCAGCGATCCGATTACCGGAGCGAAGATCAACCCGGGTCTCCCCGCTACCGGCTTGATTCCTGACAAGAACGGCACTTTCAAACAACTTCAGCCCAAAATCAGCCTGAGCTGGAAGCCAGGTGCTGGCGACACCAACATTTATGCTAACTGGGGCATCGGTTTCAAATCCGGCGGTTTCAACAACCAGGGCGCTTCGGCAACGGTGAACCAGTTCTTCAACAACACTACTGGCGCGTTCGGTACGATCGACGCTGACGTCTTCATCAAGGACGATTATCGCAAGGAAAAATCGAGTTCGTTTGAAGCAGGCGTAAAGGGTGCCATGTTCGACGGCCGGATCACCTATGATCTTGCCGGTTATTACACCCGGATCACCGACATGCAGTTCTTCGAATTTTTCGTTGGCTCATTCGGCCTGTTGCGCGTGGTGTCGAATATCGACCGCGTCGACGTAAAGGGCGCAGAATTTAACCTGACTGGCCGTATCATCGATGGCTGGAAAGTCTTTGGCTCGGTCAACCTGACCGACAGTGAGATCAAGAAGAACAGTTCGCGCGCCTATACTGTCGGCAACAAATCGCCTTACACAGCCGACTATACCATCAACCTTGGAACCCAGATCGACGCTCCGCTGACCGATAACATCGACCTGTTGCTGCGGGCCGACTATCGCATCACCGGCGACACATGGTTCCACACCGTGCAGGATCAAAGCAGGCCCACCGTGTTCAGCGCGCTGTTGCCAGCATCGCTGTTCGCTGCCCCGCCGGTTGCCGGCAACGGTGATTATGGCGCCGCCAAGCGTGATGCCTTTGGCGTGCTCAACCTGCGCGCCGGCCTGGAAGGCGAGAGCTGGAACCTCTCAGTCTTTGCCGACAATATGCTCAACCGCAAATATATCGCGGAAGCCATTCCGGCGATCGAATTTGGCGGATCGTTCATCTCGCCGGGCGGCCGCCGCCTGATCGGGGTAGAGGTCGGATACAAGTTCTAAAGACCCGTCCTTCAGGGTCGCACACCGCGCCCGTCGCGTCCTCCATGGATGCGGCGGGCGTTGTCTTGATTAGCAAGCGGCAAAACGATAGATCGGCACGATGCAAGGGGAGAGCATCTGGCGCGCACGCGCCACCAATTGGCTGCAAGAGCCATTCGTCCATTTCCTGATCGCGGGGTTGGCGCTGTTCGCGTTCTTCGCCGTCCGCGGTGAAGAGGTCGATCCCGAAAGCCGCATTATCACGATCGACGAAGCACAGGTGTCCCGGCTTGCCGCGTCTTGGCAGCAAACCTGGCAGCGGCCTCCCAGCCCAACCGAAATCGACAATCTGATCCGCGACCATATCAAAGAAGAGGTCTATTATCGCGAAGCGATCCGCCTTGGACTCGATCAGGATGATACGGTTATCCGTCGCCGGCTACGTGCGAAGATGGAATATCTGGCAACCGCACAAGCCGAAAATGCACCTGTAGACAATGCTACCTTACAGACTTGGCTCGATAAGAACCCGGCCCGCTACGCGGCAGGCGCGGCCTATAGTTTCGACCAGATCTATCTGGGAACAGGCGACCCCAAAAGCGCAGCGGCGCAAGCCCGCAGCAAGCTTTCGACTGGCACAGACTGGGCACAGGTGGGCGTAGCAATATCCCTTCCGCGCACTCTGGATGCAGTTTCGACCGAGGATATTGCGCGCAATTTCGGAGAAGAATTTGCGGCGGGTTTGGCGAAACTCTCTCCGGGCGACTGGTCAGGCCCGCTGATGTCGGGCTTTGGCAGCCATCTTATCCGCCTGCGTAAAGTCGACCCCGGCAAGGCGGCAAGGCTTGTCGATGTCCGCCAGCAAGTCGAAAATGACTGGCGCTCGGCAACGCAAAAGGCACGCGAAGCAAAGGCCTATCAGGCGCTGCTCGATGGCTATACAATCCAGATTGCAAAGCCGTGATCCGCTTGCTGCTCGTCCTGCTGCTGACGCTGCTCCCCGGAGCAGCCCATGCAGATGAGCTTCGTCCAGGCTATTTGGAGTTCACCCAGAAGTCAGAACATGAATGGGCGCTAATCTGGAAGTCGCCGATGCGCGGAGGCTTTACACCAGCAACAAGCCCTGTCCTTCCCAAGGCGTGCGCAATCAAAAGCGTTACCAGCCGGGCCATAACCGGGGCATCGGTCACAACTAACTCTATAGTGCACTGCAACGGCGATGTCGCTGGCCAGTCAATCGGTCTGGTGAAGTTCGACACTGCGCAGTCCGACGTTTTGGCGCGTGTCGCCCCGCTGGGTCGGCCGGTTCAGGCGCTGCGTCTAACACCCGCCGAACCGATGGCCGAAATCCGCATGCGGCCTGATCGATGGCAAGTCGCCTCTACCTATTTCATCATTGGCGTCGAACATATTCTCTTTGGATATGACCATCTGCTTTTCGTTGTCTGTCTGGTCCTGTTGCTCAACGGATTATGGACGATTGCCAAGGCAGCAACTGCCTTCACCCTTGCCCATTCGATTACGCTCATTGGAACGACCTTGGGCTTTCTAGGTTTACCGCAACGGCCCGTTGAGGCGATCATTGCATTGTCCATCATGTTTCTTGCGATCGAGATCGTGAAGAAAGATCCAAATAAGCCGAGGCTTTCGGAACGACTGCCTTGGCTGGTCGCCTTTGTCTTCGGCTTGCTGCATGGCTTCGGCTTTGCAGGGGCGTTGAACGAAATCGGGCTGCCCGAAAGCGATGTTCCGACGGCCCTGCTAACCTTCAATCTCGGCGTTGAGGCTGGCCAGCTACTGGTCGTGGGCGCCAGCCTTGCGACACTGGCCGCCCTGCAACGCATGGGCGAAGCAGGTGCGGCACGCGTCGTAAAGATCGTGACTTACGCGATCGGCAGCATTTCTGCTTATTGGCTGGTTGAACGCACGATAGGCTGACGGCGCGATCAACTGCGGGTCAGCCGCCAAGCCATGGCGGCACGCTGTAGCACGGTTACCAAGCATAGCGCTGCAAATAGAATGGCCAGCAAAGGAAAGCTGCTAGGAAACAGGCACATGACGACGAAGAAGACAATCGTCTCCCCGCCTTCCATCAGCCCTGACGTGTAAGTGAAAGCTTTTGCCGCATGGCCCATGTCGCGGCCCGCAGCGATGGCGGCAATCGCAAGGAAACTAACGGCCGTTAGCGTGAAGGATGCAACCAGCAGCAAGCCGGGAAGGGCATTGGCAGGCACAGCCAGTGCAAAGCCGATGGGGACACCTACATAAAACAGATAATCACATAGGCTGTCGAGATAACCGCCCCAAAGCGTGGGGCCGCGGAGCCGTGCCACCGCCCCGTCAAGACCATCGCACAAGCGGTTTCCCGCGATCAACGCCAGCGCGGCCCACCACATATGGAATGACAGCGCCGCCACCAAAGGCACGACCAGAAGCGCACCGGTGATCGTCAGGACATTGGCACTGACGCCCGTTCCCGCAATTATCCTGCCCAGTCGGTCGACGATCGGATCAACCGATTTGCGCAGGCGGGCATCGAACATCAGTCAGATCTTGCCCAATTTGTCCTTGAGCGCAGCAAGCGCACCAAATGGCCCCGCTTCACCTTCCCCTTTCACCCCGGCCGCTTTTAGCACCGCGTCAGCATTGGGGCTGCGCGGAAAGGGATCGAGCAGCAGTGCAAAGCTTTGCGCAACCGCTTCGCCAAGATCGATCGTGCGACCGTCATGGAACAACGTGTCACATTCATCGGCATCGAGCTCGATTTCCGCCTCTTCGCCATAGCTGGCTTCTGCGGCAAAGCGGATGCGGAAATTTTCGTCGATCCGGGTCGGCACCGCCGCGCCGCTCGCGACACAGGCTTGAGAAGCTTCACCCCAGAGCCTGCCTTCCGCGATATAACGATTCCCGTCTGGAATAAGCGCTACATCCGCCTCAAGCCGGTCAAGCGAAACCAATCCAAAGCGCTTTGCGAGCGCCGCCCTTTCAGCCTGGCTCGCCAAGATGTGCCGGGGCTTTGCCGCTGCACCTATTTCGGAAAGCGACACTATATGGCTGAATTCAGGTGATGGCTCTGCCTTCACCATTGCCCGTCGCCCTTGATCAACCGAGCGGCATCTGCCGCACCCAGCTTTTCCCAAATAGCGCGAACGCCGGCAGCAACATGGCTGATCTGCCGGCCATCGGGGACTACGTCACCATAGAGATTGCGCCGCAATGTTTCAGCCAGCCGATCAGTCTCAACGTCGGTCAAGGCATCGCGATAGACACCTAACCGGCCGCCAAAGGCACCTACCAATTTACCAACGCGCTTGCCGACGATCATGTCGCCAACGCCGATTTCGCGCAGCTGCGCATCCATGTCGGCGACGAATATCTCAGTCAGCAATGCCATCTCGCGCCCGCTGTCGCTTTCCTGTTCAAGGCGGAGCAAGACCAGAGCGAACATTGTAGCGACCATTTCGAATCGTCCATTGACGCTGTCGGGAATGCCACCATCAAGATACCAGTGCGGCTGGCGGGCATGCGCGACCAGCTGGTTATAGAGCGGCCGAAGCGATTCGCGCGGGTCAGCTTCGGTCGTCCCAAAAAGGCGGCGCAACAATTGCATAAAGGGTCATTCCATTCCAGAAGAGTGGCAGCGCAGGTGGCGCTCATCACTGGTTCATTTTGCGTGGGATATTGCCATTGCGCTGCAAGGATGCAATGGCAATAGCCAACAAAATCACCGAAGGCGAGAATATGCCCACGACCCGAATTTCCACGGCCACCAAGATCATGATGCTCGCAGGGGCTGCGCTACTGGTGCAAGGCTGCACCCAGTTTCGTGGCCATCAGGGCTATGTTGGTGACGCACAGTTGATTGCGGCAATCCAACCCGGTGTCGACAATCGGGAATCGGTTCAGGGAACACTCGGTCGACCGACTTTCACCGGCCAATTCGGCAATAGTGACTGGTATTATTTCGCGCGTGACACCCAGCAGCTGGCTTTCCGCAATCCGCGCCCGACCGCGCAGACCGTGCTCCACATTCAGTTCGACAATGTCGGAAATGTGGTCGCGGTGAACCAGCGCGGGCTGGAAAATGTCGTGCGGATCAGCCCTGAAGGCGACAAGACGCGCACCTTGGGCCGCGAAACCAGCTTCTTCGAGGAACTGTTCGGCAATATCGGTGCGGTCGGCAGCGCCGGCGCCCCGGGTCAGGGCGGCCAAGGCGGCCGCCCCTGAGATTATTGCGCAACGCCCGCTGAGGCGAGCACCGCAAGCGCGACAATTTCCGAAGCGCTCGACGACATGGTTGCAATCTGCACCGGTCGTTCCATGCCCACCAGCATGGGACCAATCACCTGATCGCCGCCCAGTTCACGCAGCAGCTTTGCAGACAGGTTTGCCGATTGCAGACCCGGCATCACGAGCACATTGGCGGGACCGGACAACCGGCAAAAGGGGTAATTGGCCATCAATGCCGGGTTCAGTGCGACGTCGGGTGCCATTTCGCCTTCATATTCAAAACCGGCGTTCCGCTGATCCAATATGGCGACCGCATCGCGGATATTGCTCAGCCAGTTGCCCGGCGGGTTGCCGAAGGTCGAATAAGACAGGAAGGCGACACGCGGCACATGGCCCATGCGCCGGGCGACTTGCGCCGTCTGTTCGGCAATATAGGCAAGCTCTTCGGCACTGGGCCGTTCATTGACCGTTGTGTCGGCCATGAAAACCGTGTGGGTCTTTCCGACGAGAACATGAATGCCGAAGGGGATTTCACCCTTTTTGGGGTCAAGTACCCGGCGCAATTCGCGCATCGTCTGCGCAAAGGTTCGTGTGATACCGGTGATCATCGCGTCGCCTTGATCCATGGCAAGCATCAGCGCGCCGAAAATATTGCGATCACGGTTCACCATCCGCTGGACATCGCGGCGCAAATAGCCCCGACGCTGTAGTCGCGCATACAGCCGTTCGACCATCACAGGGACAAGTGGGCTCGATACGCTATTGTGAATTTCGAAGCTTTCGGGATTGGGAACGCCCATCGCCTGCAGCTTAGCCAGCACTGCAGCATCACGGCCGACAAGCACGGGGGTGCCATAGCCATCCTGCCGGAACTGCACGGCGGCGCGTAACACGACATCTTCTTCCCCCTCGGCAAAAATCACCCGCTTCGGCTTTGCCCGTGCCGATGCATACACGCCGGCCATCACCGAGGTGGTGGGATTGAGACGCGCGCGCAGCGATGCACGATAGGCCTCCATGTCGGTGATTGGCTTTTGCGCGACGCCCGAATCCATCGCTGCCTTGGCAACGGCCGAGGATACAACCTCCATAAGGCGTGGATCGAAAGGCGCGGGAATTATATAGTCCGTGCCGAAACTGTGCGTCGTTCCGCCATAGGCTGCCGCGACCTCTTCGGGCACTGTCTCACGTGCCAGTTCGGCGAGAGCATTGGCAGCAGCAATCTTCATTTCCTCGTTGATCGTCGTCGCCCTGACATCAAGCGCGCCGCGGAAAATGAAAGGAAAGCCGAGCACATTATTGACCTGGTTCGGATAATCCGAACGACCGGTGGCAATGATTGCATCGGGCCGCGCCGCACGTGCTTCGGGAGGCGAGATTTCCGGATCGGGATTGGCCATCGCAAAAATAATCGGCTGATCGGCCATAGTTTTCACCATCTCGACCGTCAGCGCGCCGCCAACTGAAAGGCCGAGGAAAACATCGGCGCCCTTCACCGCATCGGCCAGGCTGCGCGCTTCGGTCGGCACGGCATGCGCCGACTTCCATTGATCCATGCCTTCAGCGCGACCCTGATAGATCACGCCCTTGCGATCACACATGATTACATTGCCATGCGGTACGCCCATCGCCTTGATCAATTCCGTACATGCAATCGCGGCAGCACCTGCGCCGTTACAAACAACCTTCACATCCTTAAGGTCGCGCCCGGTGAGCCTGCAGGCATTGATCAGCCCGGCCGCCGAGATGATTGCGGTACCATGCTGGTCATCATGGAAAACCGGGATGTTCATCTTTTCGCGCAGCGCCTGCTCGATCATAAAGCAGTCAGGTGCAGCGATATCTTCCAGATTGATGCCGCCAAAGGTCGGTTCCAGAAGCTCAACCGCATCGATGAAGCGTTTCGCGTCCTCGGTCTTAACTTCAATGTCGATCGAATCGACGTCGGCAAAGCGCTTGAACAGCACCGCCTTGCCTTCCATCACCGGTTTGGAGGCAAGCGCGCCAAGATTGCCCATTCCGAGGATCGCGGTACCGTTTGAAATAACCGCGACTAGGTTGCCCTTCGCGGTATAATCATAGGCTGTTGCCGGATCATCGGCGATCGCCTGCACCGGAACCGCAACGCCGGGCGAATAGGCAAGGCTAAGGTCGCGCTGCGTTGCCATCGGTTTCGATGCGATGATTTCGATCTTACCGGGACGTCCCTGAGCATGGAATTGCAGGGCTTCCTGCGCGGTAAACTGGACGTCTTTGTCGCTCATTGCGGGCCTACCCTCGATTTCTTTTGGTTAGCTGCGCCCTAGCGGTATGCGGGCAATGCGCGCAACGCCTTTGTTCCTTATTGCTATCATTGATGCGACTGGAAATTCTCCGATATGGGCCGGTCGAGCGAGCCTTGGCCGCCACCGCTATCAAGCGTGCGACGATGGCGATGCATCAGTTTCCACAGCTTCGCACAGGCGCGACATTGGCGATCCGGCACGGCGAGGCTATGCCGGACAAATGGACTCGCGCCCTGCAAAAAACGCCGTTCTGCCCGGCCTTGAAACGCCGACACCGATGATGGCGCAATATCTGAAATTGAAGGCAAAGGCCGATGGCTGCATGCTCTTCTATCGGATGGGCGACTTTTTCGAGCTCTTTTTCGACGATGCCAAGATCGCTGCCCGGGTGCTCGACATCGCGCTGACCTCGCGCGGCGAACATAGCGGCGCGCCCATCCCCATGTGCGGCGTGCCGGTGCATGCGGCAGAGGGCTATCTTGCCAGGTTGATCAAAGCAGGCCACCGCGTCGCAATTGCCGAACAAACCGAAACGCCCGAACAGGCAAAGGCGCGGGGCGGATCAAAGGCGCTGGTTGCGCGTGACATCATCCGTTTTGTGACAGCAGGCACGCTGACCGAGGACAGCTTGCTCGACAGTTGCGCATCGAACATCCTCGTCGCACTGGCAGAGGCGGGCGGCGAAATCGGCCTGGCGGCAACCGATATCTCCACCGGTTATTTCGAAGTGACCTGCATTTCGGCAGCGGCGATTGAGGCTGAACTGGCGCGACTGGGGCCGAGCGAGCTAATCATCCCCGAAGGCTTTGCCGGCCTTCATCACGCCATTGCAAGACCGAGGGCGGATTTTGACAGCATGGTCGGCAAGGAAGCTCTGCAACGACACTGCTCTGCCGACCTTTCCTGTACCCGCGCCGAACTGGCGGCGGCGGGCGGGCTTCTCGCCTATCTGGAACATGTCGGGCAGGGGAAGATGCCCTTCCTCAAAGCCCCGGTGCGGCGCGAGGTTCAGCATTATCTGCTGATCGATCAGGCGACGCGCGACAGTCTTGAAATCACCCGCTCGGCAAATGGCGGCGGAAGGGCAGGTTCGCTGCTGGCCGAGGTGGATCGCACGATCACAGGTGCCGGAGCACGCCAGCTTGCATCGGATCTTTCCGCACCCTTGATGGACAAGGGTGCGATCGAAGCGCGGCTTGCACTGGTGCAATGGTTCCATGATGCGCCGCTGCTCCGCGAGAGCACGCGCGCTGCATTACGGCAATTGCCCGACATTGCCCGCGCGCTTGGCCGGGTTGTCGCTGGAAGGGGATCACCCCGCGATCTGGGGCAAATCCGTGATGGCTTGGATGGGGCGCGCATTTTGCGCGAACGGCTTGGCACCGTGTTCGACCGGCCTGCCATGCTGGAAACACTGTTGCCGGCACTTGATGGCCATGGCGCGATGGTCGATCTTTTGCAGCGGGCGCTGGTTGCAACGCCGCCAACCGAAACGACCCAGGGCGGCTATATTGCGGAAGGTTATGATGCCGCGCTTGATGCACTGCGCGTTGCAGGGCGCGATGGCCGTGCCGCGATCGCCGCGATGGAAGCGCGCTACCGGGCATCGACCGGGATCGCCTCGCTCAAGATTCGCCACAATGGCGTGCTTGGCTATTTTGTTGAAGTACCCGCCAAAAATGCAGATCCGCTGATGACAGCGGGCAGCGGCTTTACCCATCGGCAAACGATGGCGGGAGCGGTGCGTTTCAATTCACCCGAACTGCATGAAGAGGCATTGCGGATCGGACAGGCATCGGGACATGCACTGGCGGCAGAGGCTGCGCATCTTGAGGAACTGACCGGCCATATTCTCGCGCGGCGAGATGCGATTGCTGCCAGTGCCGATGCGCTGGCGCGGATTGATGTCGCGTCTGCACTGGCCGAACGGGCGGCGGAGGGGCGCTGGTGCAAAGCTGAACATACAGAAGGACCTGAGCTATATATCGAAGGCGGTCGGCATCCTGTGGTGGAAAACGCGCTGGCGCGAAATGGCGAGCGCTTCATTGCAAATGATGTGCAACTAACTGAAAATAATAGATTATGGTTGGTGAGCGGTCCCAATATGGGCGGCAAGTCAACCTTTTTGCGGCAAAATGCCCTGATCGTGATCCTGGCACAGGCCGGAAGCTATGTTCCCGCCACGTCTGCCCGGCTGGGGCTGGTCGACCGGCTGTTCAGCCGTGTCGGCGCGTCTGACAATCTGGCCCGCGGGCGATCGACCTTCATGGTCGAAATGGTCGAGACAGCGGCCATCCTCGCCCAAGCAACCGAACGCAGCTTCGTGATATTGGACGAGGTCGGGCGCGGCACATCTACCTATGATGGCCTTGCCATTGCCTGGGCGGTGGTCGAGGGCATCCACGAAACGAACCGCTGCCGCTGCCTGTTTGCGACCCATTATCACGAGCTTACCCGGCTTTCCGAAACCCTTGATGCACTATCGCTGCACCATGTCCGGGCGAAGGAATATAAGGGCGACCTTATCCTCCTCCACGAAGTTTCAGAGGGGCCGGCAGACCGCAGCTATGGCATTGCCGTTGCCAAATTGGCGGGCCTGCCCCCGCCAGTATTGGCGCGTGCCACACAAGTGCTCGAGAAACTCGAAAAAGGCCGCGCCGAAACCGGCGGGCTGGCCGCAGGATTGGGCGAGATGCCGCTGTTCGGCGCCGCCTTGGATGCAGTCGAGGCCAAGGTGGATGCCGTACGCGAAAGCCTGTCCGGATTGGACATAGACGCGCTTTCGCCGCGACAGGCGCTGGATCTGCTTTACGAACTCAAAGGCTTGGCGGGAGGGGAATAACCCCTCACGCCAGCGAGAGGAACAACCCCGCCAAAGCCGCACTCATCAGGTTGGACAGTGAACCTGCCGCCAATGCCTTCAGCCCCAGTTTCGCGATCATCGGGCGCTGGTTCGGGGCAAGGCCGCCGGTAACCGCCATCTGGATTGCAATCGAGCTGAAATTGGCAAAGCCGCACAGTGCAAAGGTGACAATCGCCACGCTGGTCGGCGACAAATCCTTCATCGCGCCAAGATCGATGAAGGCGACAAATTCGTTGAGCACAACCTTGGTGCCGAAAAGGCCGCCTGCAGCCGAAGCCTCATTCCATGGCACGCCGAGGAGGTACATGACGGGGGCAAAAACCTGCCCCAATATGCCCTGGAAACTCAGACCTTTAAGGCCGACCAGATTGCCAAGCCCGCCCAAAAGGCCATTGGCCAGCGCGACCAGCGCCACAAAGGCGAGCACCATCGCGCCAACGGCCACGGCCAGCTTTACGCCGGTCTGTGCACCCTGTGCCGCAGCCATGATCAGATTGGCCGGCTTTTCCTCATCATGCATATCTGCCGCGACCGAAGGGTCATCATTGGCAGGCGCATCGGGATCATCGGGCATGATCATCTTTGCCATGAGGATGCCGCCCGGTGCCGACATGAATGCCGCGGCCAGCAGATAATCAATCCGGATGCCCATCGAGGCATAGGCCGCCAAAATCGTGCCCGCGACGCCCGCCATGCCGACGCTCATCACGCAGAAAAGCTGCGCCGGCGTAAGCGATGCCAGATAGGGGCGGATAACAAGCGGCGATTCGGACTGGCCGACGAAGATGTTCGATGCGGCGCACAGGCTTTCAACCTTGGAAATGCCGGTGATTTTCTGAAGGCCGCCGCCGATCCAGCGGATCACATATTGCATCAGCCCGAGATGGTAGAGGATCGAGATGAACGCCGCGAAAAAGATGATCACGGGAAGCGCCTGGATCGCGAAATTCTGGCCCAGCGGATCGCTGGCGAGCGCGCCAAAAAGGAAGCGCGTACCTTCATTCGCATAGCCCAGAAGGTTCGATACGCCGGATGCGGCAGCTTGCAGCACCTGATTGCCCCAAGGCACATACAGCACCAGCGCGGCAAGGCCGGCCTGCAGGGCGAAGGCCGACAGCACGACGCGTGGCCGGATGGCGCGGCGGTTGGATGACAGCACAAAGGCAATAAGCAGGATCAGGGCCATGCCGCCCAGGCTCAACAGGATCTGCATTTCTTGGTCTCCCCAAACCTCTCGACCCCGTCATGCCGAACTCGTTTCAGCATCTATCGCGCGGCCACTCCCTATGGTCTATGCGAAGAAATGGGCCTTGAAACAAGTTCGGGGTGACGAAATGCTGTGAATATTGGGCGTCGTCCGCTTGCACCGCCGGATTTTGCCGTTACCCATGGGGCAAAGCAGTAAAGGGGGAGCAGCCACATGTCCGACAACCAGACCAGCAGCATGACCATTTCGCGGTCGCTGTTTATCTTTTCGATCTTTTATGGCGGCATGGTCTGCATCGCCGGCGTTCTTGGCAATAAGCAGGTCTCGCTCGGCCCGCTCGCGGTAGAGGCCGGAATTTTCCCATTCCTTCTGCTGGTGATCCTTTCCAGCACGATTGCCGCGCTGCATGGCAAGGAAGTCGCCGACAAGCTGGTCAAATATGGTTTCCTGCCGCTGATCGGATCGATTGTGCTGACCGCCTTGGTCTATGCCATTCCGGCATCGCCGAAAATGGATCCCAAATATCTGGACGCGTTCAACACGATGATGGGGCAGACCCCGCGGATCTGGATTGCCGGCATTGTCGCTTATGGCACTTCGCAACTGCTCAACGTCTATCTTTTCGACCGGCTTAAGGCGAGCGTCGGCAAATATGTCGGACTGCGCGGGGGCATTGCCGCGGTGCTGTCGCAGATTGTCGACACGCTGCTGTTCGTGACCATCGCCTTTTACGGTGTCTTCCCGATCACCGACCTGCTGTTGGGCCAAATGCTGGCCAAGGTCGTGCTCAGTGCAGTGCTGGTGCCCATATTGATCACCGCGCTGGTCCGGCTGGGCAATTCACTGGACGGGAAATAGGATTGCACAGGGGCGGCTTGGGGGGTAACCGGCGCGCATCATGACCAACCACGCACCCGATCCTGCCCAAATACAAGGGCTGCTGGCAAAAGCTGAAACGCTGACCGAGGCGCTGCCTTATATGCAGCGCTATGCCGGCAAGACTTTCGTGATCAAATATGGCGGCCATGCCATGGGCGATCCAGAGGCATCGCGCGATTTCGCCGAAGATGTCGTGCTGTTGAAGGCTGTGGGCATCAATCCCGTTGTCGTCCATGGCGGCGGCCCGCAAATCGGCGCGATGCTGAAGCAACTGGGCGTCGAAAGCCGCTTTGTCGATGGATTGCGCGTCACCGATGCCGAAACCGCCAAGGTTGCGGAAATGGTATTGTCGGGCGCGATCAACAAGGAACTGGTCAGCTGGATTGCGCAGGCGGGCGGACGGGCCGTTGGCATTTCAGGCAAGGATGGCGGCTTTGTGATCGCCGAAAAGGTCGAAGGCAGCAGCCGCGATCCCGACAGCAATATCGAACGGGTGGTTGACCTCGGCTTTGTGGGTCATCCGCGCCATATCGACCGGACGCTGCTCGACACGATTTCAAATGCCGGGATGATCCCTGTTGTTGCCCCCATTGGCGTCGATAGCGAGGGACAGACCTATAATATCAACGCCGATACCATGGCGGGTGCGATTGCCGCAGCACTGGGCGCGGCGCGATTGTTCCTGCTGACCGATGTTGCCGGTGTGCTTGACAAGGAAGGCAATCTGATGACCGACCTTGATCCGGCGCAGATTATGGCGCTGCGCGCCGACGGCACAGTGACCGGCGGAATGATCCCCAAGCTGGAAACCTGCATCGCCGCAGTCGAGGGCGGAACCGAGGCCGCGGTCATCCTCGACGGGCGGGTGCCGCATGTGTCGTTGCTGGAAATCTTCACCGCTCGCGGTGCTGGTACATTGGTGCACAAATAGGCCTGGCCGCAAAAAGGGTGTTATACCCTGTTGATACAGCCTTGCCGCTCGGCTAATCGAACCTGCAAATCCCTCCTCCCCAACCGGAGACCGACATGCTTCTCGCGCTTATCCAGATCATCGGCTATCTGATCGGTATCGTCACCACGGTGGTGATCGTCCAATTTGTGCTCAGCCTCTTGATCGCATTCAACGTCGTCAATCTTTCCAACAATTTCGTCGCTTCGATCTGGCAGGCGCTGAACATGATCCTCGATCCGTTCCTGAAGCCGATCCGCCGCATCATGCCCGATACCGGCATGATCGATTTTTCACCGATCGTGCTGATCATCGGTCTGCGCATCATTCAGATGCTGCTCGGCGGCCTGTATAATGATCTTTATATGAGTGGCCCGCTATGACCGGCGCGACAATCATTGATGGCAAGGCATTTGCCGCAGGCTTGCGCGATCGCATTGCTCAGGTGGTTCCGGCCTTTGTCGCGGCTGCCAGCCGCAAGCCCGGCCTTGCTGTCGTCCTTGTCGGTGACGATGCGGCAAGCGCGGTCTATGTTGCATCCAAGGGCAAGGCGACTGTCGCTGCCGGCATGGCAAGCTTTGAACATCGCCTGCCCGCCGATACGCGGAAGGAAGATCTGATCGCGCTGGTGCAGCAACTTAATGCAGACGACGCTGTCGACGGCATCCTCGTCCAGCTGCCACTGCCCAAGCATCTCGACGAACAGGCGGTGGTCGATGCGATCAGCCCCGACAAGGATGTAGACGGCCTTACCCCGATCAGCACCGGCCGCCTTGCGCTGGGCCTGCCGGGGCTGGTGCCCTGCACCCCGCTGGGATCATTGATGCTGCTAAAGGACCATATCGGCGATCTTTCGGGCAAGGATGCCATTGTGATCGGTCGGTCTATCCTCGTCGGAAAACCCATGGCGCAATTGCTGCTTGGTGAAAATTGCACTGTCACCATCGCGCACAGCCGCACCCGCGACCTGAAGGCGCGCGTGCAGCAGGCGGATATCGTGGTGGCAGCTGTCGGCCGCGCCGAGATGGTGAAGGGCGACTGGCTGAAGCCCGGTGCAGTCGTGATCGATGTTGGGATCAACCGGCTTGATCCCGCCGATGGCGAAAGCAAGGGCCGTCTGGTTGGCGACGTCGATTATGCAAGCGCATTGGAACTGGCGTCGGCGATCACACCTGTGCCTGGCGGCGTGGGGCCGATGACAATCGCCTGCCTGCTGCGCAACACGCTGGTCGCGGCGCACCGCCGGGCTGGCCTATCGGATCCCGAAGGGCTATGATCCGGGAATGATCCGGACCAAAGCCCTTTCCGCACTCTTCCTCACCACCTTGGTTTTAGCCGGCTGTGCAGCGCAGCCGCGGATGATGATGCGGCCCGTTGCGCAAAGCGCAAATCCCAGCGCAGTGATTGCGGCCGAAATCGCCTTCAACCGGCTGGCACAGGAAAAGGGGCAGTGGACCGCCTTTCGTGAAACCGCAGCGCGTGAAGCGGTGATGTTCATGCCGCAACCTGTTCTAGCGCAGGATTGGCTGAAAGGCCGCGCCGAACCGGCCCGTGCTGTCGTCTGGCAGCCGCATAAGGTTTTCATGTCCTGCGACGGCAAGACGGGCGTCACGACCGGCGCATCCCAATGGCCCGATGGTTCGCACGGCTATTTCACCACGCTCTGGCAATGGCAGGACAAGGGCAAGTTACCGCCCGGCGCGCCAGCCAGCTATATGGGCGAAGGCGAATGGAAGTGGGCGGCCGACCATGGCGACATGCTGACTGCGCCGCGGAAAGCACCCGAATTTATCGAAACCCGCGTCGCCAGTTGCAAGGGCGCCGCCAATGCCCCGATGGCAGCGCCCGCCGAGGGTGCGCGGATGCAGATGATCCTGTCGCGCGACCAGAGCCTCAATTTCACATGGACGGTGATGCCCGATGGCAGCCGCACGGTCGAGGTGCGGCTATGGAATGGCTCTGCTTTCGACACTGTCCTGACCGACAGGGTGATGGCACCGGGCGCGCGATAAGGCGATGGTCGAGCTTTTCATCTCCGCCTTCATCACCTTTTTCGTGGTGATCGATCCGCCCGGCTGCGCACCAATTTATGCCAGCCTGACCAAGGGCGCGACCGGGGCGCAACGCCGCGCAATGGCATTGCGCGCCAGTGCAATCGCAGCCGGCATCCTGCTGGTCTTTGCGCTGTTCGGGGAAAAACTGCTCGGCGCGCTGCATATCGAACTGGATAGTTTTCGCATCGCCGGCGGGATCATGTTGTTCCTGATCGCGCTCGACATGGTGTTCGAAAAACGTACCCAGCGGCGCGAGGAACGGGCGCAAAAGATCATCGAGACGCCCGAGATTGAGGATGTTTCGGTATTCCCGATGGCCATGCCGATGATCGCTGGCCCGGGTTCGATTGCGTCGGTGATGCTGTTGATGAGCCAGAATGAAGGGCTCGATCGTTCGCTGGTGGTGCTCGGCGCGCTCGCAGCAGTGCTGTTGCTGACGATGATTGCCTTGCTCGCGGCTGGCCCGATCATGCGCGCTGTCGGGCAGAAAACCGAGGCGGTGATCACCCGGCTATTGGGCGTATTGCTTGGCGCATTGGCAGCGCAGTTCGTGATCGATGGCTTGCGGGCGAGTTTCCTCGCCTAGCCGCAAAAGACCTATTGCAGCGTCACCCTGTCGCCCGAACCATCGTGGCGGCCGAAAAACTGCATCAGCTGAATGATGAGTTCGCTGCGCGCGGCCAGCCCCTGCGACTCGAGCAGCGCCTGTTTTGCGGCAACATCGAACGGGGCAATCTGTGCGATGATGTTGACCAGCGAATAATCGTCAAGCTCAACCACCGAGTTCCATTCCTTCTCGTCCCACAATTCCGCCTCAACCTGTCGGAATGCTGTGCTGGCATCCAGTTCGCGCACAATCGTGAAGCGTTGCAGCCCTTCGAGCACGATATTGTACCGCCCGTCTTCCAGCGCCTCGACGTCTTCGATCCGCCCAAGGCAGCCGACGTCAAACAAGGCAGGCTGCGGCCCGCCGCCCTTTGGCTGGACCATCCCGACCAGGCGATCACGCGCAAGCGCATCGCCGATCAGCGCACGATAGCGCGGCTCAAAGATATGCAATGGCAACTGCATACCGGGCAGCAGGATTGCACCCGGCAGCGGGAAGATCGAGATGCGCTTGACCGCCATCAGCCGAACAGAACCGCAGAGAGGCGGCGCCGTGTCGCGGCGACCCACGGATCTTCCAGCCCGATCAGGCCAAAAATTTCCAAAAGCCGACTGCGCGCCGCGCCGTCATTCCAGTCACGCTCGGCGGAAATGATCGCCAGCAGCGAATCGGCTGCGCCATCACGATCACCCGCCGCCATCAGCGCATTGGCCAAATCGAAACGCGCGGCATGATTGGCCGGATCGGCATCGACAGCATTGCGCAGCGCGACCACTTCTTCAGGATCACGGGCTTCGGCAACGATCGCAAGCAGCGTTGCGACCCTTTCAAATGCCGGATCGTCTTTCTGTTCATCCGAAAGGCTGGCGTGGATCGCCTGCGCTTCGTCCTTGCGATCAAGCGCGACCAACGCCTCGATCATGCCCGCCAATGCCCCGAGATGTTCAGGGTCCACGCCCAATATCTCGGTAAAGATCGCATAGGCCTCTTCGTGCGCGCCTTCGGCAAGCGCTTCACGGCCGGCAGCGGCCACCTCGTCAAGGCTCGGGCCTTCGGCACCTTCGCCGCCGCCCTGCACCGGCAGCTTTGCCAACAGTTGGTCGAGCATCGCCGACAATTGTGCCTCGGTCCGCGCATTGGTCAGATCTGCAACCGGCTGTCCCTGAAACATGGCATAGACTGTGGGGATCGAGCGGACCTGAAACTGGGCAGCGATAAACTTGTTCGCATCAACGTCGATCTTGGCCAGAACGACACCCTTATCGGCATAATCGGCGGCCACCTTTTCCAACACAGGGGCCAGTTGTTTGCAAGGGCCGCACCATTCCGCCCAGAAATCCAGGATGACCAGCTTGGTCATTGACGGTTCGACAATATCGCGCCGGAATGCCTCGACAGCCTTTTGTTCCTCGGTGGTCAAACCCATGCTGGCCAAGTTTCTGCTCCTTCAAGCCGATTCCTGGAATCGCCTGCTAATGGCCCGCCTCACCCGCTGGAGATCAACTGATTCCAGCCGCCAGAGCGGGCGTAGCTCAGGGGTAGAGCACAACCTTGCCAAGGTTGGGGTCGAGGGTTCGAATCCCTTCGCCCGCTCCAATGATTTCAACGACTTAGGTAATATCGCCTTTGCTGCCCAGAGCGGGCTTGCAGCGTGCGTTTTAGGCAGCGTTCTGATTGGAGCGCCCGCTCAAAAATCCTGGAAATTCAGTGTTTAAGTTGGCCTTGGATGCGGCATTGCCGGTTTACGCGATTGGCACCGCGCTCATCTTTGTGTTCAGCTCGCTCCTAAAAACGGATGAGCGACGATCATCCGTAACGCTTTGGGACTGGTCCGCCAATCCCAAACGCCACAAAAGTCACATTTGCCGGGGAGGAGCCGTTGGCGTCGAACACCGTTTGCCAGCGTTCCAATTGGAACAGCTTGCCCTGTCGGGAAGCCTAATCGGCCGTCGTCCTTGATCAGGTGTCATGGCAGCTTATGGGCCGGAAGCGGACTGTCTGCTTCTTTGCGTGGATTGATGAATAGCTGCCGTTTAGGATAGTCAAAACGCTTGCCTGTTTTCGCTAACATACCAGCCGTTGAAACGAGCACGCTTCGCCTTCAAAACAAGCCGTTCACCCAGGTTGGCGAAAGCCTCGTTTCAGACAAAAATCATCTCTAAGCAATCGCCGACACGAGCCAAGCCTTACCCTGCATCATCACGCCTTGCCCGGCTACATAATGCTTTTGGAATAGCGCGACCAAATCCGCTTCGGCTGCCGCTCGAACATCTGCACCTTGTTCCGCTAGCGCGCGTCCAACCGCCATTGAAGACAGCACAAAAGATACCGCATCGTGAGGTGTGGCGTTCACGCCACCAATCGGTTGTAGGCCATTATAGGCGACTACGCTGGCTACCGAAAAACCGCCGCTCGCAAGTATTTCGTTCAGATAGCCGAGGTCTTCAAAAGCAAAGGGCCCTGGCGCGCGGGGAACCGCCGGGGGTATATCGACATAGCGCCGGACGACGCCCATCATTTCCATCATCCACAAATTGTCGCGTGGTGGCCCCCATACCGCCAGATCAATCCGCGCACCAGGACGCAGCAGACTGTGCAAATTTGCAAAGGCCTTATGCGGTTCGAGGAAAAACATACTGCCAAAGCGCGAAAAGAGCCTGTCAAACGGGGCATCTTCTAACTGGACCGTGGCTCCATCAGCGCAGATGAATCCAATGTTGGTTACTCCAGCGCCTTTGGCACGCCCCATAGACGCGGTCGTCAAGTCGGGTGAAATGTCGATGCCAACCACTTCACCGGAAGGCGCAACGGCCTTTGCAATGGCAATTGTCGTCCCGCCACCACCGCAGCCGATATCAAGCACGCGTTCGCCGGGTTTAAAATCGGCTTGTCTAAGAAGCGCCTCGCCAATGGGGGCGATCATGCCTTCAAAACATGCGAGATTGGCAAGCCATTTGGCACCCATCTCGCCTGCCCAATCTTCGCCCTTCAACGTTTCCGGGCCGTTGTTTATCTCGGTCATTTTGCGCCTCTCCCTATGCAAACGTTTAAAGCAATACCCAACGTATGATACCACCGACGACCGTTAGCGCTGCAACGCTCAGCGCCCAGATGCCGAAGAACCAGCCCAATTGTTTGGCGCGCGGCATCAATGATATCCGTCGTGGCCGACTTTGCCGCGGAACACCCAATAGGACCATATGGTGTAGGCGACGATGATCGGGACCATGATAGACGCGCCGATCAACATGAAGACTTGGCTGCGATGTGGCGCCGCTGCTTCCCAGATAGTGACCCGCGCCGGAATGACGTTTGGCCAGATCGAAATGCCAAGGCCAACTAGGCATAAGCCGAATAATGCGAGTGCCCAGAAGAACGGCTGCGCGTCTTTGGTCTGGCGAAGG
>JAJTFR010000095.1 GCA_021298455.1 Sphingomonadales bacterium | reverse complement strand
GGCGCGAGACCGAATATTCTTCGGGTGGCGTGATCGAGACCGCAGGAACAAGCACATCCAGACGTTGCGTTACTTTTGACGTGATATTGATCGCGTCAGGGGCCCACAGCACCGCGTCAGGCGCCAGAACAACATTGATCTTGTTCGCGGCAACAACGTCTTTCAGCGCCTGCGAATAGCTTTTGTCGACAGAATCGACGACAAAGATCTGCGCAGCGCGGATCGGCTGAACCAGCTTTGCGATTTCTTCCTGCTTTGCATTGATCTGTGCGATCAACGGGCTGTTCGAAGCCTGCATCTTCTGCTGCTCTTCGGGCGACAGCTGATTATCCTTGTTGGCGTCAAACTGCGTCGCAAGCTGCTGCTGCAGCTGCTGGGATTCGGCCGTACGGGCGTCGATCAGGTCGAGGTTCGATGCAAAGGTCGTCTCGATCTGCTTGTAACCCTGCTGCAACGCCTTGGCGCTGGTGATCACAGCAACGGGCTCAGTAACGCCGATACCGGCAACCTGGGCATTGGCAGCAAAAGGAGTGGCAGCCGACGACAAAGCCAGCAACAGGGCGACCTTTTTTGATTTGAAGTTCATTAGAATTGGGTTCCTACATTGAATGTGAATAGCTTGGTGTCATCACCCGGCTCCTTTACGAGAGCCTTGGCGAGATCGATCCTGAACGGACCGAAGGGAGAATTCCAGTTCACGCCAACACCAACCGAAACGCGCGGCTTCCAGCTGTCACCGAAAAAGCGTTCTTCAAATTGCAGCGCCGGCAAGCGGGCTGAACCATCCGCGTTGAGCCGGTCCGTCGACTCGCGAAGCACCGGCGTCGCACCGGTGGCATCTACAAAATAGTAAAGCGGCTGACCGGGGTCGGTTAGAGTCGCCTGAGTGCGCCGCTGCACCGATTGCAGCAGCGGACGGGTCACATCGAACACAGCGCCGGCATCAACGAAGAGCGACGGCCTCAAACCCAGTTCCTTGGCCCCGCTGCCCAGCGGGATTTCGAGTTCAGCGCGGGCGAGATAATAAACCCTGCCGCCGATGGAATCATCCTGGATCTGGTTGCGTTGCAAACGCGGTACGTTCGCAGCGACGCCATTCTCAATCGCGCCATCAAAGAAAATACGCTGCACGCGCGGACCGACGCCGCGAATGTCAAAGCCTCTGATCTGGGGTTCACCCAGATAGAAACGGTCGGTCAGACGAACATCGTCAATGCCCTGCACGGCAGATCCGCGATTTTCCAGCGGATGGATATATCCACCCTCACCCGAAATCGAGAAGATGAATCCGCCGTCGGTCACGCGCCAATATTTATTCGCCGACAGACGCGACCGGATATATTTCACATCGCCGCCAAGGCCGGCAAAATCCTGGCTCAGGCTAACGCTGTGGCCGCGCGTCGGGCGCAAACGGCTGTCGCGGGTATCATAGACCAGCGTGTAGCCGATTGAAGAGGTCAGGCGATTACCGATGGCATCGCACAAGAAGCGGCCTGCAAGGATGGGATCGCAGGTGAGCGGCAATGGCCCGGTGCCATCCGGATCGCTGAAGAACAGGTTCCGGTCGAGCGAGATATCATCATAATTGATGCCATAACGCGCCTGGAAGAACAGATATTCGGTAACCGGCACACCCGTGCGGATCTGGAAACCGGTGGTCGCCTGTTTGTAAGTCGTGTTGCGATCATTGTTGAAGAAGTTGAAGCTAGACAGGTCGCGGCGGAAGATATCGCCCGACAGCGCAATAGAGCGATCGAAAAGATAAGGCTCGGTGAAGCCCAGTTCGACGGACTTTGAATAGCTGGAATAGGATACGTTCGCGCGCAGCTCCTGCCCCTTCCCGCGGAAGTTGCGCTGCGTGATCGCGCCTTGGAAGATGAAATTCTCGATCGACGAGAAACCAGCCGAAAGCGACAATTCGCCGGTGGCCTTTTCTTCGACATTGGTGGTCAGCACGATGCGATCCGGGCCGCTGCCCTGCTCCTGCTCAACCTCAAGGTCTTCCTGGAAATAGCCAAGCGACTTGATGCGGTCGGTTGTGCGCTTCACCTGGATACTGTTGAACGCGTCGCCTTCGTTAAGGCGGAATTCGCGGCGGATCACCTTGTCCTGCGTCACGGTGTTGCCGTTGATGTCGATCCGCTCAACAAACACACGTTCCGCTTCCGCGATCTCAAAGGTGATGCTCATCGTCAGCGCGTCCTTGTCGCGCTGGAAATTCGGGCTCACATCGGCAAAGGCATAGCCAAACAGGCCAGCGCTCTCGGTCAGCCCCTCAACGGTATCTTCCACCTCTTTGGCGTTATACCAGCTGCCCTTTTTTATACGCAGGTTCTTGGTCAGCGCGTCCGAGTTGAAATCGCGGATCTTGCTGTCGACCTTGACGTCACCAAATTTGTAACGCTGCCCTTCCTCCACCACATAAGTGATGATGAAGTCCCGCTTGTCAGGCGTCAGTTCCGCGACAGCCGAAACAACACGGAAATCGGCATAACCCTGCGTCAGATAGAATTGGCGCAATTTCTGCTGGTCAAAGGCAAGGCGATCAGGATCATAGCTGGTGCCCGAGCTAAAAATGCTCGTCAGCCGTGCTTGCTTGGTGACCATTTCGCCGCGCAGATCATTATCGGAAAACTGATCATTGCCGATGATGTTGATCTGGCGAACCTTCGACTTCGGCCCTTCGGTGATTTCAAACACGATATCGACGCGGTTCTGATCCAATTGGACCAGTTTCGGTTCAACCTGTGCGGCAAAGAGATCTGGCGCGGTGCCAGCTTGATCTCGGGCTCGATCTTGTCATTCTTGATCCGCTTATTGCCTTCAAGAATGATGCGGTTGATCACCGGATTTTCGCGGACCTCGATCGTCACGTCGCCCCACTGTTGCGAACACTCACGTCAGCAAACAATTCCGTCGCGTATAGATCTTTCAGCGCTTGGTCGCCGGTCGCCTGCGTCCACACCTGACCGGTGCGCAAACGGATATACGACCGGACGGTATCCGCCTCGAGCCGCTGAGTACCGACGATGTTGATCGAACGGATGGTTTCATTCTGTGCCGCGGGCGCAGGTGCAGGCGCAGAGGTCTGCGCTGATGCGACGGAGATCGGCATTGCCACCATGATCGCCAGGATCGACGCAGTCATCCTGGCGCCGGTAACCGTAGATTTATTCATAGAAAGACGACCTTCCCTCTGGCCCCGCATACGGTAAATATTCTGGGGCATTGCCCCAAGCGCCGCTCGCAATCAAGCAATCTGTATATTCTATCCACGCCTCATTTGCCGAACAGGCCGAATGAGGCGAGATCATTGAACGTGACCACCAGCATGAAACTGACCAGCACGGCAAAACCCGCGCGGAAAGCCCATTCCTGCACGACGGGAGTCGTAGGACGCCGCCTTATGCCTTCAATGGCATAAAGCAGCAGGTGACCACCGTCGAGCATCGGGATTGGCAACAGATTGATGAACCCCAAGTTAATTGATATCATCGCAGTCAGCCACAAAAAGGCGCTGAGCCCCAAAACAAACTGTTCCCCCGATACCTTTGCGATCTTTAACGGGCCGCCCAGTTCGGTAATCGGCCGCCGGCCGGAGATGATCTGACCAAGCGTCTTTACGGTCAAACGCACGATGTTGGCGGTTTCTCGGGTTGCGATAAACGGTGCCTCGATCAAGCTGACTTCACGGATCACCGGCGGCGGTATCGGCAAACCAAGCACGCCGCGTCGATATTCATTGCCGAAACGGTCGACTTCTCGCAGCGTCCCGATTTCAGCCAGTTCGGTACGGGCGGCACCATCACGTTCAATTCGCAGCGGAATTGTCTCACCCGGGTGGACCGAAATTTCGGTTGCCAGTTCGGGGAAGTTATCAACGGCAACGCCATTCACGGCCAGAATACGGTCCCCCGGTTGCAGGCCGATCTTCTCGGCGGCGCTTCCTTCAGCGACAGATTCAACCACCGGCGGGTTCACGGCCTGGCCATAAACATAGACAAAGCCTGCCAAGATCAGGATCGCCAGAATGAAATTGACCGCAGGCCCGGCAAAAACAATCAGTGCACGCTTCCACAGCGCCTTTGACTGGAATGTCTGGTCGCGTTCTGACTGTGGCAATTCGGCCCATTGAGCGTCGGGCTGGCTCGCCGGGTTCATGTCGCCCGCAAATTGCACATACCCGCCAAGGGGCAGCGCGCCGATCCGCCAGAGCGTGCCACGCTTGTCAACGCGACCCCACAGTTGCGGGCCAAAACCGATCGAGAATTTATCTGCCTTCACGCCGAACCAGCGGCCCACCCAATAATGGCCCAGTTCATGGACCACGACGAGCGTTCCCAGCAGGATCATGAATGCGAAAATGGTGACGAGAAGGCTCGGCGATTCAAGCTGCATGTGGCAATTTTTCCATCAGGCTTTTCGCATAGCTGCGGGCTGCTGCATCAATGCTGAACAAATGTTCTAGCGAATGGGGGGCGTTCGGCGAATAGCCGTCGAGCGTCGACGAAACCACATTGGCAATGTCGAGAAAACCGATTTGGCCATTGAGGAAAGCCGCGACAGCCACTTCATTGGCGGCATTCAGGATGGCGGGCGCCGCCCCGCCCTGCTCGGCGGAGGTTCGCGCCAACTGCAAGGCCGGGAAACGCACAAGATCAGGCACTTCAAATTCCAGTTTTGAAATGCGCGCCAGATCAAGCGGCTCGCTATTTGTCTCTATCCGCGCCGGCCAAGCGAGCGTGCTCGCAATCGGGATGCGCATGTCCGGCGATCCAAGCTGCGCCAGCGTCGATCGGTCAACATATTCGACCATCGAATGGATGACCGATTGCGGATGAACGACAATATCGAGCCGGTCCAGACCAACCGGGAACAGGTGGTGCGCCTCAATCAGTTCGAGGCCTTTGTTCATCATCGTGGCGCTATCGACGCTAATCTTCGCACCCATATCCCAATTGGGGTGGGCGACGGCTTGGGCCGGCGTGACGGCGCGCATCTGGTCCAGACTGAAGGTGCGGAACGGACCGCCGCTTGCGGTCAGCGTGATCTTTCGCACCTGATCGATATGGCCGCCGGCAAGGCATTGGAAGATTGCGTTATGCTCTGAGTCGACCGGGAGCAAAGTTGCACCCGACCGTTCGACCGCGGCCATCATCAGGTCGCCCGCAGAAACCAGGGCTTCCTTATTGGCGAGAGCAACCGTCTTGCCGGCCTCGATCGCGGCCATGGTGGGCGGCAAGCCTGCACAGCCGACAATCGCCGCCATCGTCCAATCAGCGCCCATTTGCGCCGCTTCGACGAGAGCTGCAGGGCCGGCTGCTGCCTTGGTGGAACTGCCGGCCAAGGCCTCGACCAATGCAGCATAGGCCGTTTCATCGGCGACCACCGCAATTTCGGCATCAAATTCACGCGCAAGCTTGGCGAGATCGGCGGCGTTGCCATTGGCCGTCAGTGCGACAATGCGATATTTGTCACGATGCTGGCGCACCAGATCAAGCGTCGAAAGACCGACCGAACCGGTCGCGCCGAAGATGGAAAGCGAACGTGTCACGCCAGTGAAGTCCACAAAAGGTCGAAATGCACAAAGCCGAGGATTAAGGCGACCGCGAACAGAACCGCCAAAAGACCGTCAGCCCGATCAAACAAGCCGCCATGCCCCGGTATCAGGCTGCCGGAATCCTTGACCCCTGCCCTACGTTTCATCCAGCTTTCGAAAAAATCGCCTGCCTGAGCGATCATAGCGAGCGCCGCACCAAGCATCGGCTGCCACAGCGCGAAGCTTTCGACATAGCTGCCGACACCTGTAATCAGCCCGGCAGACGCCGCCATGCCGCCGGCAAGGCCTGCCCAAGTCTTTGACGGGCTGATCCTGGGTGCAATTTTCGGTCCGCCGATCGCGCGACCCGCAAAATAGGCGCCAGTGTCCGTTGCAATGACGACGCCGATGATGGTCAGCACCATGTAAAGTTCACTCGTCTCCCGCAAAAAGGCGAGGATTGCGGTCGCAAGACCAATATAGAGCACCCCGCCAACTGCCCAGACCAGGCGGCCTGCAATATCGGAGCGCAGCTTCCAGGCAAGGCGCAACCATTCGCGCAAAAGCCCAACAGCAACAAGAAGGATGAACAGGCGAAAAGCCCATCCCCCTATCCAGATCGCAAGCGCTGCCACACCCATCATCACGACACCCGAAAGTGTGCGGACCCCAAGGTCGGAACGCGGTTTAACCTCGTCGATCATCGCCCGCCAAAACGCCTTTCGCGCTGTGCGAACTCGGCAATCGCGGTATCAAATTCGGCTGCAGAGAAATCAGGCCACAGCGTATCGGTAAACCACAGTTCCGCATAGGCCGCCTGCCAGAGCATGAAATTGGATAGCCGCTGCTCGCCCGATGTCCGGATCAGCAGATCAAGCGGCGGCAGATCCGCGGTATCAAGATGCCGTTCGATTGCCTCTGCGCTGATTGCGCCTTCTGCCGCAGCAGCCTGCGCCGCGCGGACAAGTTCATCCTGCGCCCCATAATTCAATGCCACCGCAAGTGTGGTGCGCCGATTGTGCGCGGTGCGCGCCAGTGCATCGTCGATCATGTCGACAATGTCGGGCGCCAGCGCTTTATAATTGCCAATGATTTTCAGCCGCACATCATTGGCCACAAATTCGTCAATGTCCGATTTGATAAAGCCGCGCAGCAGCCCCATCAAATCATTGATCTCGTCCTCCGGCCGCTTCCAATTCTCGCTGGAAAAGGCGTAAAGCGACAGCGCCTCAAGGCCTGTAGTTGCCGCATGACGCACGATATCACGGACGGTTTCTACGCCCTTTTTGTGGCCCAGCGCACGGGGAAGATGCTTTTTCTTCGCCCAGCGGCCATTACCGTCCATGATGATGGCAACATGGCGCGCGCCATGAGCACCGCCCCCGCTGGTTTGGGGATCGGCGGCCTTAACGGCCCTCGCCTTTGAGGACCGGAAACCGATCACTGGCTCAGGATTTCCTTTTCCTTGGCAGCGGTTGCCTCATCGATGGCCTTTATTTGATCGTCGGTCATCTTTTGCACCTCGGTTTCGAGGCGCTTGCGATCGTCTTCGCTGATTTCCTTCTTGTTCTCGTCAGTCTTCAGCGCGTCATTGGCGTCGCGGCGCACGTTGCGAACGGCGATTTTCGCCTTTTCTGCATATTGGCCGGCAAGCTTTGCAAGTTCCTTGCGGCGTTCAGCAGTCAGATCAGGAATAGGGAGACGGATGGTCTGGCCATCGGTGATAGGGTTGAGGCCCAGCCCGGCCGAACGAATCGCCTTTTCAACCGGCGTCACATTCGAACGATCCCATATCTGCACGGAGAGCATCCGCGGTTCGGGCGCGCTGACAGTTGCCACCTGGTTCAACGGCATGTTCGCGCCATAAACCTCAACCACCACAGGATCGAGCAACGTCACATTCGCACGACCGGTGCGCAGGCCCGAAAGATCGCCTTTCAGCGATTCGAGTGCACCTTTCATGCGGCGTTCGACATCGGCCTTGTCATATTGCGGCATGGTTCAATTCCCTTCACTTGATACAACGGTATAGGTGCCGCTTCCGTCGAGCACCTTCAAAATATTGCCGCTTTCGCGGATCGAAAATACGAGGATCGGAATGCTGTTATCGCGGCACAAGGCCACTGCGCTGGCATCCATTACCTTCAGATTGTCCGACAATACCCGATCATAAGATAATGTTTGATAACGTTTTGCAGTGGCAACTTTTTTCGGATCAGCGTCATAGACACCATCGACCGAAGTGCCTTTCAGCAACGCGTCGCATTTCATTTCTGCTGCGCGTAGTGCCGCGCCGCTATCGGTTGTGAAATAAGGCGCACCGACGCCGGCAGCAAAAATGACGACCCGACCCTTTTCCAGATGCCTTTCAGCACGGCGGCGGATCACAGGTTCGCATACCTTATCCATTTCGATTGCCGATTGGACGCGTGTCTGCACGCCAAGCTGTTCCAGCGCATTCTGCATCGCCAGTGCATTCATCACGGTAGCGAGCATGCCCATATAGTCGGCCTGCGCTCGGTCCATGCCCTTGGCCGCCCCCGCCATGCCACGAAAGATGTTGCCGCCACCGATGACAAGGCAGATTTCAAGGCCCGTGTCCTTTGCAGCCTTCACTTCGGCCGCAACGCGGGCGACGGTATCAGGGTCGATACCGAATGGCTGATCCCCCATCAAAACTTCGCCCGAGAGCTTCAGCAGAACACGGCGATAGCCGGCTTTGGTCATATGATCCCTCATCCCGTTCGCAGCATGTGGCTTTGCGCTGAACACCGGCATGCTGGTGCATCAAAGCAGTTTCAGATGCAATTATGGCGCCCAGCTATAGGAGCGGAGCGCCATATCGCCAAGAGCTTATCCCTGCGAAAGCAGGGATAGCCCGAATTTTATGCGCCGACCGCAGCTGCCACTTCGGCAGCAAAGTCAGACACTTCCTTTTCAATGCCCTCGCCAAGCTGGAAGCGGACATAGTCGACCAGCTTGATGTCGGCACCGGCACCCTTTGCCGCCTGCGCGATAACGTCGGCGATGGGAGTCTTGTTGTCGATCACGAACAGCTGCGACAGAAGCGCGTTTTCTTTCGCGAACTTCTTCATCGCGCCTTCGACCATCTTTTCAACGATGTCGGCAGGCTTGCCGCTTTCCGCTGCCTTTTCACGGGCAATCGCAGCTTCGCGCTTCAGCGTGTCGGCATCAAGGCCGCTTTCGTCGAGCGACAGCGGGAAAGCAGCGGCAATGTGCATTGCAATCTGCTTGCCAAGGCCGTCGAGCGTCGCTGTGTCGGCATTGCTTTCAAGCGCGACGAGAACGCCGATTGCTCCCATGCCGGGCGTTGCTGCATTGTGAACGTAGGAAACCACGCGGCCCTGCGAAACCGAAACGGTCTTTGCACGGCGGATTACCTGGTTTTCACCGATAGTGGCGATGTTGTTGGTCAGAACTTCCTGAACGCTGCCACCCTCGGGATAGGCTGCGGCGAGGATGGTTTCGGCGTCATTGGCACCAAGGCCCAGAGCAACCGAAGTAACCTTGCGGACGAAATCCTGGAACTGTTCGTTCTTGGCAACAAAGTCGGTCTGGCTGTTGACTTCGACCGCGGTGCCCTTGGTACCGTCGACGGCTACGCCGACAAGACCTTCGGCCGCAGTGCGGCTCGATTTCTTGGCAGCGGTAGCAAGGCCTTTGGCGCGCAGCAGATCGACTGCGGCTTCCATATCGCCGTTTGTTTCTTCGAGAGCCTTTTTGGCATCCATCATGCCGGCGCCCGAACGCTCACGCAGTTCCTTGACGGCAGAGGCTGTTACTGCAGACATTTTGTGTCCTTTCGAATGTGATTGCGCCGGGTGCGGTTACACAGCCCGGCGACTATTTTATCCCTTGATGGCCAGCCAGTAGATTTGAACTAACCGGGCCATGCACCCCCGCTTTCGCAGGGGTGAGACGCAATGGAATTAGGCTTCCGGCGAAGCTTCTTCAGCTGCTTCAGCCAGCGCCGGTTCGGCAACAGGCTCAACCTCGGCACCGAGGTCAACACCAGCAGCCTGTTTTGCACTTACATTGCCGCGCGTTGCCGCAGTGGCAATGGCATCGCAGTAAAGTCGGATCGCACGTGCCGCATCGTCATTAGCGGGAACGGGGAATGCGATGCCATCGGGCGAAACGTTCGAATCGAGGATTGCAACGGGTGAAGCCCGAAGTATCGCCCGAGAGCTGCTCTTCAAGCGTCTTCAGCTTCTTGATCGAGTTCGAAACCGTCTTCCAGTTGGTGAGCATGCCGCCCAACCAGCGATGGTTAACGAAATGCTGGCCCGAAGCGCGGGCTGCGTCTGCAATCGGGCTCTGCGCCTGGCGCTTGGTGCCGACGAACAGAACCTTGCCGCCATGAGCAACTGTTGCCGATACAAAATCGAGCGCACGTGCAAAAAGCGGAACCGTCTGCGACAGGTCAAGAATGTGGACACCGTTGCGTGCGCCGAAAATATACGGCTTCATGCGCGGGTTCCAACGATGGGTCTGGTGGCCGAAATGTGCTCCGGCCTCAAGCAATTGGTGCATGGTGACGACAGGTGCCGCCATAGTCTTTCTCCTTCCGGTTTGTCCTCTGAAAGGCAAGAACCCGACACTGGCCCTAAGACTGCGTCAGGCACCGGTATGTGCGCCTTCCATGTGGAATGGCCGCGCGGTTAGCGGGAGTCGGCCAAAAGGTCAAGTATCGACGTCAACCCTGCCCTGCCGATATTGCTTGCGGAACAGCCAAAATCGGCCCGGCGACCAAGGTCACTAACATCTGGGCGGGAAACAACTGGCTTTTCGCTAATGGCGAAAACCCGGCACGCCTGAAATCAAGCCTGCCGGGGTACGCAATCATTTCTCCGCGTAAAGCTTCACCAACCGGTGCAGATAATCGCGGCCGTCATAGACTGATTTCGTCCGGATCCGTTCATTGAGACCATGCACACCGCCGCCATCGGCTTCATAGAAAATGCCGGGAATGCCATAGGTCGGAATGCCGATCAGTGCGGTCATCGTTGCATCGGTCGCACCAGTAGCCATGATCGGAATCAGCGGCACGCCCGGGAACATTTCGCCTGCCACCTTCATCGCTGGG
>JAJTFR010000003.1 GCA_021298455.1 Sphingomonadales bacterium | reverse complement strand
TGTTCCACCAAAACCTGACAGTCTCATGGCAGAGGTCGATGCCGCGCTCGAACAGCAGATCCTCAACGTTCCGCAGCGACAGGGGGAACCGCACGTACATCATCACGACTAGGCGGATGACCTCGGGCGATGAGTTGAAATAGCGGAACGGGCTAGCTGGTTTTCTAGGGCGTGGCATGCGCGGCTGCTACCGGTCAGTCGCCGAGAGCGCCAGCCGGTGCATTTGCTTTGACAGCACCGACTGACGGCTTCCATCGAGGTGCCATCGCCAGTGCCGTACGGTCTTGTGGCAGACGTCGATCCCGCCCTCGAACAGCAGGTCCTCGACGTTGCGCAGCGACAGTGGGAAGCGGACGTATATCAGCACCGCGAGGTGGATCGCTTCAGCTGACCAGCGGAAATACCGGAACGGATTAGCGACTTTGCGAGGTCTGGACATAGTCCCACCCAACGCAACGGCTGCCTCCATCGCTAACGCTGCAATCCCTTTGACACCGCCGGCCATTGGATCCGAACGGTAAGACCTCCGGAAGGCGCGTCTTCCAAATCTAACGCCCCGCCCTTGGCAATCACCAAATCTTGCGCAATGGCGAGGCCAAGTCCGTGGCTTCCGCTTCGTTCGTCAAGCCGACTACCACGTGTGAGTGCCGCTTGCCTTAAATCGGCAGGGATACCCGGCCCGTTGTCGGTGACAGTAACCCAAATTGTCGGCAACGCTCCCGCGGCAATGATGACGGTCGATCGCGCAAACCGGCTGGCGTTCTCGATAAGCGCGCCAATTGCCTCTAAAGCGGCAGCCTCCGGCATCGGTACGTACAGATCGGCCGGAATATCCGCGTGAAATTTGATTCTGGCTCCTGACGGTGTACGACTGACAACAGCGATCAAACGATCCACAACGCTTTCAAGCGCCACCTGACTGCCTACGCTCGTTACGCCAGCACGCGCCAGTTCGCTTTCCACCGCGCCGGAAACCAACGATAGACTGCGGATCATGTCGTTGGCCAAGTCGGTTGGCAACGCACCCATTTGAAGACGAAGCGCGGTCAGCGGAGTTTTGAGAGCATGGGCAAGGTCTTGTGCCCGTTGCCGTGCGCGCAGAATATCGTCGGCACGTTGGTTGGCTACCTTATTGATTGCCTCGGTTAACGGGCGAACTTCCAACGGATGCGCTGAAACCTCTAACCTTGCATCGGCGGCTTGCGACATATGATCCAACTCGTTGCTAATCGCAGTCAGTGGGCGCAGCCCCATGCGCACCTGAAACCATGCTGCCGCTGCCAATAGCAGCCATAGGAGGCTCAGGAAAATTCCCGTTTCCCGTTCAAACTCCCGGCGTGCCTTAGTGAGTGGAGCGCGGTCGGCGGCGACCGTCACATTTACAATCTCCCCATTGGAGGAAGGTTTGATTTTGCGGGTGACACTCATCACCGATGCTTCAAACGGCCCTGCGCTTTTTATCGCCTGCCAGGCACCGCGGTTAACGACCGGGCTGTTAAGTTGACCATCCCACAACGAACGGGAACGCAATTCGCCATTTGGCCCTTTTAACAGCCAATAAAGACCGCTGGCCGGCCTCGCAAATCGGGGATCGGATGGCTGCCGCGTTAATGCGGGTATTCCGTTCGGATCTATCGTCGCTGCGGCGATAAGGGACAGGCCGTGGCGTTCTAATTCCGAACGCAGTTGTCTTTCTGCATGGCGTTCAAACAATATACCCAGCATCGCCCATGCCATCGCAAGGGCAAGAGCAATTGCGCCCCCTGCAAACACCAGTAACCGAAGATGAAGCGATTGTGTGAGCGCCCTTGTTTGCATGGCTAAGCGTGCGCCAAAAGATAGCCGAACCCGCGACGGGTTACTATGCTATCCGCCCCCAATTTGCGGCGGAGTCTAGCGATCATCGCTTCAATGGCATTGTCCTCAATCGAATCTGCGCCGTGCAAGGCCTCGGCCAGGGCGCCGGCGCTTAATGGCCGGCCGCCGCTATGCGCTAGTGTATGGATTAGGCGGTATTCCAATGGCGAGAGTGTGATGGGTGTGCCTGCCTTCATCACCGCCATCCGCCGCGTGTCGAGCATCAACGGGCCAAATTGCAAAACGGCTTCAGAATGACCCGCACTGCGGCGGATCAATGCCCGTACACGAACAACCAACTCGGCAGGTTCGAAAGGTTTGGCCAGATAATCGTCGGCGCCGGCCTCTATCCCTTCGACCTTATCCAGCCAACTCCCTCGAGCAGAGAGTATAATGATCGGGAAATTCCGTCCCTCACTGCGCCATCGTTTGAGCACGGTCATTCCATCAAGGCGCGGCAGGCCTAAATCGAGGACGGCGACGTCGTAATCCTCGTCCCCGCCCATAATCCAGCCTTCATCGCCATCGGCGGCGCGATCGATCGTGAAGCCCGCGTGGCTCAACGCCTTGCTTACACCTTGCGCGATAGCGTCATCATCCTCGACTAGCAGCAAGCGCATCGTTCAATCGTTCTCAATTTCCAATATAGTGCCTGTGGAGGCATTAATTTTTATCTCAATCTTGCGCCCTGTGCTGGTCAGCATCTCGACCTTATATCTCATAATCCTGTCATCTTCATCGAGATTGATCTCGAGAACTTCCCCGGAAACTGTGCTCTGCGCTATGTTCAGAATGGCTGATAACGGCAGGATATCTGTGCGTTTGAACGCAAGGGGTGTGGTCTCACCGGAGTGCCCCACTATTTGAACATTCTGTTTGTTGTCATCAGCCGCGGCTGGCGGCGGCAATGATACTGGCTCAGCTGTAGGTTCGACCTTGGCACGATATCGCGTACTATCGGTCGCTTGCTCTACAGCGCCGTCCGATTTACCATCCCCGCAGGCCGTCGTCAGTAACAGCGGCAACAACAAAAATACGGCAAGGCGACTCATAGCATCGCATTATGCCCTATCCAAGCTGACAGCAAGCTGACGCAAACCGTGCAGTTCTTGTCAGCTACCCGGTGCGATATTGCGATTGTCATCACAGAGATGACTGCCACTTATGGAGTGAGAACTATGAACCTTATTGCTGCACTTGCATTGATCGCCGCCGTGACCGTTGGTGCCGGAACCGCCACCTACGCTGTTTCTGCGCCCTCGATCGTCCCAGAAGCCATCATCTCGCCGAAAGTCTTGGCCTACAGCGATGATGCCGGGCTCGAGGATCGCCGATCTGATGATCAATATTATGCGAGCCGTAAGACAAAATCGGCTCCCAACGTTGATGAAGAAGTCATTCGCCGCGCCGGTATGGTTCGGGTGAAGGAAATTGAATTTGACGATGGCCTGATCGAAGTCGAGGGCTATGATGCGCAAGGGCGCGAAATCAAACTTTACATGGACCGCGACGGCAAGAAAATATTGTCAAAGCGTGTTGATGATCGTTGGGATGATTGATCGAATGCGCGCCTATCTGTGGGCTTCGGTGGGGAGGTAGGCGCGCAAGTCTTGTCAGGTTAAGTTTCGCCGCGCGCACTTAGACCTACCCACACGGTTTCAGTTATCTGTCCCGGATGCAGCGCTCCATTCCGCCATGGCGGAGGTTCGGAAGTGACGCATTATACTTCGGGAGACGAGGTGACGCTGGATATTGAGGGCGTTGTAGATTGCTGAGTGGGTGGAAACGCAGCGCTGGGCCTGGCCATGGGATTTGAACTTCTGCATTTTCCGCTCTCGTCGTCGGATGGGCAGGTGGCAATTCTCAACCCGGTTATTGTAACTTAGTCGACCTGGTTGTGGCGCTTCAGACAGCCCAGTTCGGCTAGCAGATCTTCCACGTCCCGACGGCAAGTGGTGAAACGGAAATAGAGCCAAACCGCCAGACGTACCGTGTCTGGCGGAAAGCAATGACGCTTGAAGGAAATGGGTTTCATACTTGCTTCTCTATCCAACCAAGTGTCGGATTCGGAGACACGTTAGCGTTTGCCTGACCGCACCGATTGGCAAGCCCTGAAGCTGACAGTCGTTCAGGCCAAATTCGCCAAGCCGCAGTCAGCCGGTGGTTTGTAGTCGTAGACCTGCTAGGGATGGCAGCATGACCAAGATCCACAAGCTTTCCGGTATCGTCGACGTCGACGGGTTTCAATATGAGTGGGAGCTGCGGAGCGAGCCGCAGTGGAGCGAGCGTGAAGGCTGGAAAGGCATGACCGTCGCTTTGCTGCGCAAGGACACTCAACGCGGAGCTTTGCTGGAATTCCCTGCGCCGAAACGCTTGATCAAAGGTATGCAACGAGGCCGCCTTCAGATTGGCGACGCAGTTGTAATCAGGGGCATTCAGGCAGCGTTACAAGCCGGATGGGAGCCTTCTTCCCGGGGAAAGCCGATGGTTTTCGAAGTCGATGCTGACGGCAACTAGACCCAGGCCGTCTTGCAGGGGCAGGCCTGCTGCGCGGCCATTTCTCCTTTGGGAGAAGTGACGATGAGGGTTTATTTCAATCGTTCAGCCAATCGGCTGTGATCTCACCCCTATGCCCGTCGGGCGCCAGCGCGGTGCGCAGGGCTTCCAACAGAGGTGGCAGCGCCTGCGTGAAGGCGTAGGGCGGGTTGACGATAAAAAGGCCCGCGCCGTTATAGATGCCGGGCTGATCGCTATCGTACAGCCAATGCTCGACGCACAGCAATTTCGGGATACCGAGCTTGCGTAATTGCTCCTTCCATCGCCAATGCGTGGCGCGGTCTTTCAGCGGATACCAGATCACCGTCACGCCATGCGACCATTTGCGGTGAGCCGCGGCGAGGGTAGCGGTAATGCGCGCTCGTTCGTCTGTCTGTTCGTATGGCGGATCGACTACAACCACGCCGCGAGGTGTTCGCGGCGGCAGCATCGCCAGCCAGAACTCGTAGGCGTCGCGCTCATGCACAGCGGCGGTTGTGCCGCGCATCACGCCGCGCAGGGCACGGACGTCTTCGGGATGCTTTTCGTTCAAGATTAGCAAATCTTGCGCGCGCAAAAGCTGTGCCAGAAACAGCGGCGAGCCGGGGTAGAGGTGCGGCTCGGCCGCGGCGTTCACCGCTTGCACGGCGGCACGATATTCGTCCAGCAAGGGGTTCGGGTCAGCAAAGGCCCGCAGCACGCCCTGCGCGGCCTCACCAGTGCGTCCGGCCTCTTCCCCCTCAAGATCATACAGCCCGCAGCCGGCATGGGTGTCGATCAGGGTCAGCGCGCTCTCTTTGAGCTGCAAGGCCTGCACGAGGGCGATCAGCAGGCTGTGCTTCACGACATCGGCGCTATTGCCGGCATGGAAGGAATGGCGATAATTCACTGCAATTCAAAATCCTGACGATCCGCCTTTGTATGGGCTGTCGGGCGCGCAAGCTGAGCCCAAGGCGGTTGAAGCACCTGATCGGATGCCCTTATAGGGTTGGACGAAAACCTTCAAAGCACTTCTGCGCGCGACCGAAAGCCAGCGTCGGCGATCGGCGCCAGTGGAACTATTGGTGGCGCTCGGCGCTGACCAGGCTTTCGCGGGCCCTGTGCGAGCGCTCGAGTTTTGCGGCAGTTCCGCTTTACCATAGTCGACCCGCTAAAACGCGGTATAGGGGTGATGTGATCGCTCAGTTGACAGGATGGCATGACATGGATCTCGATCGAAGTTTCTCCCGCAGGGTCGTCATGGGAACAATGGCTATGACCTTGATGGTGCCCTTCCCGATCACTGCAAAAGGCTTGCGTCAGGCGCATGCCACAACGAGCAAGCTCATTTCATATAAGAGCCATGTAGCGGAGCATCCGATCGTGGTCGAAGTGCTACTGCGCGGAAAAGGACCGCTGGTTGTGTTGCTGCCGTCGCTGGGTAGAGGAGCCAGCGATTTCGATGACCTCTCCTCCCGGATAGCGGCGGCTGGGTTCCAGACAGCCGCTATCAATCCGCGCGGAATTGGGAGGAGTGAAGGCCCGGCCGCGCGGTCGCTCGCAGACTATTCCCAAGACGTATTTGAAGTCATCCGGTCCCTGCAATCCGCGCCGGGAATCGGCCCCATTGAGCCAGCCGTATTGATAGGTCACGCCTATGGCAACAGGCTGGCACGGGTGATAGCCTCCCAATATCCCGAAGCGGTATCAAGCCTGATACTGCTGGCTTCTGGGGGGCAAGTTGCGATAGCTCCAGCCATCGCAAAGGCGCTCTACGATGTCTTCGATACCTCCCTCTCTCCCGAAGCACACATAGCCGCAGTCCGCACTGCTTTCTTCGCACCGGGCAACGATCCAGAGGTTTGGCGTGACGGCTGGTATGGCGCGGTTGCGATGCAGCAACAGGCTGCTTTGAAAAATTCGCCCTCCGAAAAATGGAGTGCAGGCGGGCAAGCGCCGATCTACATAATCCAGGCGGCGCAGGATGTATTAGCGCCACCCGCCAATGCCGAAGCGTTGCAAGCACTCCAACCCGCGCGCGTTGAAATCGCCATTCTCGAAAATGCCGGCCACGCAATGTTGCCGGAGCAGCCAGATATGATTGCACAACTCGTCATTGGACGACTTAGCAGGGTTAGAAGTACGGACAGATAGAGTCTGCATTTACAATCCTGACGTCCCAGCGCCCTTGTTCCGGATCGCCCAAGGAAGCGGAGCTCAGCATGAGTTGACGCGCTGTTTAAAGCGAGAGCAACCGGTCAATTCTTGTGCTGGCATTTGCGATGGCGGGGCAGACATAAAGGAGGCTTCGAGGAGACGCCCGCTCACGGCACCTCAATGCAGCGACTGGATCCGCCTAAATCGCTGCACCCCCCAATCATGGCCAAGCCGCACACAAGTGGCTGGAAAACTGCATTGATCAAGCGAACGGCAGCGCCTCAGTCAACCAGCGCTTCATATGCTTCACTTGCCTCAAGCCAGGCAGTTTCGGCCGCCTCTTTGCGGTTCTCTAGTTCGGCCCGACGTTTCATCAACTCGGTCATGGTCAGTTTAGCGAGCGACGGATCGGCAGACTTGGGATCGAACATGGCCTGATCGGTCGCCTTGAGTAGCATGGTCAGCTTTTCCAATTCGGATTCTGCGCTTTTGGCGCGCTTGCGCATTTGCTGGCCCTTCTCGCGGGCTTCGGCAGCAGCCTTACGCTGCTCCTTCTTGTTGACCGGGCGGTTGTCGGTGTCGCTCTGCCCCTCCTTGCGAGCTGGGGCCGGATCCTTGGCCAGCACGAAGGCGAGATAATCGTCAATCGAGCCATCAAACTCCCGCGCGGTGCCGCCATCGACCAGCACTAGCCGGTCGGCTGTGGTTTCCAGCATGTGCCGGTCATGGCTGACAATCACCACTGCGCCGGAATAGCCGTTAAGCGCCTGGATCAAGGCCTCGCGCGTGTCGACGTCAAGGTGGTTGGTCGGCTCGTCGAGGATCAACAAATGCGGTGCCTCGCGGGTGATCAAGGCCAGCGCAAGCCGGGCGCGCTCTCCGCCGGAAAGCTTGCCGACCTCGGTTGTGGCCTTAGGGCCAGAAAATCCGAAGCGTCCCAGCTGGGCCCGCACTGAGGCGGGGCTGGCACCCTTCATCAGCACGGTCATGTGCTGAAGCGGGGTTTCGGACCGGTCGAGTTCCTCTACCTGATACTGGGTGAAATAGCCGACGCGCATGCGTCCGCTGGCCGTCATCGCACCATCCATCGGGGCAAGCTGCGCGGCGAGCAGCCGAGCCAGGGTGGTCTTGCCATTGCCATTGCGGCCGAGAAGGGCAATCCGGTCATCGGGATCGATCCGCAGGTTAAGCCGCTGGAGCACGGGTGCCTCGCCATAGCCGACTGCGGCAAGATCGAGCGTGATAAGCGGCGGGCGCAGCTCGTCAGGATCAGGGAAATCGAACTGCAAGGACGGATCGTCGATCATCTCCGCAATCGGTTGCAACTTGGCTAGAGCTTTTGCGCGCGATTGCGCTTGCTTCGCAGTGGATGCCCGTGCCGAATTGCGGGCGACAAAGTCACGCAGCCGTTCGCGCTCGGCTTCCTGTTTTTCGCGGGCCGAAGCGAGATGCGCTTGGCGTTCAGCACGCTGGCGCTCGAAAGCGTCATAGCCGCCTGGATAGAGCGTGAGCTTGCCGGATGAGAGGTGGAGGATGTGATCGACCACATTGTTGAGGAAATCGCGCTCATGGCTGACCAGCAGGATCGTGGCCGGGTAAGAGCGCAGGAAATCCTCCAGCCATAGCACGGCTTCAAGGTCGAGGTGGTTAGACGGTTCGTCAAGAAGCAGCAGGTCCGGCTGCGAGAACAGCAGCATAGCCAGGGCAACCCGCATCCGCCACCCACCCGAGAAACTCTCCAGCGGGCGGTGCTGCGCCGCATCATCAAAACCTAGGCCGACCAGGATACGGGCCGCGCGGCTTGGGGCGGAATGGGCTTCTATGGTTATCAGCCGTTCGTGAATTTCGGCCAGACGGTGCGGATCTTCGGATGTCTCGCTTTCCAGTATCAGCGCCGAGCGTTCGGTATCGGCGGCCAGCACCGTTTCGAACGGGGTGGCGTCGCCGCCTGGCGCTTCCTGCGCGATATAACCTAAGCGGCTGCCCCGCGGCATCGATACTTCGCCGCTATCGGCTTCCAGCATACCGGCAATCACGCGCACAAGTGTGGACTTGCCCGCGCCATTGCGCCCGATCAGCCCGATGCGTCCGCGCGGAGGCAGCTTGGCCGTTGCATCGTCGATGATCGTCCGACCGCCAAGGCGAACCGTAATATTATTCAAGTTGAGCATGCGCGTGCCTAGCAGCATCGTGCGCCAAGCAAAAGCAATGCTTGCTGCAATCAGACGCAATTGAGGGAAGCGGCTGTCCGAACGTTAGTGGATTGTTTCCAATGCTTGGAGCCCACGCCGGCCTGCACCCCGCGCGCGAAACACGCTGGCGCCGAATTTCCGGTGCAGCTTTAAGTTCGCCGAATGGCGGTCGTGATCCCACTGAACCCCGCCCCTGTGCGAAAGTGATTGCCAGCGCCACGCCGCGGCCTATGACGGCGGCGTGGCGGGTGAATGGCAATTCTGGATCGATCGCGGCGGAACCTTTACCGACGTGGTAGCCCGCGCGCCCGACGGCCAAGTGCTGACCGCTAAGCTGTTATCAGACAACCCGGCTCGAGCCGAAGATGCGGCAATTGCCGGTATCCGGCAGCTGAGCGGTACCGATGTGGGGGCATTGCCCCCTGCCGCCGTGCGGATGGGCACCACGGTTGCCACCAACGCCCTGCTGGAACGCAAGGGCGAGCCGACCGTCCTTGCCATTACAGGCGGCTTTGGCGATGCATTGCGGATCGGTACGCAGGAGCGGCCCGAACTGTTCGTGCGCCAGATCGTCCTGCCTGAACCCCCGCACGCCAAGGTGATCGAGATTGCCGAGCGGGTTATGGCCGATGGGACGGTGGTTCAGCCGCTGGATGAGACCGCCACCAGCGCCGCCTTTAAGGCCGCGGTTGCAGAAGGCTTCCGTTCGATCGCAATCGTGCTGATGCATGGCTATCGCTATCCTGCACATGAGGCGCGGCTGGCCGATCTGGCGCGGATGGCTGGGTTCACGCAAGTCTCGGTAAGTCACGAAGTTGCGCCATTGATCAAGCTGGTCGGGCGCGGGGATACGACGCTGGTCGACGCGTACCTCTCGCCAGTTTTGCGCCGTTATGTTGACCAATTCACCACCGCGCTGGGCCCGGGCAATCGCGCGTTGTTCATGCAGTCGAGCGGGGGACTTGCGGATGGGGCACGGTTCCGGGGCAAGGACGCGATTCTCTCCGGCCCGGCCGGCGGGATCGTCGGCATGGCTCGCACTGCGGAAGCGAGCGGCGCGCCGAAGGTGATTGGTTTCGACATGGGCGGCACCTCGACCGACGTCAGCCATTATGCCGGTCACTTCGAACGCGACAGTGAGGTTCGCGTCGCTAATGTCCGCATTCGCACGCCGATGCTGCGCATCCATACCGTGGCTGCGGGTGGCGGCTCGATCTGTCGGTTCGATGCCGGGCGGCTGGTGGTTGGCCCGCAAAGCGCCGGGGCCGTGCCGGGACCGGCCTGCTATCGGAATGGCGGGCCGCTGACAGTAACCGACTGCAATGTCATGCTCGGCAAGTTGCGGCCGGAGCATTTCCCGCACTTGTTCGGCGCCACGGGCGACCAACCGATCGACACGAATGTTGTAGCGGAAAAGTTTGCTGAGATGGCAGCGGCGATCAAGGCTGAGACTGGACAGGTCTTTACGGTCGAGGCGTTGGCCGAGGGCTTTATCGCCATTGCCGTCGCCAACATGGCGCACGCGATCAAGCAGATATCGGTCGCGCGCGGACATGACGTGACGGGCTATAGCTTGTCCTGCTTCGGCGGCGCTGGCGGGCAGCATGCCTGCCTGGTAGCCGACGAGCTGGCGATTGACGTGGTGCTGGTCCACCCGCTCGCCGGTGTGCTCTCGGCCTATGGCATGGGTCTTGCCAGCGAAACAGCAGTGCGCGAGCGAACCCTGGCTCAGCCGCTGTCGGCTGGGCTGGATGCGGCGGATACGCTGGCTAGGGAACTTGGGGAGCAGGTCCAGGGCGAGCTGGGAAGCGCCGTCGCAGAAGTCCGCACCAGCCTGTTCCTGCGCCGCGAAGGTTCCGAGAATGCCATCGAACTGCCCCCCGGCGATCCGCAGCAACTGTCAGAGGCCTTCGCCGCAGCCCACCGCGCGCAGTTCGGATATGTTGGCGATGGTACGTTGGTGATCGACCGGGTGCGGGTCGAAGCGATTGCTACCGGTGAGGCTTCAGGCATGCTCGACTGGCCGTTGCCTGAAAAGGCCGGCCCGCCGATCGAAACGGTCGACTGCTACCTTGCCGGGTCGGGTCACCCCGTGCCGGTTTATGACCGTGCTGCGCTGCCCGCCGGGTTCACTGCGCAGGGGCCGCTGATCGTGATTGATCCGCTGGCGACCACTGTGGTCGAGCCTGGCTGGTCGTTGGCGGTCGACGCTGATGGGACCCTGCGGCTAAGCCGCACCGCGCCACGCGCGGCCCTGACCGCCAGCGGGACCAATGCCGATCCCGTCCGCCTCGAAATCTTCAACGGCCTATTCATGGCGATTGCTGAGGAAATGGGTTCGGCTCTCGCGCGCACCGCCATGTCGGTCAATATCCGCGAGCGGCTCGATTTCTCCTGCGCGATTTTCGATGCGGCTGGGCGTCTGGTTGCCAATGCCCCGCATATGCCGGTCCACCTGGGCTCGATGGGGGAAAGTGTGCAAGCCGTGCTGCGTGAGCGGGCCGGCGGCAAGGACGGCCGGGGCATTCGCCGCGGCGATGCCTATGTTCTCAACGCGCCCTATGCCGGAGGCACACATCTGCCCGACATCACCGTCGTCATGCCGGTTTTTGTCGGTGAAGGGGATGCGCCTGCCTTCTACGTTGCCGCGCGCGGTCACCATGCCGACGTTGGCGGGATCGCCCCGGGATCGATGCCGCCAAACAGCCGCAATATCGGAGAAGAAGGCGTGCTGCTCGAAAACGCCCTGCTGGTCGACGAGGGCCGCTTCTGTCGTGATGAACTGGCGGCGATCCTCTCCTCTGGCCCTTACCCGGCGCGCAACGTTGATGCGAACCTGGCCGACCTTGCCGCGCAAATCGCCGCCTGCGCGCGCGGGGCGGCAGGCTTGGAGCGCGCATGCGCAGAGCACAGCATCGAGGTGGTCAGCGCCTATATGGGCCATGTCCACGACAATGCAGAGGAGGCCGTGCGGCGCCTGATCGGGCGACTGGAAGACGGAACGTTCCGGTACGAACTGGATAATGGCGCGGTGGTCTGCGTTGCGGTCCGGGTCGACCGTGCAGCGCGGCAGGTAACGATCGATTTTGCCGGAACGAGCGAGCAGCTCCCCGGCAATTTCAACGCGCCCTTCAGCGTGGTCCGCGCGGCGGTGATGTACGTGCTGCGCACCATGATCGACGATCCGATCCCCATGAACGAAGGCTGCCTCGCCCCGGTCACGATCCTGGTGCCCGAAGGATCCATGCTGCGCCCGCGCTATCCGGCAGCTGTAGTGGCCGGCAATGTCGAGACCAGCCAGGTTGTAACGGATGCGCTGTTTGGAGCTTTCGGGGCGATGGCGGCGGCGCAGGGGACGATGAACAACCTGACCTTCGGCAATGATCGCTACCAATATTACGAAACCATCGCCGGGGGTTCTGGCGCGGGGCCCGATTTCGACGGGACCAGCGTAGTCCAGACCCATATGACCAACAGCCGGCTGACCGATCCCGAAGTGCTCGAAACGCGCTTCCCGGTAATGCTTGAAAAATTCGCCATAAGACATGGTTCGGGTGGCGCGGGGCGGCATCGCGGCGGTGACGGGGCGCTGCGGCGGCTGCGCTTTCTGGAGCCGATGGAGGCCGGGATGTTGGCCAATCGCAGCCGCGTACCGCCATTCGGTTTGGCCGGCGGGGCGCCCGGAGCGCACGGCGCAACGTGGGTTGAGCGAACGTCAGGCAAGATTGAGGTTCTTGATTCCACCGCCTCTGTGGAGATGAAACCGGGTGATGTGATGGTGGTCGAAACGCCGGGCGGGGGAGGCTATGGATGAGCGAGATGTGGGTACTTTCGGGCATTGCGGTGATGGTGCTGGGCTTCGTGCTTCGCTTCAATCCGCTGCTGGTCGTGGTGGCGGCTGCAGCCGTCACGGGCATTACCGCCGGGCTCGATCTTCATGCGATCGTTTCCGCCTTCGGCAAGGCTTTTAACGACACCCGCTATGTAACTGTGGTCTGGATCGTATTGCCGGTCATCGGGCTCCTCGAGGCGTATGGACTGCAGGAACGCGCGCGCGGCCTGATCGCCAGTCTAAAGGGTGCGACGACCGGCCGGTTGTTGACCGGTTACCTGCTGATCCGCCAGATCTCTTCGGCGCTGGGGCTGACTTCGGTGGCGGGCCATGCCCAGACCGTCCGGCCGCTGGTCGCGCCGATGGCCGAGGCTGCAGCCGAAGGGCAGACAGAGCTGACCGAAGGCGACCGCGACCAAGTGAAGGCGATGTCGGCCGCGACCGATAATGTCGGCCTGTTCTTTGGCGAGGATATCTTCATCGCGATCGGCTCGATCCTGTTGATGGTCGGCTTCCTTGAACAACAGGGCATCATCCTCTCACCGTTCCAGCTCTCGATTTGGGCAATCCCAACCGCGATAGCCGCCTTCTTGATCCACGGTTTTCGGCTCTGGCGGCTCGACCGGCGACTTGGCCGGAAGGAGGCCGACCAATGATCGGCCTACCCTTCGTCTACACCTTAGCGGGGCTGACCTTCCTTGCTTTCGCTATGCTTTCGCTGCGCGATGCGACGAATCCGAAGCGCTGGGGTAACGGGGCTTTTTGGGGCCTCCTTGCTTTGTCTATGCTGGCGGGCGACCGACTGAGTGACTTTGCCAACGGCCTATTGGTTTTGGCGCTGGTCGCCATTGCCGGCACCGGGCAGCTAGGCCGGGGGGGCGGCGGTACTATGCTCGAGATCCGGGCCGAGCGGGCCACGCGTTATGGCAACCGCCTGTTCCTTCTGGCGCTGGTGATCCCGGCGACGGCGTTGGCCGGTACGTTCGGGTTCGAGCATCTGCCGGGGCTGGTCAATCCCAAGCAGGTGACGCTGGTCAGCCTCGCGCTCGGCGCAATGCTAGCGCTACTGATCGGGTTTGCCTGGCTGCGACCCCATCCGGCTGCACCTTTGCACGAAGGGCGGCGCTTGATGGATTCGGTGGGCTGGGCGGCGATCCTGCCGCAGATGCTGGCCAGTCTTGGCGCGGTCTTCGCACTAGCTGGCGTGGGTGACGTAGTCGGGCAGTTGATGTCCAGCGTGATCCCGGATGGCAGCCTGATCGGCGCAGTGATCGCCTTCACATTGGGCATGGCGCTGTTCACGATGGTTATGGGCAATGCGTTCGCCGCCTTCCCGGTCATGGCCGCGGCGATCGCCGTGCCACTGCTGATCAGGCAGTATGGCGGCGATCCCGCCGTGATCTGCGCTATCGGCATGCTTGCCGGTTTTTGCGGCACGTTGATGACGCCGATGGCAGCGAACTTCAACATCGTCCCTGCCGCCCTGCTTGAGTTGAAAGACCGAAATGCCGTGGTCCGAGTCCAGATTGGAACGGCGCTGCCATTGCTGGTGGTCAACACCCTCTTCATCTGGTGGTTTGCTTTCTGATGACGCACCTCACTGCCGAATACGCCGCGCGTTTCATGGGGCTGACCCTGGGGCACCTGACCCGCGAGTTTCCGCACAAACTGGATCATGTGATGGAAGCGCCGGAGGATGCCCGCACCCCCCGCGAACTGCACCCGATCTTCTTTGGCAGTTTCGATTGGCACTCCTGTGTCCATGGCTGGTGGCAGGTACTGCGCCTCGCGCGGCTTTATCCGGATCTGCCCGAAGCGGCGCGGGTACATGCGCTAGCCGAGGAGATGCTCACAGCAGAGAATTTCGCGGTCGAAACTGCCTATCTCGCCCGCCCTTCATCGCGCGGGTTTGAGCGGCCCTATGGCTGGGCTTGGGCCTTGGCGCTCCATGCAGAAATGGCGCGGCATGATCGCCCTTGGTCCCGCCATGCCGATGCCTTTGCCGCCGCCTTTGCGCAGCGGTTCCGCCAGTTCCTACCGCTCCAGACATATCCGATACGTGTTGGCACGCATTATTCATCGGCTTTCGCTCTTACCCTGGCGCGCGATTGGGCGCTGGAACATGATGCCGCGCTTTCCAGCCTTATCGATACCCGCGCCAAGGACTGGTTCGGGGAGGACCGTGATTGCCAAGCATGGGAGCCGGGCGGCGACGAGTTTCTCTCCTCCGCGCTGACCGAAGCCTTATTGATGTGCCAGGTGCTGGGCGACGGGTTCGCCAGATGGTTTGATCTCTTCCTGCCGGCCGCTGCTGAAGGGCTTCCCGCCACCTTGTTCACGCCTGCGACTGTCTCTGACCGCAGCGACGGCAAGATAGCGCATCTCGACGGCCTCAATCTCAGTCGTGCCTGGTGCTGGCGCCGGATCTCAGCTGCGCTACCAGAGGGGCACCCTGTCCGCGAACCCGCGCTTGCGACTGCGCAGCGGCACCTCGATGCGGCCATGCCGCACCTGGGCGATGATTATATGGGCGAACATTGGTTGGCCACTTTCGCCCTGCTGGCGCTCGAGCAGGGTTAAGGGCACTGTCAGAGTAAACGCACCGGCAAGGCGGAGAGCGCTGGCGCGGCGTGCAGGTTTCCGGAATATGGAGAGGCCCAAAATCCGGCTGATCCCCATGTTTAAAACTGACGGAATGAACCCCAAAGGGTGCAGTTCTGGGGGCGGGTGATTGAGCATCTGGGCTGGTGCTGAATTTCCGAGGCGAACATCGGGCCTAACCGGCTTCACCAAAACCTGACCGTCTCGTGGCAGATGTCGATCCCGCGCCTGAAAATAGGGTCCTCGACGTTCCGCAGGCTGAGCGAGAGACGCGCATAGATCATGACGACCAGACGAACGATCTCGGGTGAGGAGTTAAAGCAGTGGAACGGGTTATCGGACTTGCTTATCCGCCGGATTTGTCGCCGCCGCAGCTCACAGGCAATTTTGCTCTGACAATGCCGTTCGGTCGTATCGCACTAAAATTCTAGTGCCGATCCCGGTGACCTTGGGTTTAGTCGGCAATGAAGTAATCAAGTGATCCGTCTTCCTGGATGATGGGGTGATCCTGGAACGAGGCGAAGAGGAAATGATCAGGGCCTGTCACAACATTATGGATTAGGCCGGCAGGGAAAACGGCTTTGTCGGCCTTGGCCAATTGTAGCCGTTGGTCTCCGACCATGGCTGTGCCGGAACCATCGACGCCATATACATGCGCAGTGGCCAGCTTGTGAAAATGCGCGCCCAGTTCGCGCGCAGGTTCCAACAGGAAAAGATCGATATGGCGGTGGCTGGCTGGCAGCTTCTCCGACATTTCTTCGGCGATGGCCACCGTGATCACTGTCGAACCATTGGGCGCCTTTTGAGCCTGCGCGCCTACAAAAGGCATCACTGTGGCAAAGGATAAATCTCCACGGCAAATCTCGCCGGCGTGCCGTTCGAACAGATTGAGGATGTGGCTGATCGCAATTTCGTCCATCATGTCACCGTAAAGCTGGCAGTGTATCGGTAAAGCCGAAACGTCTCACATCGTTGATCTTGGTCGCATAGCCATGTCTGGGGACCTTTAAACGCCATTTTCATACGCGCATTGATCGCTAGCATGCGACAGTCCGCGATGCTAAAGATTTGTCTCACAATGTAAAATGACCATCTTGGGAGCGACCAGGTGAATGTCGAGAGCAAGTTATCAAGACGCAATGTTTTGCAGTTTGGATCGGCTGCCGCAGTGACAGGATGTGCAACGCCGGCGCTTGTCGATGTTGGGATCGCAAAAGCGACGAGCCTGGGGTTGGTCGATTATCTGAAATCTTCGCCGGATGGATGGTCCATACATAGTTTTGCCAATTGGATTGGCGCTGCCAACGCCTTCAAGGAGGGCGATGCCATTATCGGCGTTGCGGCGAAAGACGATGAGCATCGGAAGGTGGCGCGCATGCTTCTGGCAAAAACGCGGCTTTACCAGATCGATGCCAATCCGATTTTTAGCGACGATCTGCATCGTGCAATCATCTCGAGCATTGATGAGACCGTGGCCGCCACGTTGCGAGATTGGACTCTCGGCGCATTACGCGACTACCTGCTTGCAAAAGAAGAAGCTGACATAAAGGCAATCATGCCGGGCCTTTCCAGTGACGTCATCGGTTGCGTGGTCAAGTTACTGTCTGATGAAGAGTTGACCGCCATTGCGTCCAAAATCTTCAATGCTTTGCCGGGTTCAAACATCGGTGAACGGGGGTATCTCGGTGCGCGGATCCAGCCCAATTCCCCGACCGACAATATTGACGACATTGCTTGGCAGGTCTTCAACGGCTTTGCTTATGGTGTTGGCGATGTGGTGATCGGGACCAACCCGGTCAGCAGTGAACCGGAAAGTGTTCATGCGATCGAAGTTGCGCTGAAAGACATTGTCGACACCTTCGGGCTTTCCGATGTTTTGCCGCATTGCGTTCTTGCGCATATCGACGTCCAGGCCGAGGTTGAGAAAAAGTGGCCAAGCTCAACCGCCTTGTGGTTTCAGAGCATCGCTGGCAGCGACGCGGCTAACAAGACCTTCGATTTGTCACTCGACCGCTTGGTTAAACATGCCGACCAGCGTCAGGGCAAGTTCGGCATGTATTTTGAAACCGGGCAGGGGGCAGATTTTACCAACGGACACGGCCAGTCGATGGACATGGTACTGCACGAATCGCGCAAATATGGATTGGCGCGCTTTTTGTCGCTGCGGATTGCCGCAGCAAATGGACGGCGTCCTTGGCTGCATGTCAATGATGTCGCAGGCTTTATCGGGCCAGAAGTATTCCGTAATCGGGATCAATTGGTGCGCTGTTGCCTAGAAGATCTCGTCATGGGCAAGCTGCACGGCCTGTGCATCGGGCTTGACGTCTGCTCGACGCTTCACATGGATGTTAGCCTCGACGATCTAGATTACTGCCTTGAGCGTGTGGCGCCAGCCAATCCTGCCTATTTGATGGCATTGCCAACCAAAATTGATCCGATGCTCGGTTATCTGACGACCGGCTTTCAGGATCATGTTCGGCTCAGGCGCAAGTTCGATTTCAAGATCAGTAAGCCGATGCATCATTTTTTCCGCAAGCTTGCGGTGGTCGACGATGCCGGAGCGCCCGCCGAAAACTTTGGGAAACCTGAACAGATCTACGTCGAATATCGGCGACGCAAAGGCGACAACCGGCCCGAACGGGATATATTGGCCGAGGCGGAACAGAAAATGGACGCCGTTCGAGGGCGCGGACTTTTCTTGGCGCAAGGCCATGGCGAATTGCCTGAGGACCTTGAGCCTGCAATCGCACAGGAAATCCACACCATCTATGAGCGGTCCCGCAAGAGCATTTGGGCGGATTTCGATGCTGCCTTTCTGCCTTCGTTGACCGATGTGATCATCGCCGAAACCAAGGCACGCGATCGGCGCGATTATATTCTGCATCCCGAATTGGGCGAGACGCCGTCTGAAGCGACCGTTGCACAGTTGACCGAATGGCGCGGCCGGGGAGCGGGATCGTTCGATATCCAGATCGTCCTGAGCGATGGGCTGAATGCGATAGCGATCATGGATGATCCCGTTCGCAATACTTTCCTGCAGGCTTTGGCGCGGGGCCTTAAACAGAATGGGCTCTCGGTTGCGCCAAACATCATTGCATTTGAACGAGGCAGGGTGCGCGCCGGCTATAAAGCTGGCGAAATACTGTTTTCCGGGAGCAGTGGACGCAAGGCAATAATCCATGTGATCGGCGAACGTCCGGGGTCAGGCCATGATTGCTTTTCGGCTTATATGACCGTCGCTGATGGTCAGCTTTGGTCGCAATCGGGTGGTGTTGACCATGATGTTACCCGGGTTGTTTCCGGAATTTCCGCAACTGCACTCGCCCCAGAGGCCGGCGCACGCGATTGCACCCGTATCTTCCTTGAAATGTGGCAGAAAGCCGGTGCGCGATGATCGACTGGGCCCGAAATGGCAGCAGGCAGTGCTGCGCAGTGAGTGCTGCCATCCTCGTTGCCGCTCTGACCTTGCCGCATGATATGGTGAAGGCCGCGGCAGTATCGACGGATGACGCGGCTCTTACTCAAACGGCACCGCCAGTACCCGCCTATCCGGCGGTCAGGCTTCTCGATACGAAAACCGATATTCTAGGCGCGCCCTTTGCCTATCCAGAAGGCGATGCGAGGCTGATCTCGGAGATCATTATGCTTGCTCCGGGTGAGGAAGGCCCGCTTCACCGCCATCTGGTCCCGATGTTCGCCTATTTGCTAGAGGGCGAATTGACCGTCAATTATGGCGTACAGGGCACACGGAGTTACAAGGCCGGAGATGCGCTAGTCGAAGCGATTGGCGTGCGCCATCGGGGCTTGAATGCCGGCGCGACGCCCGTGAAACTCCTTGTCGTCTATATGGCTGCCAATGATGGGCCCCTTGTCGAGCGCTGAGGCTCCGATACTGCCAAAGTGACGCCTGTCTGGCGTGGTGCAAATTTCTGAAGCTGCAACGATGACCCAGCCTGAGGAAGTTGGGCAGGTTGGCAGAAGATACTGGTGGGAATATGGCTAATGGAGTTGGGGTTGGCGGAGATCGGCCTTGTGCTGGCCGTGGTCTTGATAGCGGAGGCGGGTCACCTTGCATGGCAGTTTGCGACCACACCGGCGGCATAAGGCCGCGCGCGTTCGAAGTTACGGCCCGCAAAGGCTAACATGGTCAACCAAATTCAAGCGACATGGCGCCAAAGATAGACGACATATTCTCCTCTGGCCTTCCGCCGAAATACATGCGGCGACAGCCGAAGTTGGCTTCGAGACCAAATGATTTTGCCAGCGCGACGCCATCCTGATTCGGGCTCGGCACATCGATTTGCACTTGCGTGCCATCGAGCCGTTCGACCAGGTTGGCCAGCAACCCTTGCGCGATCCGGGCATCGTCTGCGACTAATGGGCCGATCTTGAAACCGGTTTCGGCTGGGCGTGCCAGGCCAAATCCCACCAAAACGCCGTCCTGAAATGTCGCTGCCGTCATGATCTCCGGTTGCGACAACCAGGATGCGAGCAGGGCGCTTCGATCATAGGGTGCCCGGTCGCGATCATAAGCCAGCAATATGTCGTTCGAAACAGTGGCGTGAACGGGCATCGGCGCATTGCCGGTTCTTGCAATGGCCCCGCTCGCCACGCCCTGATATCGCACGGTTTCATAGGCTGGTTCAAAACCGCCGGCCGCGTAAAAACTCTCCATCGGGAACACGCCGTCCATTCCGATGACCGCATCAGGCGCAAGCCGGGCACGCAAGAGTTGCAAGCGCGTGTGCCATAATCGCCGGCCGAGACCATATCCGCGATACGCTTGGTCGACGATGAACAGGCCCATGAATCCGAAAGACGGAGTGTGGCGGAAGATGCTGCCGCCTGCGATCATTGTGCCGCGGTATCGAAGCGCGATAAAGGCATCCGGATCACATTCCCAAGCGCATTGAAGATCGCTTCGGCCGGGATTCCAGCCCTCGCTCGAAGCAAGGGCAAATATCTGCTCGGCCTCTGCGAAGGTCATTTTCCCAATTTCCGACGTCGCGAGCATGTCCGCTATATCGATATCCATCATTCCCCCCGATTGCGCGCGCCGTCGCCGACTTCGATCGGGGCTAAGGCCGGTCCAGTCGCCAACAAAGGAAAAATGCCGCCATATTGGCAGAGTGTCTGCTCGCCAATTGCACAGCCTTGGGTCATCGTAGGCGTGAGGGGTCTTGCCAGAGCAAAATTGTTCGTGGGATGAGCCGCCGATAAATTGGTTGGTTGAGCAAATTCGATAACCCGTGCCGTTACCTCAATTTATGCTCTGAGGTGATCCGTCTTGTGGTGATGATATATGCACGATTTCCCCTGCCCTGTCCGGGCCGAACGGAGAGAGGTTGCGATTGGTCTGACAGCACCGACCGGAACATTTGCACTTACTTCCGGTTCAATGGACATGAATACTGCCCGGCTCGTGCCATAGGGTCATGCCAATCGAGGCAGTTGCTATGTTGAGGGCGCTTATTCTGGTCCTTATTGCTGGGCTGGCCCTGTGGGGAGTAATGTCGATGGCCACTAAAGAGCCGCCTTTCACCGTCGAATTTTCCGAGCGAGATTTTGAAATACGCGACTATCCGGCACAGGCCATCGCCGAAGTCTTGGTAAGCGGTGAACGCAAGGAAGCGTCGATCAAGGGGTTTCGCTTGCTTGCCGGCTACATCTTCGGTGCCAACACCCGCAAGCAAAGCATCGCGATGACAGCTCCGGTCACCCAACAGGCGGCAACAAACGAGAAGATCGCCATGACCGCACCAGTCATTCAGTCGGGTGGTGACGGCAATTGGGTGATCCGCTTCATCATGCCTGAGGGCGCCACCTTGGATAGCTTGCCGCAGCCCAATGATCCGAAAGTCCTGCTTCGCATGCTCGCGCCGCAGCGCATGGCCGTGGCCCGCTTTAGCGGCTTTGCGCGCGAAGAGGCTGTCGCTTCCAACACAGCCGCGCTGCAAAGCTTCATCGTCGCACAGGATTTGCAGGCAATCGGCGCGCCGGTATTAGCCCAGTACAACCCGCCCTGGACTTTGTGGTTTCTGCGTCGGAACGAAGTGATGATACCGGTGGCGCGGTGACTTGGCAAAACAAGGGGCTTTGTCCGCGCTTTGCATCAACGCTCAGGAACGGACGATCCGGCCATCAAGCAGCTCGATCCGGCGCTGGCAGCGCGATGCGATATACTCATCATGGGTCGAAATCAGAAAGCTGCTGCCCATCGTTTGATTGATGGTGTGAATCAGGTCCATCACGTGATCGGCCGATTCCCTATCAAGATTGCCGGTCGGTTCATCGGCCAGAACCAGCGTCGGATTGTTGATCAGCGCACGCGCCACGGCAACGCGCTGGCGTTGGCCACCGGACATTGCCGCAGGGCGGAAGTTTCGGCGATCCGACAGACCGACAGCGTCAAGCAATTCACTCGCCCGTTGGCGCATCGCCCCGGTTTCATGTCCTGCAGCACAGGCGGCTGGCATCATTACATTTTCCAGCGCGGAAAGATCTGGCAGCAAGTGGTGGAACTGGAAAACAAAGCCCAGATTCTTGCTTCGGAACTCGGTGCGCTGGGCTTCGCTGGCATGCATCAAGTCCACCCCCAACATTTCGTGCGTGCCACCGCTTGCGCGCATCAAGGTGCCCAAAATGGTCAGCAAAGTGCTCTTGCCTGAGCCTGACGGGCCAAGCAGGGCCGCCATCTCGCCCGCTTCCATGGAGAGGTCTATGTCTTTCAGAACATGTACCTGGGTTTCGCCTTCGCCAAAATCTTTGATCAGTCCGATTACAGACAGGATCAGCGACTTGGTCATGCTCCGATCGCTTCAACCGGATCGATCCGTGACGCACGGCGTGCGGGCAGGATCGACGCAAGCGTTGCGGCAAGCGTGGTCAGCGCAATCGCCAGCAGGAAATCACCCTGCTGGCGGTCGATCGGCAGGGCGCCGCTTTTCACAGCACTTACCGGTGGGAGCGGCAACAATGCGAGCCATGCGGCTAAAGCCCCGACCAGCGCACCGACAAGGCCGATCAAGGTTCCTTCAAGAACGTAGATCGTTACCACCAGGCTGCGGCTGGCGCCCATCGCCCGCATGATCCCGATCTCCGCCTGTCGCCGAACGATCGAGAGCAACATGGCGCTGGCAATGCCGACGATGATCGTAACCAGTGAGAACGCCTTGATGATCGTTCCGGTACGCGCCTGCGCATCAAGGCCTTCGAAAAGCTGCTGGTTGTCTTCGGTCCAGGGCGTAGCTTTGAGGCCGGTTGACCGGCGCAGGCGTTCGGCGATGCCTTCCGCAGCGGTTGCGGGCTGCACCTTGATCTCGATGCGCGAAATCCCTGTCGATAGATCGAACAAGGCCCTGGCCGTGGTGAAATTCATATAGATTGCCTGGCGATCGGCGCTGGCGATGCCGAGGGTGAAGATGCCGCCAATGCGAAAGCTGCGCGACCGACCGCGATCCGATGTCAGCTGGACGACTTGCCCCACCCGAAGCCCCAGATCACGCGCCAAAACACTTCCGATCAGAATCCCGTCCGCAGGCAGATTGCTGGAGCCATCGACAATCGCCGCATCGATATTGGCGATGTCCGATAATTTGCCCGGCATCGTTCCGATGACCCCGACCGGCGACACGGCCTGGCCACGCTCGACAAAGGCAGAGCCCCTGATTTGCGGCGATACAGCGATTACGCCGGAGGCCTGTTCGATGATCGGGATCATTGGCTGCCAGATGGTGATCTGGTCGCGCCGGCTGAGATCTTTATGAAGCACCACTTGCGGACCCGGTTCGATCGACAAAATTGCCGGGTCGCGATTGGGCATTTCCACCACGATGTGCGGGATGCTGCCAACGGTGCGCATGGTTAGCAAAGTCGCTAACCCGCCGATTAGAGCACTCATGAAGATGAAAACACTGACGCCAAGCGCAACCCCGGCCATCAGGAGCGCGGTCTGTCCCGGGTGGGACAGCAAGTGCCGCATGGCTAGTTTGACGGCATAGGGGGTCATCCTAACCGTTTATCCTAACTTTCTCGCCCGGCTGCGCCGAATCCGGCTCTGTCAGAATGCGTTCGCCGGGCGCGAGGCCACTGGTCACAATCACAGCTTCCGCTGGCCAATCGATAAAGGTGATTGCGCGTTCAATCACAACCTTGTCAGTTCCGACTACGCGTACTTTGGCCGAACTCGCCGATGGGATAAGGGCGCTTCTCGGCACGCTAAGCGCCCCTTCTCGGCGTTCGATCAGCAGATTGACGGTTACAGTCATCCCAGAGGGCGCATCGGTTGCTGCACCGATCAGACCCAGACGCACGGCGCGCGCGCCGGTTGCCGGATCGACACGGGGTTCGACATGCAGGACTTTGGCCATGAGCGGGCGTTTCTGCCCAGCCATGGCAACCGTTGCTTCCATGCCCGGCCGGATTTCTGAAGCGTAGACCTCATCCACCTCTATGCTGACTTCTGGATTTGACAGGTCGGCGAGGCGGTAAATCACGCTTTCAAGCCCGACCGCCTGACCGGGGTCAACCGGCCGCTCCAGAATGACCCCTGCAAAGGGTGCCCGCAACACGCGGCGATCGCGAAGCTCGCTTGCTTGGGCAACAGCGGCTTGGCGGCGATTGAGTTCGCGCTCACCTTCCAATACTGACAGACGCCGTTGCTCCACCTCTCGTCTGGTTGCGAATTGGCCTAATTCCACGAACCGCGTCAGTTCCCGTCGGGCCTGTGCAAGTGTCGCCTGCTGCGTTGCGACTGATGCTTGCGCTTCTGCGATGGCAGCCTGTTCGGGGGCATCGTCGATTCTGGCAAGGATCTGCCCCGACAACACCCGATCCCCGACATCGAATGGCAATGCGATCAGCTGCCCGCCCAGCGAAGGGCGTATATCAACCTGAAGCCGCGGCCTGATTCTGCCGTTCACGGACAGGATACGGTCTGCCACAGCTGTCTTGGTCACGAATGTCGCAACTGCCTTGTCGCGCGGCGCAAATAGCCAATACCCCGCAATTGCTAAGGCGATTGCGGCCATCGCCACAAATAGGATCCGGCGTGAAGCTATCTTCATTTGTCACGCACACAAACAAACTCCGGCCTCGAATGTTCCAGCCATGCGCGGCGCTTAAGGTTTGCGTGGGTTGATTTTACATGTGTCCGCACCTGCGTCTGGCGAACCGAATGTGCGTCAATGTCAGGTGCGTCGTGTCAGGCAACGAACAAGGTGCTGCGCGAATGGCAAAGCGCTCACTTCGCGCGAAGTTCCGATTTCAGAACCTTATTGGCACCGCTGAGTGGCAGGGGTTCGTCTCGAACATCGACGCTGCGCGGGCATTTATAATGCGCGATAAGGTTGCGACAGTGGGCGATCAATTCGGCTTCGGTGACGGCCATATTGTCTCTTAAGTTTACAATTGCATGAACCGTTTCGCCCCAGAATGTGTCGGGTTTGCCGATGACTGCGCACAGTGAAACGGCAGGATGCGAAGCGAGCGCATTTTCCACCTCTTGCGACCAAACATTCTCCCCGCCGGTGATGATCATGTCTTTCAGCCGATCAACGACGTAGAGATATCCGTCATCATCGAAGTAACCGACGTCTCCGGTATGCATCCAGCCGCCCCGCAAGGCTTCGGTAGTCAGGTCGGGCCGGTTCCAGTAACCCTGCATCACCATAGGTCCGCGCGCTACGATCTCGCCATGCGACCCCGCAGGCAAAGGCCTGTCATCCGGGTCAATGATCGCCACTTCGGCCAACATTGCCGGACGACCCGCCGATCGAAGGCGACCGCTGGCCGCAGCATCCGGCAAATGATCCCGCCAGCCAAGGATCGTAACTACCGGCGACAATTCGGTCATCCCATAAGATTGGAGCATGCGGACCGATGGCAGGGCCGCCATGAACTCCCTCAACAATGGCTCGGGCATGGCTGCGGAGCCGTACGACACATAGCGCAGGCTCCTAAGGTCGGTCTGGCTGAGACTTGGCTCATCAAGCATCATCCGGAACATGGTCGGCACGAAGGTCGCATGGGTCACGCTGGTCCGAGCAATCTCGGCAATTACCTCGCGGGCCACGAAGCGGGGCAGAAAGACATGGGTGCCCGCAACATGCGTGGTCGAGAACAGGCGCGCAGCTGATGCAACGTGAAAGAGCGGGCCGTGATGCAGGTGGACTGTGTCTTCATCCATCCCCAGTTCGGCCACGACATTCGCGGTATTGGCGCAGAAATTGGCATGACTCAGCATCACGCCCTTTGCTGCACTGGTCGTTCCGCTGGTATAGAGGAGACAAGCGAGATCATCGCCCTGCCGGCCCGGATCCTCGATCGGCTGGTTACTGGCCACCAGTTGCTCATAACCGTGAAACCCTTCCGGCGCCGCATCGTGGTCGCAGTAAACCATCTCCCGCTTTGTCCCGTCCGCGGTCACCAGAAGCGCTTCGTGCATCGATGCAAATTCAGGGCCGAGGATCACGATCTGAGGGGCGCAATCATTGGTTTGGGCCAAGATCTCGTCCACGCCGAGCCGATGATTGAGGGGGACGATCACCCCACCCGCCTGCATGGCAGCATAAAAGCATTCGAGCGATCGGTGGCTGTTAAGCGCCAATAACACCACCCGCCCGCCCGGCTTAAGGCCGAGCGCAATGAATGCTGCCGCCAGACGTGAAACGCGATCCGCAAACTGCTCCCAGGTGAACCGAACCGGACCGTCAATTACAGCCGTGTCAGTTCGTTTGATTGCGACCGCGCGACGAACGGCCTGCGTAAGGCTTAACCCACCTGTCATCTATTCTCTCACTCCAGTTCTTTACCCGCATCGTGGGATGGATCCGCCGCGTTCATTTCAGCACTTCGGCGGCCAGCGCCTCGGCCACCTTGATCCCGTCGACCGCAGCTGAAAGAATGCCGCCTGCATAGCCAGCGCCTTCACCTGCCGGATAAAGCCCGCGCGTGTTGAGGCTCTGGCAGTCCCTCCCGCGCGTGATCCGCACCGGTGAGGAGGTGCGCGTCTCGACGCCGGTCATCACCACGTCAGGATGATCGTAGCCCGGCACCATCCGCCCGAACACCGGCAGCGCCTCGCGGATCGATTCGATCACATAGTCCGGCAGGCACTTTTTGAGTTCGGTCAGATGGACACCCGGCTTGTAGCTGGGGATCACGTCGCCAAACTCGGTGGAGGGCCGGTCGGCGAGGAAATCGCCGAGCTTCTGTCCAGGAGCCATATAGTTGCGCCCGCCAGCCTCGAAGGCGAGACTTTCCCAGTGGCGCTGGAACGCCATCCCCGCCATCGGCCCGCCGGGATAGTCGCGGTTCGGATCAATGTCGACAACGAGGCCCGAGTTCGCATTGAACTCTGCACGCGAATACTGGCTCATGCCGTTGGTGACGACGCGGCCTTCCTCGCTCGTGGCGGCAACCACCCGTCCGCCGGGGCACATGCAGAAGGAATAGACTGTGCGTCCGTTGCTGCACTTATGCGCGATCGAATAGGCCGCGGGACCGAGGATCTTGTTGCCCGCGCTCTGGCCATAACGCGCCGTGTCGACCCAGCTTTGCGGGTGCTCTATCCGCACGCCGATGGCAAAGGGTTTGGCCTCGATATGCACGCCCCGGTCATAGAGTATCTGGAACGTATCGCGCGCCGAATGGCCCACCGCCATGATCACGTGGCGAGCGGGGAGGAGCGATCCGTCCGACAAATGCAGCCCGGCGATCTGCCGTTCGCCGTCTGGCGTCGTCTCGATCTCGAAATCCTCGACGCGGGTCTGGAAACGGTATTCGCCACCCAGGCTCTCGATCGTCTCGCGCATAGACATCACCATTGTGACGAGGCGGAAGGTGCCGATGTGCGGGTGGGCTTCGGTCAGAATGTCGTCCGGCGCGCCTGCCTTGACGAACTCGACCAGCACCTTGCGCCCCAGATGGCGGGGGTCTTTAATTCGACTATAGAGTTTGCCGTCCGAGAATGTGCCGGCACCGCCTTCGCCGAACTGCACGTTCGATTCCGGCTCCAGCACCGAGCGCCGCCATAGTCCCCAGGTATCCTTGGTCCGCTCGCGTACTGCTTTGCCGCGTTCAATGATGATCGGTTTGAGGCCCATCTGCGCGAGGATCAGGGCGGCGAGCAAACCACAAGGCCCTGCGCCGATAACCACCGGCCGTTCGCCGTCCCAGCCTTGCGTTGTAGGAAGTGTCTGGGGTGGGCTTCACATTCTGGTCGTCGGCAAAGCGTGCCAGCACTGCGGCCTCGTTCGCCACCATGCAATCGACGACATAGGTCAGCAGGATTGCGTGCTTTTTGCGGGCATCATTGCCCCTGCGGAAGATCTGGAAGCGGGTGAGGTCAGCGGCGTCGATCTTCAGCCGTGCGCAAATCGCCATCGGAAGGTCTTCGGCGGCGTGATCGAGAGGCAGTTTCAGTTCATTGATGCGAAGCATGACGCCGCCCTAGCCAATTCCGGCAGGCTGCGCCACACGTGCTTGGCCCCTTCCTTTGTTCGTTATTGCTAACGAAGCGGCGCAATCCAGTGCGGCTCGCGCCAGCCTGCCAACTGGAGGCAAGTTTGCGGCAATTGTGCCATCGCAAAGCCATTGCCTGCGCGTGTCGCGGATGCGAAGCAACTTACGCCCCCCCCTTGTGCCGCCAGCTATGTTAGTCTGGCAATAGCCCTAGGCCAGTTTCTCTAAGGTAAGTCCGGCATGCGCCTTGAGCCGTTCGACGAGCTTGTCGCCCAAAAGTGTTGCTGGCGTCCAGAAGCCCCCCGCAACATCGTCTGGTACGTCTTTGGCAAGGCAGGTGGCAGCCTGAGCCAACATCTTGGCGGTTGACCCATAGCCAGGATCTCGGTCCCCCGTGACGCGACACCCTATGGTTTCGCCCTTTGCCGTTGAGCCGCGGAAAATGAGGTCGAACCCACCCTTTAACTGCGCCTCTTCGCTCGGTCCTTCGCCTGGTTTTGGAAGAACAGCAGTTTCAAGCAGCCAGCGAATTGGAGGTACAGCCAGTCCAATCATAAGCGCATTCACGCCCCATGTGGTGGCGCGCGCTTTCCACTTACCATTCGCGCCCTGACCGGTCACCACAGCTTCCTCATATGTGAATTCGGCACCATAGCTGTTGCCGCTTAAGGCGTTGGACCGATGCACGACCCTTGTGTTGATACCCGCCATGACAAAAGGAGCAATCCAGCCGCCATAGACATTGTCATATGTGATTTTCACATCCGGTTGCGGAACCGAGAAGCCATGGCCGGCTGGACACAGGCTGTAAGGGTCTTGGAGTTCGCGCCGCAAATCGGCATCACCTACCGCTTCCTTGACCATGTTAATCATGCTCGCGATGGTGCCACCTGACGCGCCACCCTTCATGTTGACGACGCGCATATTGATCCGGTCACATGTTTGGCCGAATTGCTCCAATGCGCTGCGTTGCAGAAAATGGACGCCCAGATCAGATGGGATGGAATCAAAACCGCAACAATGAACGATCCGTGCGCCGCTCTTTATCGCATCAGCCTCGTGCCGTAATTGCATTTTGCGGATCCACTGGGGTTCCCCCGTCAGATCGCAATAGTCTGTGCCCGTTGTGGCGCAGACCCTGACCAACACATCACCATAAAGCGCATATGGGCCGACGGTCGATATGACAACATTGGTCCGTGCGCACATTTGCCGTAATGCTGATTCATCCGCAGCGTCAGCAACGATAAGCTCGACACCCGATAAGCCGATCGTAGCGCTGACCTGTTGAAGCTTATTGAGCGAACGCCCGGCGATTGCCCATCGGATCGATCCATCTGCGAACTGCTCATGCATATAGCGGGTCATGATCTGGCCAACGAAACTCGTCGCCCCGTAGACAATGATGTCGAATTTGGTTTCAGTCATTTGTGTCCTGCCGGGTCAATGAATTTTGAACAAAGGTCCATCGTCGAAACTTGGCGCTGATGCTGCGCAAACCAATCGAACATTGGCGTTATCTGTTGGGCCGCCATTAGGCAGCGAACTTTGGGTGTTGCAAGCGTCGATATTCGATTGCTTGTCGCTTGATCCTAAAGGGCAACGCTGTCCGCCATCGTTTCGACAGGACTGAGCCAATGGGCATAGGGGAGCCAATCAATGCGCCTTGAACATCATTACCAGCCCCCGAACCGCTGCCATTCGTCCTCAACGAGATCGCATGCACCACGGACGACATGATAGGCTTGATGTTGCGCACCGGTTGCACAGGCATGGTTCGGCAGGATCCGCACCCGATCACCGATTTGGAGAGCAGGTAGCCCCGCATCGGAGCCTGGCCGCACGGTAATGATCCCATGCTCTTGATTTGCATCAGCGAGAATCAGGTTGTCGAATGGCTGGCCGGAGACATCGCAAACCAAACCATATCCTTGATTGACCTCCTGCTTGGAAGTGCCTCTGTCCTGCGACATTGCCATCCAGCCGGCGTCTATAAGGATCCACCCCTTTTCGCGCTGGTGGCCAATCACTGTCGCCAGAACCGATATGGCGATGTCTTCGACCTTGCAGATACCTATGCCAGCCATGACGAGGTCAAAGAATATGAAAACGCCGGCGCGTACTTCAGTTACCCCGTCTAGGATGACTGCATTGTGCGCGGTCGGTGTCGAGCCCATGCTGACTATGGGACAAGTATATCCGGCTTTGCGGAGAATGGTGGCTGCCTCGATCACGGCCTTGCGTTCTGTATCAGCACAGTCTTTCAGCTTGTTGCCACGCGCCGAATAGCTGCCCCCTGCATGGGTAAGTACGCCCCGTAACTCGCCACCATCAACCAGCGCCGCTGCGATCGCACGCAACCGATCTGCATCCCCCGGGAGGATCCCCGATCTGTGGCCATCACAATCAATTTCGATAAGTGCGGGAATTATGATGCCAGCCTCACGGGAGGCGGAAGCAACGGCCTGCGCCTGTTCGACGGTGTCGAGCAGCACAGCGAGGTCACATCCGCCGCGCCGCAGTTCGATCACCTTGGCTAGCTTCGATGGAGTGACACCCACCGCATAAATGACATCAGTTATGCCTGCCTCAGCAAACAGTTCTGCCTCGCGGAGCGTGGAAACCGTCGCTGGACCTTGCGGCGTGTTCATCATCCGCCTTGCAATTTCCACGGATTTGGCGGTCTTAAGATGGGGCCGCAAAGTGACGCCCAGGCCGTCCAGTTTCGCCCTTAGTCGCGCAATGTTTCGGTCCATGCGATCAACGTCTAGCACAACGCATGGGGTCTGGAGGTCGCTAAGGCGCCTTACTCCGGCACGCTCCGGTTTCGCTGCTTCGATGGTCTGCGCTTCGTTCACTGCCGGGGTCCCTGTCTATTCATGCCGGCATTGCGCTTCGCCCACCGGAGCCTAACACTTAAGGGGCTGGCGATTTAACTGCAACGTGCGTCCAATTGGCCAAGCAATATGAACGTTAAGAGGCGCACGCCATTGCATTGACCATGGTTGCAGAACGCATCTGGTGGCGAGCGCCAGCGTCCAAAGCTCTTGCTGCTTTCGATAATCCTGAGGATCGCGCGACGAATGGATGGGCGGCAGGGGCCGAGATCGCGCTAGGCGGGCTAGCCAAATCGCTATTTATTTCTAACCTAATGTAAACAATAGCTTTATATGCTAACTTACATAAATATTGATAGATGGTTGAGATTATAAATAGTTATTTCCGACCACCACCACATGTCCCAGGCTACAAAATGATAGATGCATTAGACAAAATTATAAAATTTCAGTCTGAGACCAACGTTAAATGCCTGCATAATGAGGTCAGAATAATCTATGAGCTCGCGACACACGGCCCCCTCCCATCTTTGGAGATTATGAGGCGGACAGGGCGTTCCATTTCTGCGCACAATATTGATATAAAAAGGCTGCTTGAGGCGAATATCTTGTCATCAAAGCAATGCGAAATTGATAAGCGAAAGAAGCTTTTCGATATCTCCGACAATGTAAAATCCTATTTCCGGTAACCCTCAAGAGATGGTTTGCAGCCGCGTTTCCGCTCCATTTTGGTGATCCGACGCCACAGAGAATTGCGCGTTATAATTCCAGACGCAAAGAGTTTTGGCAGAACGCACCATCGATCAACTGCTCCGGCATTTTCTGCAGAGACCAAACGGTCATGTTGACAAGATGGGAAGCGCGGTGCGGGCTTGTGTAGCAGCAGGTCCGCCTGCACAGATATCGATGAGGGCCAGGCCATCAATCGTCGCGATGATCGCAAGTGCAACCGCGCGCCGATCCGTACCGGGCGGAAGGATCAAGCGACTTTCCACCCATGTCTGCCACCCCTGCATGATCTGCGCCGCAATGCCCGCGAAGGCAGGCTCCCCTCTCGCTGCGGCAGCAACCACTTCAACCCAGAAGCGCATGAAGCGCCGCATTTCGTCTTGCGTTGTCAATGCGGCTGCACGTTGCAATAAATCAGCTGGCGAGAAACTTTCGCCTTCGGGCAGGGCCTCGACAAGCGCGTCGGCCATCATCTCCGCAATCCGGGTCAAGGTAACGCTCAGCACTTCGGCCTTATCTGCGAAGTAATAGAGCAGCATCCGATCACTCACTCCGGCTGCGTCGGCCAACTGGCGAAGGCTAATTGCAGCGAGCCCGTGCTCAAGCAGATGCCCGGCCAACCTCTCGATCACCGCTTCCCGTTGTGCGTTTCTGATACTCATTTCGCCCTTGTAGCACTCATTACATTCAGTTACCATGTAGCAGTTGCTACAAGGATTAAGAGGCAATGGAGTTCCTATACGAAATCTTGCCGTTCGCTGCCCTTGCCCCTTTTGCCATAGCGGCTGCCGCTACCTTGGAATGTGCCAAAAACATTATGTGGGAGAATTGAAAATGTCTGTGTTCCGCCTGTTCTTGATCATCTGCTTTTTTGCGATTGCCGGCTATACGTCGATTACCATTGCAAACCATGGCTTTAACCTGCTGCCGGTGTTTTTCGGCGATATGGCGGAAATGGGCTGGCCGGGCCAGTTCAACCTCGATTTCATGACCTTTCTGGGGCTGTCGGCAATCTGGGTGGCCTGGCGGCACCAGTTTAGTGCTGGGGGGCTTGGGCTGGCCGTCGTCGCCTTTTTTGGCGGCATGTTCTTCCTATCGATCTATTTGCTTTTCCATTCCTATCGCTGCGGCGGTGACGCCAAGGCATTGCTGCTCGGCGAAGCCCGGGCCCGGCAGGCGTAACCGTGGCGACCCAACGCGCAGCTTCGTCTAACCCCCACATCGATGCGGCGCGGCATGAGCCACTCTGAACCCTTCAACACCGGGGCGGGCATATCGGCGCTGCGCACCACGGACGATCGCTTTGCCGGATTGCCGGGCTATGCCTTTGCACCGCATTATCGCGACGACCTGGCCGGTTATGAAGGGCTGCGGGTCCATTATCTCGACGAAGGCCCGCGCGATGCCGCCGTGACCTTCCTGTGCCTCCATGGCCAGCCGGCCTGGTCTTATCTCTATCGCAAGATGATCCCGATCTTTGCCGGGGCGGGGCACCGCGTCATTGCGCCGGACCTGCTAGGCTTTGGCCGCTCTGACAAGCCGGTTGACGAGGCGGTCTATAGTTTTGCCTTTCACCGCGGGATGCTTTGTGCGCTGATCGATGCGCTCGACTTGCAGAATGTGGTGCTGGTCTGTCAGGACTGGGGCGGAATCCTTGGCCTGACCATTCCGCCCGATATGCCGGAGCGTTTCACCCGGCTTTTGGTAATGAACACTACGATCCCGGTGGGCGAGCCAATTAGTGAGGGATTTTCCCGCTGGCGTGATTTCAACCGCAGCCGCCCTGATATGGACATTGCCGCCTTGTTCCAGCGCAGCCAGCCGGATCTTTCAGGGGAAGAAGCCGCCGCCTATGCCGCGCCATTTCCCGATGTCCGCTTTAAGGCGGGGGTCCGGCGCTTCCCCGAACTGGTCATGACCGATCCCAACATGCCCGGTATTGTCGAGGCACGCCGGGCACGCGACTGGTGGTCCAGTGAATGGCAGGGGCCGACCTTCATGGCCATAGGCATGGCTGATCCTGTGTTGGGGCCGGAAGTGATGGATCGGCTGCGCGGCTCGCTCAATGGTTGCCCCGCTCCGTTGAAGGTGCACGACGCCGGCCATTTTGTTCAAGAAAAGGGCGACATCATCGCCCGTGCCGCATTGGCAAAATTCGGGCTTTGATTGTCTCGCTGCCGATGTCAGGTCCGCGCGCGGACCGGTAGGTCATCCTTTTTCAAAGCGCTGCGGTCAGGGCGTTGGCCGTCCATCGGGGCCGATGCGGCCGATCAGCTCGACCGCGCCGCGCACGATCGCTGCATCAGCTTCGACGATTGCATAGTTCACCTTGAAACGCGCGACGCGATAACCTGTCTCGCGGCCCAGCCAGGCAAGCTGCGGGCGGTAACTTCCAACGATGCGTGCGTCCCATTGCAACCGCACCGATTGGTCGATTGCGATACGGCCCGACGGCTGAGCGGCCGGATTGATCTGGCGCAGCAATGCCAGCGCGTTCGCTTCATGCTGGATCGCCTCTGCTTGTGCGAGTTGGCGCGATTGCGTCTGCAACAGGCTCAGACGAAAATCGATCAGCGCCATCAGCCCCAGCGACAATATTGCCAGCGCAACCAAAAGCTCCAGCGTACTGAAACCATGGGTTTGGCGACGCGCGATCATAGCGGGATCGTTTCGTATACGCTCGTCAGAGAGGCGATCAGGCCATAGACAATCAGCCCGACGAAAAGAGAAACCGCGACCACCACGGATTGTTCGAGCACCCCGGTGGTGCGCTTCAGGCTTTCCCGCAGCCCCTCTTCCGTGTCGATCGCGATGCGCCGGAACATGTCGGCCAAAAGCCCCGATTCCTCGCCGGCACGCACGAGGCTCAATTGCGCCTCATCCAACAGCCTGATCTCAGCGATCGCGTCTGCCACCCGGCTGCCGACTCGCAATTCGCGCGACGCGTTGATTGCGCGTTCCTGCAAAGCCATGTCTTTAAGGCCGTCTGCAGCCAGCCGCATGGCATCGACGATGGATATGCGCGCGAGCAGCGCAAAGGCCATGATCCGGCACCACCGTTCGCGTTCGCGTTGCAGCGCCAGCCGCGCGAGCAAAGGGATGTGGCGGATTGCAAAGCGGCGCAACCAGGCATTATCGCCACGCAGGCCGGTGACCATAAGAAAAAGGAGCGCGGCCAGAGGCGCGATCAACGCCAGCGCAAAACTTTGCTGGGCAACGTCACCCAGCCAGAAAATCAGCCGCGACATGGTATCAAGCTGGTCGCGACGTTCGCCGATCAGCGTTGCAAAGCGGGGGATGACGAACAGTAGCATGATCATGCCAGCCATCAATCCGGCGATCGACAAAAAGGCGGGATATACCAGCGCGCTCTTGATGGTCGCCGCGATCCGTTCCTCGGCCTCCAACTGGTCGATGGCATGGCCGATGGTTTCTGCCAGGCAGCCGCCGGCCTCCCCCGCATTGACCAGCGCGAGGATATTGGACGGCATACCCGGAATCGCGGTGCTGAGGCATGCACCCAAGGGCTTTCCGCTACGCAGTTCAGCCATCGCAACGTCGATTGCCGAACGCAGTGCTGGCGTGGCTGCACCGGCCTGCATCGCCATAAGTGCCTGCATCAGATCGACGCGCGCCTGCAGCATCATTCCCAATTGCCGCAGCAAGGCAATCTGGTCGCGGCGGGACGTTGCCTTACGGCCGGCAGTGTCGCCCGCACCCGATCGTTCCAGCTTGACGACGGTCAGATGCTGGCGGGTCACCTTGGCAAAGGCCTGGGTCGCGTTGTCGGCTTGCACCGTGCCGCGTTGCCGCCGCCCGTTGCCGTCAATCGCGACATAATCATAGCTTGCGTCGTCATCGGTCATTTCAGTCACCCAGCACCCGCTGGATTTCACCCGCGTCGGTCAATCCGACGTCCGCCTTGTCGCGGGCGTCATCGATCATCGGCCGATAGCCTGTCTGCGAGGCAAGTTGTTCAAGTTCATTCTGCGGGGCGTTACGCCGGATCGCGTCGCGCAACAGCGGATCGACGCCCATCAATTCATAGACGCCGATCCGGCCGCTATAAGTGTTGTCGGCGCTGCGCCGCCGCAACAGGCGCTGCGCAATGATCCCGCTGATCGCCTCCGCCAGCAAATAGCCTTCAACGCCAAGGTCAACCATGCGCGTGATGGACGCTGCCGCTGAACGGGTGTGTACGGTGGAAATCACCAGATGCCCCGTCATCGCCGCTCGGGTTGCCATTTGTGCCGTTTCCGAATCGCGAATTTCGCCGACGAAAATCACGTCAGGGTCTTGGCGCAGCATCGATCGCAGGCCGGTGGCAAATTCCAGCCCGATATCCTGTCGCACATTGACCTGGATCACGCCCGGCAGATCGATTTCGACAGGGTCTTCGATGGTGATGATCTTGCGTGAACCGTCATTCAACTGCTCTAGCAGTTTGTAGACGGTTGTCGTTTTCCCCGACCCGGTGGGTCCGGCGATCAACACCAGGCCTGCAGGCTGGCGGATCAGATCGCCCAATTGCTGCGCCATCGCCGGCGCTACACCCAGATCGGCGAGCGAAGGCAGGTCAACGGTGCGGCCCAGAAAGCGCAATACGATCGATTCGCCCCAAACGCCCGGCAGGCAGGATGCGCGGATATCGACGTCGCGGCCGGCAATGCGCAAGCTGTAACGGCCGTCCTGCGGTGTTCGCCGTTCAGCGATATCCATTCCGCATAACAGCTTGATGCGCGAGGCGGTGGCTGCAAAGCGGATTGCAGGAACGGTACGCCAGAGATGCAACGTTCCATCGATTCGCAAGCGGATCTGCATATCGCCCTTGAATGGTTCGATATGAATGTCGCTTGCCCGGCGGGCCATCGCTTCGGACAGCATTGCATTGATGAATTCGATCGCCGGTGCGTCTTCGGCCAATTCTTCCAGCTTGCCGGTGCTGCCTGATGCAGGCTGGCTGCCGCTGCCCTGCTCCAGATCGGCCAGAACGGCGCGCAGCAGGCGCAGCGCGACCGCAAAGCGGCGGCCGGGCGCAATATCCCACTGCTCCATCGCTTCTTCGATCAGCGCGTTGCTGCCGCTGGCAAAGGCAATGCATGGGCGATCAAGCGCGTCGTGCCAGATCAGCACTTCCTGCTCCGCGAGCCAGTTCAGCGAAAAACGCAGGCTCTGCTGCGCGGCAAGGATCTGACCAATATCAGGCGCGTCTGCCAGCAAGGGCAGGGCCATTGCCCCCGCCACTGCCTCGGCCAGTCGTTCGTCGCCGATAACGCCCAGTCGGATCAATGCCGCCGCGACAGAACCGCCGCCATGCGCCTGCAAAGCCCGAGCTTCGACAAGGTCAGCCTGCGAAATCAAGCCATGTGCGTTAAGAAAGTCTACAATATTACTGTTCAAAGGACAAAACCTTGAGGTGTTAAGGCTTATGGCTTAGCCCAATGAATGCTAACATTCGGTAGAACAAATATGAAAAATACTCGCTCAAATCTAGAAAACGGTTTCACTTTGGTGGAATTAATAATCGTTTTGGCTATAATTGGTCTCATTATGGCTCTAGTTGCCCCGCGTTTAATGGAACAATTCGATAAATCCAAAGTCGTTACTGCGCGCGCACAACTGCGCTCTCTGGAATCGGCGCTGATGTCGATGCGGCTCGATATCGATCGCTATCCGAGCAATGCAGAGGGGCTTTCGCTTTTGCAGCGTCCGGCCGCCGATGTCGCGGAAAGCTGGCAGGGGCCTTATCTCGCGGCCGATGTGCCGAAGGATCCCTGGGGGCGCTCGTTCATCTATCGCGAACCGCAAACGCCCGATGGTCGGCCTGTTATCGGCACGCTGGGCAGCGACGGATCGGCGGGTGGCAACGGTACCGCGCGCGACATATTTGTGGGCGAAACCGATGCCGGTGCGCAATAGCGAGCAAGGCTTTACGCTTATCGAGGTTTTGATCGGCCTAGCTGTGACTGCGGCACTGCTGGCGCTGATCGTCGATTTGTTAACGGCCGATAGCTTGCAAAGCCGCCGCTTCATGTCGCGTGGCGAAGCGGCGGTCGAAAAGTTGCAGGCGCGCCGCATATTTGCAACCGAGGCCGCCCGGGCGACCGGGCTTGCGAGCGCGCGTGAACTCGGCGCGCTGCGCATTCTTCCTGATGCACTTGTGCTGCAACGCGCCGGCAAAGCGCAGACTATCCTGCGTTGGGAAGCGGGGCGCGCCAGCTTCTCCTACAGCAACGACGGCTCAATCTGGCGCGGCACTAGCAATGACGCCGACAGTGACATGGTCCGCTTCACCCTGCAGCAAGGCGGGCAATCGCGCGTATGGATTGCACCGTGACCGGAAATTCCAACGACGGATTTGCAGCCCCGATGGCGGCGCTTGCCGTCGCGCTGCTCGCACTGGGGCTCGTCATGTCGCTTCCGGCCAGTGACCGGCTGGGGCGGGAAGTTCGTCAGGCCCGTGCCCAACTCGATGTCGAACGGGTGGCGGTAACCGCGCAAAGCCAGGTTGCCTTTTTGCTGCTGACCGAGCCGGTGGGCCGCAACGGTCTTGAATTTGGCGGGCCGCGCCTTGCACTTGATGGCAGCCTGATTAGCGGCGAATTGCCGGCAATGCGCCGCACCATCCTGTTCGATGGGCGCCCCTATACCATCCAGATTGATGAATCGACCGAAGCTGTCGTGCGCTTGCAGGATGAAGGCGGGCTGATAAATTTGCATGAATCCAGCCGGGCCATGCTGTCGGGTCTGATGTCGGCCTGCGGTATTACCGGTCCGAAAGCACAGAATATCGTCTCCGGCATCTTGGCTGCCCGCGACCGCGCGTCCGGCCTTCACTGGAGTAACCATGCGCGCGGCGATGAGCGCCGAAAGCTGGAGGCTGCGACAGCGTGGCGACGCCTTGAAAAACCGGGCCTTTACTTGCCGACTGCGCCGCCATCAGTGCTTTTTGCCCTAACCGGCAGCGAACATAGTGTTCGACAAATCCTGAATGCCCGCAATAGAAATGATAATACAACCAAATCGAGTATTAAATATAATCAAAATGGAAGTATTATTCAGTATCCGGTCGTAGAGCGGAAGTCGATATCCCAAAATATCAGGATAAGCATATCTATAAATCGTCGTGGGTTAACCGGGACTTTACCTTTTTACTTCTATCAATCGACGCTGGAGCTGGGTCCTAACGATCTGGCTCGTTCTTTTGTTGCAAAAGGCCCGATAGTCGATGCTGGACATCAGTCCCACTGCTTTCCGTTTGTGGAGGAAGCTGCTCAGCCGCTTCCCGAACGGTAAAGCCTTAGGTTCCGGGGCGGATTCGCCCACCGGACGCTGGGCTGCGCCTGCAATCATTCCCCGAAATCTCTGCCGCTTTGAATATTTCGAGCGCCCCACCGGGCTGCGCCGACAACAGTTTGAGGCCGCCTGTCTGCTCCGCGCAGAACATAAGGCCCCCTTTGTCGATGCCGGTTCGATCGTCATCCGCGGCCGCGACGGCGTCGGAATCTGGTGGTGGGATGCTGCCGCATGGGCCAGCCTTAATGACGGTCCGCAAGGCGGTTCGCCAAATGCACCCAGCCGCGATCTTCCCGAAAGCCTATGCGCCAGCCTGTCCGATGGTTGGCATCATATTTATCTCGAAAATGGATATGAGGCCCGGCTGGTTCGCCGACAAATGGTCATCGCCTCTACCTGGCGGCGTTCAGCCTTTGGCGCGGCGGAATGGCAGGATGTTGTCGCGCTGGCAGATCCGGACGGGGACGTTGCCATCCCATTGCCGCCGGCATTCCATATTGAACGATCGCAATTAACAGCCCGGGTACGTGGCGGAACGGTGCTGCGACGCCCGATGGGTGCTGCAGAAAAAGGCCTGCTCGCCGGGCTGCTGCTTGCGTCGGTCCTTGGTGGATGGTGGCAGGGCGAGGCGGCGACATTGGCTGAAACTGCCGCGCGCAGCGAGGCTGAGGCCGCGCGGCTGGAGCGGTTTGTCGCCCGTTATGAGCTATTCTCCCAAATCCGTTCCGATCTGCAGGAGTTAAACGCTGCGCAGCGCGCCTTGGGGCAAACCACCGCGGCCACCGATCTTGCAACGATCCTTGCGCAGGTTGCCAATGCAAATTTGTCGCTATCGTCGATGCAGCTTGATCGCGAACAATTGCGCCTTGCAGTTCAAACCGGCGGCGATGTCGATCGGCTGCGCACCGTCGCTGCGCAGATCGAGGCGCTTCCCGGCTTTGTTCATGTTGCCGCGCAGGACGGCGAAAGCGATGGCGAAATGATCCTTTCGGCTGAGGTGGGGCCATGATTGCCAAACGGCTGACCGCCCTTCTGGATTGGCGTCCCGATGATCGGGAAAAACGTCTGCTGCAGCTTCTGCTTGGCATCGCTATTGCCGCTTGGCTTTATATTGCCTTTGATACCCGGCAAAATGCCGCTGCGGACAATGCCGCCGCGCAACAACGATTGGCCGAAACGCGAACGCAATTCAAACTGCTGTCGAACAACCAGTGGCGGGTCGAAATCGCAGCGCAGAAAAAACTGCTCGCGCAATCGGCGATCGTCGATGCGACGCCTGCGATCAGCAAGATAAGGCTGCGTGGCGAAGTACTGGCTCTGGCCAGCAGCGCGGGACTGACCGCGCCGGTCATCCTCGACAATTACACGACCGACACTGTGTCAGCCGACAAAAGCGCCAGGCAAAGATTTTCCGTGCTGACGACGACCGTTGAGTTCGACTTTGATTGGGCAGGGCTGCTGCGCTTGCTTGAACAGGTCGAATATTCCGGCCGAGGCTATTTTATCGACGGGTTTGAAGTGCGCCAGGAAGGCGACAAGCGCCGGATGCGCGTGACGTTCCGCGCGCTGCACAAGAAACAGGGGGCAGGGACATGAACCGCGCCCTGCTCATCGCCGGCAGTTTGCTGATGGCCGGGCTCGCATTTGCCGCGGGCCGGATGCTTGTCGACCCGACCGGTGCGTCGGACATTGTGCAAAACGCCTCTGCTCCAAAGCCTCCCAAACTTGGTGATCCTAATCTGACAGCGCAGACGGCCCGCGAACGGCTGTCAAAACTCCCACCGACGCTTTGGGCTGTTGTACCGCTTAACGATCCCGCGCAGGTCGATGGCCTGGCGCTGACTACCGATCTGCCGGCTATGCCGGCAGTGGCCGAAAACAACTTACCCTCTGCCCCGCCGCCACCCCAGGTCGATCCCGGGCCAAGCGCCGAGGAAATTGCTGGCCAGCTGTCACGAACCATCGCCGCGGTGAAGCGTAGCAACGGGGTTGCCAGTCTGGTTGTGATCGACACCGCCAATGGCATTCGACGGACGCTGAAGGTGGGTGATCTGTATCGCGACGGATGGCGCGTAGCGCTCATCGATACGCGGTCGGTAACGCTTGCGCGCAAGTCCGCAAAAGTCGCCGTTCCTTTGGGATTTGGTTTGCGCACGGCCTCGCCCGCGACACCCTATGTTCCAGCGCCGGTGAATGCCGCCAGTTCCACTGGCAGCCGATCGGCCAATTCCGCCACTCCTTCGAATTCTTCCCAGCCGCGCCGGCGCATCCCGCGTCCCGGCACCTCTGATAAATAGGAAATATGATGCAAATGCTCATGTCCAGCACCGCGATTCTGGCGATTGCCATTGCATCGTCCTCCGCTGATGTTCAGCCGCGCATTTCCGTTGAGCCGCTGATGCTTTCGGATGAGGCATTGTCGTCGCCTATCGCATCGCCTCCACCCCAGCCGATCCAGGATATCGCGCCGCGTACAACGGTGTTGATCGATGCGCCTGTGACGACGGGCGACGATGCGCCGTTGAGCGATACAGATCTGGCGACGCTGGTACCCGACAAGAAAGTCGCAGCAAGCCTGCCCCCGCAACCGTTGGGCCAGTTTGCCGAAACCGTCCTTGGGCAGATACTGGGCGTACCCTATATCATGGGACCAGGTGTGGCGCAGCGCCGCGATCTTGTGAGCATGAGCGGACCGCAGGAAATGTCATCGCGGCAATTCTTGCGGCTCGCCGAAAAAGCCCTGAACCAATATGGGTTGGTGCTTGTCCAGCAAGGCGGCGCGGTTCTGGTGCGCGAGGCACCGGCGAAAACGGGTGTCCAGCAATTGAAGGCGGGCGTTACGCAGATCGTCGCGCTCGGCAATATCGCTGCAGACCCTGCAGCTGGCATCGTTGCAGATATTGTTGAAGGGCAAAGCGGGGTTGCGGTGCAATCGCTGCCCGATGCCAATGGTGTCATGCTGCAGGGCGACGAAGCTGCAGTGGCCGCTGCCAGCGGGCTGCTCGCCGGGATTGACCAGCCGCAATATGCCGGCGCGCGCGTTGCCCGAATCGCCCCGATGCTCTGGAGTTCGGACGCGCTGGCAGAAAAACTGCGCGAGGTGCTGGCAAGCGAAGGCTTCTCGATCGGATCCGCAGGCTCTGGGGGCACCAACCTTGTGCACCTGTCGCGCCCCGATTGCCTGTTGCTGTTTTCCGACGATGTGCGGCTGTTCAACCGCGTCCTTTACTGGGTTGAACAGCTCGATTCGCTCGAAGGATCAGGCGGCGATCATGCCGGCTTTTTTGTCTATCAGGTGCGCAACACCACGGCCGCCGAACTGGGCAGTCTGGTCGGGCGCGCGAATGGCGGCGATGATGTCAGCACTATTGCCGCACCGCAGGGCCGGATCGAAGATTCGGCGCGCCGCAGCGAAAGCGGCCAACGGGCGTCGGGCATGGAACGGTCCGGTCTGCCACAGGCGAACCCGGCCAACGAGGACAGCGGCGGCAAGATCATTGTCGACAATCCCGGCAACCGCATTCTTTTTCGCGGCACCCGGCGCGAATATGCGCCGTTGCTGCGCTTGCTGAAGGAACTGGATGTCGCCCCCAAACAGGTGCTGGTCGAAATCACCATCGCCGAAGTGGCATTGACCGACGAGACGCGTTTCGGAATGGAATGGTTCCTCGATCGGCAATTGTCGAACGGATCGGTTCAGGCCAATACCACCGGCGGGCTCGCGCGGGAGGCCGGCGGGCTGGGGCTTACCTTTGCAAAGGGCTTTTCGCAGACTTCGGTGACCGCTGCATTGAATGCGATTGCGACCAACCAGAATCTTAACATCATTTCCACGCCGCGGCTGCTCGCAAGGTCGGGCGGCGAGGCGCAGATACTGATCGGCAATGATGTGCCGATCATCACATCGCAACGCGCGGCGGATATCCAGTCAAATGGCGACACTGATATCCTGCAGACGGTGCAGTATCGCCAGACGGGCGTGATCCTCAACATCCGCCCGGTGGTGTTGAGCAATGATCGAATCGACATTGAAATTTTCCAGGAAGTGTCGAGCCAGCAGCCCAACGTTACCTCTGCCATCGGTAGCCCGGTGATCAGCAACCGGTCGGTCACGACGCGGCTTTCCTTGCGTGAAGGCATGACGGCCGTGCTTGGAGGGATGATCCAGGACAGCAATTCGATGGGACAGCGCGGCGTGCCCTTGTTGAAAGATATCCCGCTTTTGGGGCGGGCATTCCGCGTCGACAGCGCGACCAAGCGCAAGACCGAATTGCTGATCCTCGTGACACCCAAGGTGATCAGCGAAGACCGGACGATGCAGAATATCGCGTCCGAATTTGGCAAATCTATCAACGGACTGATGAATGGCCGCGGGCAAAAGGCCTTTACCTTGGTGCCCTGGATGCCGGGTCAAACGATGCCCCTGCACAGCTATTCGCGCTTCGAAAATCCAAAATAAGGAGTAAAATCATGAGTTTGAATATCACCCCGACAGGGGCGATGCTGCTGTGCGGCCTTGCCGTTGTCTCGCAGATCGCCGTTGGCAAGGCCCCGACAGCGGTGCAGCCCGGCACAGCATGGGCAACCCCGGCTGGGCCAGGTCAGAAAGTGGCCGCGGCCTATATCTCGCTGCGCAATCTGGGCAAGACGTCCGAAACATTGATCGGTGCGTCATCCAGCGTCGCCGCCGAGGTGCAGATACACAGTACCGAACTGAAAGACGGCATTGCGCGCATGCGCCGCGTCGATCGGCTGGCCGTGCCCGCCCGGGGCGAGTTGAAACTGGCGCCGCGTGGTCACCATCTCATGCTCATGGGTTTGAAGCAGCCTTTGAAGGCAGGCGACAAGATCACCGTCCGTTTGCGCTTTGCAGGCGGCGCCATTCTGGATGTCGCGGTGCCCGTTACCGCTGCATCCGCAAAAACCGCATCAAAGGGAGCGACCCATGCGAATCACTGAACGCGCAACCCAATTCATTCTTGCAGGCCTCGCCGTCTCCGCAATTTCAGGTGGCGCCTATCTTTATTATGCGGCGCATGAAAAAAATGCGGCCATTGCGGAAAAATCTGCGGCTGATCCTACGCTGGGCGCGCCCGTCAAACTCAAGCTGACCGATGCAAACGGCGAGCCGTTCGATCTTGCCTCGCTGAAAGGCAAGCCGGTTGCGGTATTTTTCGGTTTCACCCAGTGCCCCGATGTCTGCCCGATGACGATGCAAAAGCTGTCGATCATGCGCGAACGGATTGGCGCGCCGTTTAACGACCTGCAGATCCTGTTTGTGTCGCTCGATCCCGAACGGGATACGCCCGAAGCGCTGAAAAGCTATTTCGGTTCGTTTCCGATCCCCGTCACAGGTTTGACGGGCAGCGCTGCCGATATCGCCGGCGCGGCCAAGCAGTTTGACGTGTTCTATGAAACCGTCCGCTATTCCGAGACGGATTATACGATCGACCATACCGCATCGCTGTTTCTGGTTGATCGCGAGGGCAAGCGTGCAGGCGAAATTGGCTTTGATGCCGACGAGGCCGAGTTCCAGCAAAAGCTCGAGTCACTAGTCAAATAGTTTCATTTTGATTATATGTAAAACCGATCATATTCATCGATGTTTTGTACTATTTCTTCATATAAAGAACAAAATAAAGAATAATATGGTTAACGAATAATAAAATATGGTTAACAAAATGACCAATTTATACAAAGAACTCACTATTTTGGCGGAATATATAGTTCAAATATGAAATATTAATCTGCCAAAATGGGTATTTTGAATGGTTAATCATCTTTTAACCTGTATCCATTCGCCTCTATCTCGCTCCTATTGACGACACGCTGAGTCGGCACATGTCTTTCAAGTGAGAGTTAGAAAAATGGATAGACGCAAATTTTTGAAGGTTAGTACCGTTGCGGCGGGGGCTGCTGCCCTCCCTGCGATGGCTTCCGCGCAGACAACCGGCGGCGTTTTTGATCTGACGATCGAAGCTGTTGATTCCGAGATGATCGACGGCGTGTTCGTCTTTAGTATGATGTTCTTTGATCGCAGCGCCGAAGGTCGCCCGATCCTTGAGGTCACCGAGGGCGATATTGTGACGATCAATGTCACCAACCTCGATACCCGTCCGCACGGTTTTGCCATCCCCGGCATTCCCACAGCGTCGGTTGCTTCGATTCCCCCGGGTGGCAAGGCAACGGTGCGGTTCACCGCGCCCGTTGGCGGCACCTATATGTATATCGACCCCATGCTCGCTCCGTTGCACCGCATCCTGGGCCTTTATGGTGCGTTCATTGTTCATCCGAAACTGGGGACGACTGTCGGCGGTTCGCCCACGCCCTACAGCCGTTCAACGCACACGCCGCAGGTTGCGGCCTTGTTTGATGCCCTTGGCGTGCACAAGCGCTTCCCGGGTAACAAATGGGTGCCCCGTGATGTGGAGCGCGACAAATTGTGGCTGTTCTCGCAGGTTGATCCGCTGATCGCTGCACGTTTTGATGCAGGCGAGGTCATCCCGCCCGCAAGCGTCGTGCCGACCTTCCTGCCCCGTTACTTCACGATCAACGGGCTGAGCGGATATGATACCGCACCGCACAAGATCGATTCCACCCTTGACTGGTCGAAGGGTTCCGGGCGCATCATGCCGCATGGCCGCGAAGGCCAGCCGACACTGATCCGCAACATGAACGCCGGCCTGTGCACACACAGCCCGCACATCCATGGCAACCATATCTTCAAATTGTGTGATACGCGCGCAGATGGTACAATCATATTGAACACCAACTGTTACGAACTCGACGCCTGGCCGATGGAGCCAATGACGCGCCGCGACGTTCTGCTGCCGTTTGAAAAGCCAATGGATGCTGTCGTCTGGCCGCCAAAGGAAGAACCCTTCCCGATGCGCTATGTGATGCATTGCCACACCGAAATGTCTCAGACAGCCGGCGGGGGCAATTATCCCCAAGGCATGGTCACCCACTGGGAAATGACCGGGCCGCTTTGATCCGTTCGACGATCTTTATCTTATTATTTCAGGAGCTTTGCCATGCAAACGCCAGATTGGACAAAAACCGCCGTCAAGGGCGAGATGAATTACGACATCTTTGGCTGCAACCCTTATCAGGAATCAAATTTCCCGACACCTGACCGGGTTAAACCCGACGTCAGCATCGAGCGCCACATGGATGTCAGCTATGATTTGCCGACACCAGACGGCAAGAAAATACGCCTCTGGACCTTTTCTGATCCTTTGGCACCTACAGCGGCGGGGCGGGCACCCATGCATCCTGCGCCGACCATGCGTTTCCGCCAGGGGCAGATCGTGCACAGCACGCTCGATCCCAAAAAGAATGCGCACACGCTTCACCATCACGGCATCGAACCGACCACGGTGAATGATGGCGTCGGCCACGTCTCGTTTGAGGTTAAATCGCGATACACTTATCAGTTTCGGCCTTCGCGGGCTGGCACATTCTTCTACCATTGCCATCGCAACACCGTGCTTCATTTCGAAATGGGCATGTTCGGCATGCTGATTGTCGATCCGCCAGAAGGTCCCGGCACATTGTTCAGCGGCGGACCCAAATATGATGTCGAGCGCATCTTGTGCCTCGATGACATGGACCCGCGCTGGCACGAAAATGCTAATCATAATGCCGGAATGTGCGGTGAGGATGAGGGCCTCAATCGTTTTGAGCCCAAATATTTCCTCGCCAATGGTGTGTTCAACAACCGCACCACCACCGATCCGCGCGTTGTGATCAATGCAAAGCTGGGCCAGACAATCCTGATCCGCCTGCTGAATGCCAGCTATTCGGTTTTGGAAACGACTATTGGCCTGCCCGGTGTATGCCACGCAATGGACGGCTGTGCCCTGGGTACTGAACCCTGGTGTTCTCCGTTGCCGCTGCCTGCAAACCGGCCCTTCATCATGTCGACGGCGCAACGCCGCGATATCATCATCCGCCCGACCGCGCGCGGCACGTTCCCCATTCGCCACCGTTTCCTCCATTGGGTCAATGGCCAAGTGCAGGATGGCGGCCGCGGCATCGTTGACACAAGGATCATCGTAACATGACAACCCCTACAATCTTCCTCGCCCGTGGTTTCACGCTTGCCGGTGACGGCGGACTTGAAACAGCACAGCTGGTAACCGCTGACGATCGCGCTGTTGATAAACATTATGGACATCTGCCGCCCAATCCAGACCAACTGGGCGGGATGTTCAACTTCTCGAACCTGGCTGGAAAGCCGGTTGGTGATACCGATTTTAAGGGGCAGTGGACATTGCTCTATTTCGGCTATGCCCGCTGCACCGACAGCTGCCCGATGGCGATCCCGGTGATCGCGACGGCTGCTAAGGAATTGAGCAAGGTTGGCATCAATACCAATGCTGTCTTTGTCGATATCGAAGCGCCTGCTGTCGGCAATGTCCGTCGTCGCGGAGATGAAAGCGCCGACCATGATGGCCATGTCCATCTGGTTGACCGCAAGGCGGCGCTGCGTTCGTTGCAGCAAAGCTTTGGTTCGGACATGCAAATCCTGACCGGGACGCGGGGCCAACTCTCGGCTGCGACAGTTGCCTTTCGGGTTGCCCGTGAACATACGCCGCCGCGTGATGGTGAGCGCGGCCACAGCATCAACCATAGCTCGCTGATCTACATCCTTGATCCGCGCGCCAAGGTGGCTGGCTATGGCTATCACACCTCTACGCCGAAGATTCTGATTGAAACCGTACGAAGGCTGAAAAAAGCAAAGTCATGAAGACAACAGCCTTTATGGCGATAGTGGCGGCGCAGCTAATTGCGTCGCCGCTATCGGCTCAGACATTTGATCGTGAAGGCCGGCTTATCGTCGCGCCTGAAGAACGCAATATTGCCGCCGCGCAAGTTGCCGTCGCACAAACACGCCTGTTCGGCAGCATGCTGGTTTCTTACCGCATTGCCCGGCCGGGCGTTGCCCGTGTCGCCGTTGCCACGCGCAAGGAGTTAAAGGTCTTTGAAATCGATTCCGAAAATTTCGAAGCACGGCTAGTCCGGCGCGTCGCCACGACGACGGCGTTGCCAAAAGGCGCGCTGGTGTGCCGCAGCTATGCCCCGATCGATGCGATTTTATCGGCAGGCAAACGGTATTTTCCCAACGCCGAACTGGAGGTTCTGCCCCCGCACAGGCCCGGCATGGCCTGGCGCACGCGCGTTGGGAGCCGTCTGCTAACGGTATCGTTCGACAATAAGGGAGTGGCGCGTTTCGGGCAGTCGGCTATCCGGTAACTGCGATGGAAAGCCTGATCCCTGTAACAATCCAGATGCTGCTGATTGCCAGCGCACTGGTGTTGATGGGGATCATGGCCTGGAGCGACGCGCGCTATTTTCGCCTGCCGCTGGCTTCCAATATTATCTTTCTGTTCGCCGGGCTGGTCGTCGGTCACCTTGCTTTTGGCATATCCAAAAGTGACGCGCTGATCGGCGCCGGTGCCGGCTATCTTGGCCTTGCCGCCGTCGCCGCTGCCTATCGACATCTGCGCGGCCGTGAAGGCCTTGGCGGCGGCGATCCAATTCTGCTGGGCGGGATCGGTGCCTGGCTTGGCTGGCAGGTGCTGCCAACGATATTGCTGTTCGCAGCTTTATCGGGCTTGGCCTATGCCGTGCTGCAGCGATTGTTCCGGCCACGGCAGACCGCCTGGCAGACCCAGCGCATTCCGCTGGGCACTTGTCTGATCTTTGCTGCAATCCTGTCCGGCGCGACGATGCTAATCGCCGGCGCGTGACCAGCTCTAGGGCGTTCAGCCGCCCTTGCCAACCGCAGCCTCGATCATCGACAGCAATTGCCCAGAATCCATCGGTTTGCGAATGAACATCCAGCCGGCACTGATATCCGAAACATCGGGCACATAACCGCTCATCAGGATGATTTTCAGATTGGGTTGCTGCGCACAGGCAAGGCGTGCCAGTTCGGTGCCGCGCTGGCCCGGCATGATGATGTCGGTCACCAATACGTCGAATTCCGCTTTCTCATTTGCCCGCAGGGCCGCTTCGCCGGTTTCGCAAGCGGTGACGCTATAGCCTTCGGCTTCCAGCATTTCGACCAGTGCTTCAAGGGCATAGGGCTCATCTTCGACCAGCAGGACGCGGCCCCGGCTATCGCTATTTGCCAATTTTTCCGTGCCATTGCCGTCCGCGGTGACGGGTTCGACATTCTGATCCACCGTGGGCAGATATAGAGAAACCTTCGCGCCCTTGCCGGGGGCGGATTCGAGCCGCGCATCGCCGCCCATTTCGCGTGCAAATTCAAGCACAGAGGCAAGGCCAAAGCCGGAGCCATTGGATTTGGTGGAAAAAAGCGGTTCAAAGGCGCGCGACAGCACCGCCTCGGTCATGCCCCTGCCATTGTCGGCAACCTCGACGACGATATATTCGGCCAGGGTGCCGGTTTCATTATCCCGTCTATCCAGCGCCAGCGTCTTTATATCGGTGCGGATCACGATTTCGCCGCCATCGGGCATGGCATCGCGTGAATTGATCAAAAGGTTGGTCAAGCAGTTGATAAACCGCACCTGACTGATCACCGATTGGGTCTGTCCTGCTTTCAGTTCGGCTGACAGCACCACGTTGGAGCCCACAACGGTGCGCAAAAATGCAATATTTTCCTCGACCAGCGGATCGACCGCCATGGGCATTTGAGTATCGGTGCGCTGGTGCTACAATTTCATCAGCGATCCGGTGATGCTGGATCCGCGCGCCGCCGTGTCGCGGATGATT
>JAJTFR010000094.1 GCA_021298455.1 Sphingomonadales bacterium | reverse complement strand
CCAAAATGCTTCGCGCCGAATTGCCTGTGCACAACACCAAGATGTTGATCATCACCCATTCCCTTTCTGTGCAATTATCCACCTTTCAGGGCGCGGCGGGCTATGCAGCCGTGTCATGCTACTTTCCCCTCGCTTTGCAGGGGCGCGCACGGGATCGTGATCGAACAGTCTGCGCCTTCACAACAATTTTCCAAAAGATAGGCGACCAACGCATTCATTGCCGGATAATTGGCGCGATATATCAGTGATCGGTGCTGGCGTTCCTGCAGGATTAAACCAGCACGATTCAGCTGGGCTAGATGGAAAGACAGTGATGAATTGGGAATTGCCAATGCATCGGCAATCGCGCCTGCCGCCATTCCGCCTTCTCCGGCCTGCACCAGCAACCGGAACAGTGCCAGCCGATGTTCCTGCGCAAGCGCGCCCAGCGCTTCGACAGCATTATAGGCCTGCATTTCGCCCCCTTCATTTCGTTAAAAGTCGAAATGAAGGATATTGATTGCAAACGCAAGGTCATTTCGGCATTTATCAAAATGACAAACTTTGACGAAACGAAGGCCTATCCGCATAGAAAAAAATAGGCCACGAACGCGCGCATGACCTTATTCTGCATTGAAACCCCTCGCATCATCCTTCGCGACTGGCGCGAGGAGGATATTGATCCATTTCACGCCATCTGCTCCGATCCGGTGGTTATGGAAACGCTTGGCCCGTTGATGCGCCGTGATGAGGTCGCCGATCTGGTTGGGCGGATGCATCGGATGCAGGCGGATCAGGGCCATTGTTTCTGGGCGATGGAGCGTAAAGAGGACGCGCAATTGATCGGTTGGTGCGGGATTATCCGGGGCCGGCCCGGCACCTCGATCCATGAAATGCCAGAGGCAGGCTGGCGGATGACGCCTTCGGCCTGGGGCAAGGGCTATGTGACAGAGGCGGCGCTGGCATCGGTGCAATGGGCGTTCGAGCATCTGGCAGATGACGCGGTTTGGGCGATCACCAACACCGACAACCACCGCAGTCGCGCGGTGATGGAACGTGTCGGCATGGCGCATGACCCGCGTCTCAATTTCGATCATCCCGACGTTCCGGCAGATAGCCCATTGCTAAGGCATGTCACCTATCGCATTGATCGCACAGTATGGATGCAGAATCGACAACAGGGGTAACACAGGCGAAGGATCGCATCGGCGGTCGCGCACTGTTCGTCATCACGATTTTGACGGGCAGTTTCCTGCTCTTCCTGGTGCAACCGATGATCGCGCGCATGGCGCTGCCCAAGCTGGGCGGCGCACCGGCAGTTTGGAACAGCGCGATGCTGGTGTATCAGGCCCTGCTGCTCGCGGGCTATGCCTATGCCCACCGATTGTCCCGCACAACGCCGCAGCGTCAGGCGATGGTGCATATTGGCGTGTTGTTGGTGGCGGCGCTTTGGCTGCCCATTGGACTGGCAAGCTTTGCCATACCCGCAGATGGCTCGCCGATATTCTGGGTACCATGGCTGCTTTTCGCCTCCATTGGACCGCTCTTCTTTGCCGTGGCGGCTCAAGCACCGCTGATGCAGCGCTGGTTCGGCCTCGCGGGCAATAAAGGGGAACCTTATGCCCTTTACGCAGCATCGAACCTTGGCAGTTTCGGCGGGCTGATCGCCTATCCGATATTAGTCGAACCGGCGATGCCCATTGCCGGCCAGACCTGGCTGTGGAGCGGTCTGTACCTATTGCTGTTCCTGCTCGTTCTGATTTGCGCGCGTGCAATCTGGCGCAGCGGCGATCATGGCGCCGATGTAAAATCTTCGACCGATGCCCAAGGCGCAATCGCCGCCCTGCCCCCGATTGCATGGCGGCAGCGGCTTTACTGGATCGCCCTCGCCGCCGTGCCTTCGGGCCTGATGCTCTCCACCACGTCGCACATGACGACCGACCTGATGGCGATGCCGCTGATCTGGGTGATCCCGCTTGGCCTCTATCTGTTGAGCTTTTCGGTCGCCTTTGCCGACAACCGACTGCTTGCCGATATCATTTCCCGCATTGCGCCGACCGTGCTGCTGATCGGCGGGGCAATGATCTTCGTGATATGGGCCGGCCCAATTGACCGAATTTTACCTGATGATGTCGGTGGGCGGGGTGATTGGCGGCTTTTTCTGCGCGATCGTCGCGCCATTGCTGTTCAACTGGACTTGGGAACATCCGATATTGCTGGTCGCTGCCGCCGCGCTGCTGCCACAATTCCGACTGTTCGACCTTGGCGAGGAAGAGACATTCGGAAAGCACGGCTGGACATTTGCGGCACTGATCCTCGCATTGGGGGCCCTCGGGCTTGCCGCCTATGTCGGCATGACATTTGGCAGCGAAGGCAGCCGGATGAAAACCGCATTGGTCGCGATAATCCTCATCATCGGCACCTTTGTCACCGGGCGCAGGCTGGCGCTGATGGTCGTTGTTGCAGCCGGGATGATCGCCAATGGCGGCTGGAGCAATATCGAGCTGAGCGCCAGCGGCGCACGGATGCGCAGCTATTTCGGCACCTATACCATCAGCCAGGATAATACGGCCCAGGTCCGGTGGCTCAGCCATGGCACCACGATGCATGGCATGCAGTTGCTGAATGAACCGACCTTGCCGATCAGCTATTATGGCGCCAATTCGGGTATAGGCATTGCATCGCGCCGCGCTGAGGAACTGTTCGGCCCCGGCGCAAAGGTGGGCATGGTCGGCCTCGGTACCGGCACGCTCGCCTGCTACAAAAAACCCGGACAGGTTTGGGATTTCTTCGAAATTGACCCGCTGGTTGTTGAGATTGCGCGCGAGCGGCGGATTTTCAGCTTCCTTGAAAAATGCGCTCCCGATGCAGGGATGCATATCGGCGATGCCCGTCTCACTTTGGCAGAACAGCCCAAGGGCAAGTTTGACCTGCTGGCAATCGATGCCTTTTCATCAGATTCGATCCCGCTGCATCTGCTGACCAACAAGGGGATGCGCGCGTCACAATGGGTGGCGATGAGCCCCGACCCCGCCCGCCTCGCGCAATTGACTGGCCGGGTTTATGACAAACGCCCTGCCTATTATTATCCCGATCGCTGGATCAGGCTTGAACCGCCACGGTCGGACAATCGCTGGACTGATGATTATGCCTCTGTCCTGCCCTATCTGTCATTCTGGAAGATATTGCGATGAACCACACCACCCCGAAACACCGCCCTGACGTCACCATCATACCGTTCAAGGGCAAAACCCCGCAGATTGACGACAGCGCCTTCATCGCGCCGGGATGCCGGATCATCGGCGATGTCACCATCGGACCGGAGGCGAGCATCTGGTATAATTGCGTGCTGCGCGGCGATTCCAACCGCATCGTCATCGGTGCCCGCACCAATATTCAGGACGGCAGCATCGTCCATTGTGACAGCCCGATGCCCGGGGCACCTGATGGTTATCCCACGATCATCGGCGACGATGTGCTGATCGGCCATATGGCGATGATCCATGGCTGCATGATCGGCAATCGCGGTTTCATCGGCCTTGGCGCGATTGTCATGAACGGCTGCACGGTGGAAGAAGACGGCATGTTGGGCGCGGGCGCGCTGCTGCCCGAAGGCAAGACGATCGGGCCTAAAGAATTATGGGTCGGTCGCCCGGCGAAATTGGTGCGCGAATTGCCCGAACCTGCGTTGGTCGGCATGCGCATGGGCGTTGCCCATTATGTCCAGAACGGCAAGGCCCATGACGAGGCAGTGGCGGGTTTGGAATAGTCTCTCCCCTCCCTCAAACGCGAGGGAGAGCGCCGAAATCAGAACTTGACCCTTACCGTTACCCGGCCATTGATCGGTGCGCCGGGGGTGATGTTATTGTTATTATGCGCATCGGCGAAATAGTCCGTGTCGAAAAGATTTTCGACATTGGCCTGCAACTGCACATTCTCGCTAATGTCATAAAACAGGGCCGCATCGACGCGAGTGAAGGCGGGAAGCCGGGTTGTCGTCGCACTGGTACGGATTGCGGCGAACTGGCTCGACTGGTGGATAATGCCAAGGCCGATGCCGATGGCATCATTGACGTCATAACGGTTCCACAGCGACAGCTGGTGCTTTGGCACCTGGCCAAGCGCGACGAAATCATTTCCACGCAATTTGGCGTCTTGCAGGGTGTAGCCAGCGCTCATCTGCCAGCCGGGCAATAGCTTACCGGTAACAGCCAGTTCCAGCCCCTTGATCCGCGTTTCGCCGATATTGATCGTCGTCAGCGGGTTGGCCGGATCGGGCGTGGTCGCATTGCTGCGATCCAACTGAAACAGCGCCGCCGTGACATTAAGATCGGGGCGGATATCCCATTTAGCGCCGATTTCATAATTGGTGAATTTTTCGGGCGCGAGATTTTGCGTCGTCGTCGATAGCGAGATGAACTGGTCGCCAGACCGTGGCAGGAAAGACCGGCTAAAGCTGGCATAGACGGACGCATTTTCCTGCGGTTTCCAGATCAAGCCAAGGCGCGGGCTAATCTTGTCATCGCTGCGCGCAAAGGGCCGGTCGACCGCAGGAATGAAATCGACGCCATCAATTTCGAAATGGTCAAAGCGCAGGCCCGCCACCACATCGAAATGATCGCCGATGCTGATCTGGTCCTGCATGTAAGCCGAGACAAATTGCACCTGCGACACGGTGTCGCGCGACAGCATGGTCATCGCAACCGCAGGGTAAACCGGGTTAGCGAGGCTGAACGTCCGGCCGGGGGTAAAGACCGGCAGGCGGCGATCATTGCGCGTCTGCTGATCACCATATTCGATGCCGAACAACAGCTTATGTTCAACCGCGCCGGTCGCGACCTCCCAGATCAGATTTGCCTGACCGATCAGATTTTCGCGCTTGGTCGGGTCCGAATAGGCATCAAGCTGCACACTGTTATTGGCCAAGTTAACGGGGCCATTGGCGTAAACATTGACATAGAATTTGTCATAATCGCCATAGAGCAATGTGCCGGTGAAGCTGAGATTATCGGCCAATTTCCCGTCGAGCCGTGCCTTGGCGACATGCGCCTCCAGAGTGGAACGGTTGATGCCGGGGACACCGAAAAACAGCCGGTCATAGCCGCGCAACGGGGCGTTTGCCTTGCCTGAGACAGCGACTGATGGCACGCCGCGGTCGGGCACGCGTTCATCATTCACATATTCGTAGGACAGCCCCAACTTCCAATCATTGCCAAGGTCCACGGCAAGATAGGGGTTCCAGGCATAGCGGCGGCCATCGACAAAGCGGCGGTCGCTTTCCATCGCCTCATAGGTCGCGTTCAACCTTATGGCCGCCCGGCTGCCCAATGGGGCATTGATATCGGCGGACACATCCCAGCCGCCAAAGCTGTTGAGGCTGCTGCGCGCGCTGCCAAAGCTTTCATCGGCAACCGGCGTTTTCTGCACGCGATTGATAATGCCGCCACCGCCACCGCGCCCGAAGATCAGCGCATAAGGGCCCTTCAGTATCTCGACACGCTCGACATTATATAACCCGCGATAATATTGCACATCGTCGCGCACGCCATCGAGGAAGAAATCAGCAGTGGTATTCTGGCCGCGCAGCGTGATCTGGTCGCGATTGCCTTCACCCTGCCCCACCGTGGTTCCCGGGACATAGCGGAGCACTTCTCCAAGGCTGTAATGCGCCTGATCGTCCAACTGTTCGCGGGTGACGACATGGATCGTCTGCGGCACGTCGATCAACGGGGTGTCGGTCTTGGTGGCGGTGACGATGTCCTGCGCGACATAGCCCGCAGATGCACCGGTAACGATGATCGTGCGGCAGTCTTCACACTGGTCGCCCAACTCGCCGCCAAATTCATAGGCCTGGGCCGGGACCGCCAGTGCGGCGCAAAGCGCAAGGGCGGAAATTCCCGAAACTCGCAACATCGTCATCGTCTCTTCTACAGCCCTTATTGAGAAAGATTCTCAAATCCCCAAAGCCTCCCTATTGAGAATCGTTATCAGTTGCAAATGCAAAAAGGACATCTGGTTGAACTTTTTTGAAATGCCAATATCAACGACGCACATGCCCCCTCTTGCTTGCGCGGGGGAAAGGGAAAGTGAAAAGGAATTCGTCGTGAAAGCAACCATCTGGCACAATCCCGATTGCGGTACATCGCGCAAGACAATGGCTATTCTTCAGGAAACGCCGGGCATCAACCTGACCGTTATCGAATATAAGAAAACACCGTTCACTCGGGAAAAGCTGGAGCAGTTGTTCCGCGATGCCGGCTTATCCCCGCGTGAGGCGCTGCGCACCCGGGGCTCGCCTGCTGAGGAGTTGGGCCTGATCGACGGCGCTGATGGCGAGCGCATCCTTGATGAAATGGCGAAGCAGCCCATCCTTGTCGAGCGCCCCTTTGTTGAAACCGACAAAGGTGTCCGCCTCTGCCGCCCGCAAGACAAGGTACATGAGATTTTGTAATTGCCGACACAGAACATGGCGTTGACGTCCGTTCTGCATTAAGATCGGCCGCAACAAAGGCATCGCTTTACGGCTGGCCGCAAAAGGGGGAAAAACAATATGCGCAGATTCTTGAAAGGCCTCGCCTTTTTCCTGATCGTCGCAATCGGGGGGATCATATTCTGGGGCTATGCCGCTGATGTTCCCGTAAAGGATCTGCGCACAAAATATGCCAATGCCGAATCCGAATTTGTCGATCTGGGCGACGGCCTCACCGTTCACCTGCGCGACGAAGGGCCAAAAGATGCGCCAGCGATCATCCTTTTGCACGGCTCCAACGCCTCGCTCCATACATGGCAGCAATGGGTCGACCGGCTGGGCAAGGATTATCGGATCATCCGTTTCGATCAATGGGGCCATGGCCTTACCGGTCCGCACCCCAAGGGCGACTATAGCGTGGCCGCCTATGTCGATGCCGTAGACCGTGTCGCGCGCAATCGCGGCCTGACCCGTTTCTACTTGGGCGGTAACAGCATGGGTGGCGGAATCAGCCATGCCTATGCGGTCGCACATCCCGAAAAGCTTGCCGGCCTGATCCTGGTTGATCCATCGGGTGCACCCGATGCCAAGCCGCGCCAACTTCCCATCGGCTTCCGCCTTGCGGCGATGCCCGGCGTCAACCAATTGGCGACAATCCTCACTCCGCGCAGCCTGATCGAGCGCAGCCTTGATGGCAGCGTCAGCAACAAGGCGGTGGTTACGCCCGCAGAGGGTGACGAAGACAAGCTGATCCCGGTGAGTGCCGCCCAATGGTTCGGGCGCATTTACCCGAACAATCAAACGCACATCTATAAAGGGATTGGCCACCTTCCGATGGAAGAGACCGCCGAGCAAAGTGCTTCGGACGTTCGCGCCTGGCTTTCCGCAAATTCTGCGGCGGGGTGATAGGGGCTGCCCCCCTCACCCCGCATGCATATCAGATTCCGTCGACGCTTTTGCTGACCAGCACGTTGACGGAAACCCGGCGGTTCTGCGCCTTGCCTTCTTCGGTGTCATTGCTCGCCAATGGATCGGATTCGGCCATGCCTGTCGGGGTCAGCATCCGATAGGGCTTCCAGCGACACTGCTGCTGCAGATGATTGATAACACGGGCCGCTCGTTTCTCGCTAAGTGTCTGGTTATATTCCTCGCTGCCGACCGAGTCCGTATAGCCGACCACCAGCAACAGCGCATTGTCGGTTGCCTCGGCCTGGCTTGCCGCAGAGCATAACTCTGCCTTGGCTTGGGATGAGAGCACCGCTTGGCCGGTATCGAAATAGACGTTGGTCGTGCCTTTGATATTATATTTGTCGATATCGCCCATGCGTCCGCGCAGCGCCTCGGTCGCCGCTGTCTGTTCGGCAAATTGCTGCGCAGTGCCGTTGCGGATCATCGTTGCGGTTTTCAGGTCGCCATTGCGGAAACTGATCTGGTTGGCGATCAGCCCGTTGCCCGACTGCCAGGTCTTCACCGTAACCGGCAAACCGTTGAGCAGCGAATCCTGCGCCAGCTTGCCTCTGCCACCGAAAAGGCCGCCACTGGTGCGAATGCGCGTATTGGCATCAAAAGTGACAACTGTGCTTTGGCCATCGGCCGTCGTGATCTGCAACCGATCATTGCTACGCGCAGTAATCACGCCCTTGATTTCCGGTCCCTTCACCAGCGCCGCAGGCTGGGACTGGACGGCACCATCGACGATGATGGGGTCGGGATTTTGCGACTGGGCTGAAAGACTGACGGGAAAGGCAAGCGCGGTTGCGACCGCAGCCATTGCCAGCAATCCCGTTTCGTTCGTGATGGAACGCATATATATTCTCCTGCTGACGGGGTGTCACCAAGAGCCTGTTGATCAAAACCTGTCTGCCCGATGAATAGTTGCGCGAAACGCATTCATCATGCGGTCCAGACGCGCGCGGTGTGCGGCAAAGCGATATTCGTCATGCAGCCATGAACCCGAAACGCTACTCATGCGATCGTGGCATTCGCGATTAACCGACCTCACGGCGGGTTGGTAATCCGAACAGCGCGCAGGCATCCAAAAACACCATCGGCCGGCCGAAATAATAGCCTTGGATTTTGTCGCAACCAAATTGCTGGATCATCTGCAATTCCTGTTCATTCTCGACGCCCTCTGCAGTCGTCGCGATGTCCAGCGCGTCGGCCATGGCGACCACAGCACGGATGATCGCGATACATTCCGGCTTGGCCTTGGCCGCACCTGTCACAAAGCTGCGGTCGACCTTGATCGTGTCAAAACGGATATTGCTGAGATAGCCAAGAGAGGAATAGCCGGTGCCGAAATCGTCGAGCGACAATTTGATGCCCAGTTTGCGAAGACGATCCAGAACCTGCACCGCGAGCCCGCCGTCGCGAACAAAAATGCTCTCGGTGACTTCGATTTCCAGCCGCCACGCAGGAAGGCCGGTATCGTGCAACACTTGGACCACTGTTTCGACGAAGGCCGGGCTGGTTAGCTGGTCGACCGATACGTTCACCGCGACCTTGATCGTTTCAGGCCATTGCATCGCATCCGAACAGGCCTGGCGCAGCACCCATGCGCCAATGGGCACGATCAGCCGGGCTTCTTCTGCAACAGGAACAAATTTCGCCGGCGAAACATTGCCGAATTTGGGGTTATTCCAACGCAACAACGCTTCAAAACCGGTAATGCCATGGCCGTCGTCAGCCTCAACCACCGGCTGATATTCAAGGCGGAACTGGTTGCGTTCCAGCGCATTGCGCAGTTCAAATTCCAGCACGCGGCGCTCTTCCGCGCTGGCATGCAGTTTGTGCTGATAACTATGATGCGTGTTACCGCCATCATCCTTTGAACGGTAAAGGGCAAGGTCGGCGCTGCGCATCAGCAATTCAACTGTGCGCCCGTCTACCGGGCCTACCGCACTGCCGACACTCGCGCCGATATACAGCGTGTTTTGATCGACCTCATAGGGTTTGGACAGCGTTTCGATGATCTTTTTGGCGACTCTTGCGACATAAGTTGAGTCCGATGCATCCTTCAGCACAACCGCAAACTCGTCTCCGCCCAGACGGCCGCACAATTCGTTCGCCGACATGATCATCTTCAGCCGCTTTGCCACCTGTGCGAGCAGCCGGTCGCCGACCGGATGGCCAAGCGTATCATTGACCGCCTTAAACCGGTCGAGGTCGATCATCATGAAGCCGCAGCGACGGCGCCATTGATCCGCGTCGGCCAGCACCTGTCCCAATGCCTCGGTCAGTTGCAGACGATTGGGCAACCCTGTCAGCGTATCGAAACGCGCAAGGTGCGAGATTTTCTCCGCCGATTCGCGCTGTTCCGTCACGTCCGATCCGACACCGCGAAAGCCGAGGAAACTGCCATTTTCGGCATGGCGGGGAGATGCGGACAATTCCCACCAGCGGCGCACGCCATTGATGGTTACAGGGACGATCAGGTTGGAAAAGGCCTCACGGCGCTTCAACCGATCAGCCAAATCATGCAGTGTTTCGGGATAGCGTCCGGTATCCCAAGCGTCACCGGCGATCAATTTCAGCAAGGGCTGGCCTTCAATCGACTTGGGCTCTGCCTCCAGCGCAAAGGCGAAGCGCGGGCTGGCATGGCTGACGCAGCGGCTGGTATCGGTCTGCCACAACCAGTCTGCGCCGCTATCTTCAAATTCGCGCAGCAACAGGCTGACCGTTTCGGATTTTTCGTGGAGCACATTGCTCGCCAATTCGTAAAGCACCTGCGCCTTTGCGCTGCGCAAAACGCCCACAGCCATCAAGCCGCCGAGCGCAGCGCTGGCCAGCGCGAGGTAGATTTCACCATTGACCAACCAGCCAGCCACACCGCCCATGGTTGCGGCAGCGACAAAGGCCGTCCCGGCAATGGGAAGGCTGGGAAGCAAAAGCGAGGCGAACACCATCATGGCGAGGTTGACTGACCATATCCCCAGCCATTGGGGCATGGCGCCAAAACTACCAAGGAAAGGAAGGGCCGCGCCCCACACCGCGCCGCCAATTGCCGAATGGCGGCCGATCAACAGGAAATCGCGCTGACGCGCCTGTCCGGATTCAAAATAACCCAATGGCGAACGGCGCGAGAGAATGAGGATGCTGCACCCGATGAGTGCCGCTACCCACGCCGCCAAGGCCCAATAGGGGGCTGTGTCGAACGCAATCGCCACGATCAGCGCGCCGGATATCACCGTCGCTGCAAGCTGCGCACCGCTGCGGTCGCGCAGGCTGCGCGCCTGGATTTCGAAAAGTTGTGCGGTTTCGATACCGCTGGGCGCGTCAAAGCCCAGCAATGCCTTTGCCGAAATGTCCCTTGGCAGGTCGCCCGATGATTCTTGCTTGCTCACAGGTGCGGCATAACTGCCGAAACTTACTTAATCGTAAGCGCCCCGTTCAGAAACCAACTTAAGATCTATTCAGGCAGCAATCGCATAAGGCTGAATTTCACCCGACAGATACAGATTGCGAGCTTTTGCGCGGCTCAACTTGCCCGAACTGGTACGCGGCAAGGTGCGCGGCGGCACCAATTCAACCAAGCAATTCATGCCCGTCACCGAACGGACCTTGTCCTTGATTTGCTCGCGCAGCTTCGCGCGCTCACCCTCGTCGGACGTACGGCACTGCACGAGCACAGCCGGGGTTTCCTCACCCCCATTGGTGACAGCGAAAGCCGCGATATCGCCGGCCTTGAAACCCGGCAATTGTTCGACCGCCCATTCGATATCCTGCGGCCAATAATTCTTGCCATTGATGATGATCATATCCTTGGCACGGCCAACAATATAGATATAACCGTTTGAAAGATAACCCATATCACCGGTATCGAGCCAGCCATCCTGCATGCATGCCTCGGTCGATTCCGGATCACGGAAATAACCAACCATCAAGGACGGCCCTGTGCACCACACCTTTCCGATCACGCGGTCGGGCAGGATATTGCTGTCGGCATCACGCACCTCGATCTTCATATCCTTTGCAGCCTTGCCGCAATTGACGATCGCACGATAGCGCGTCGGGCGATCATTGGACCCGGGAACGCCGGTCAATTCGCTTTCCTCGACCAGTTCGACCTGAATCCCCTCACCCGGCGGCATGATCGAGACAGCAAGTGTCGCCTCGGCAAGGCCATAGCTGGGCAGGAAGGAACTGGCCTTGAAGCCAGCATCGCCAAATGCATCGACAAAGGCCTGCATCACATCGGGACGGATCATGTCCGCGCCATTGCCTGCAAGCCGCCAATGGTCGAGCTTGAACCGCTCGGAAACCTGGCTTTGGCTGGAAATGCGGCGCGCACAAATGTCATAACCGAAAGTCGGCGAATAGCTGATTACCGTGCCATCGGCGCGGCTGACCATATCCAGCCATGCGAGCGGACGGCGAGCGAAGTCTTCGGTCTTCATGTAATCGGTCGACACCTGATTGGCGACGACAGAGAGGAAGCACCCCACCAGCCCCATGTCATGATACCAGGGCAACCAGGACACGCAGCGATCCATCGCCTGCAATTGCATACCATGGCTATGCGCCGAAAGATTGTTGAGCAGCGCATGGTGCGACACGGCAACACCGTGCGGGAAACGCGTCGAGCCGCTGGAATATTGCAGATAGCAAATTTCGTCAGTCTTCGCGGGCGGCAAATCGGTCTTCAACGCGATGCGATCATTGAATTCCGCCCAATCAATCCCTTCGACATTGCAGCGCTTGGCTGCTTCGCCAGCCATTTCGGCCAGTTCGGGCGGGAAAAAGAGGATCGACGGGTCGCAGCTGTTCAACTGCACCATGATCTGGTCGATATAGCTTTCCTTGCCGCCAAAGCTGGTTGGCAAAGGCAGCGGCACCGGCCAGGCCCCAGCATAGACGCAACCGAAGAAGAGCGCGGCAAATTCAGGCCCGGTTTCGGCGATCACCGCGATCCGGTCTTCCTTTTTAACACCATGGCTGATCAGCCGGTAAGCTGCATCAAGCGCATCCGTGCGCATCTCGCTGAACGGATAGGAACGCGCAAGCTGACCGCGCATGTCATGAAAGTTCAGGCCTCTTTGGCCCTGCGCTGCATAATCCAGCGCATCTCCCAATGTCTCAAAGTCTGAAAACCGGCGCTCCAGCGTATCGCTGGAGGGCGTAGGTGTTAGACCGGTCATGAGCGTTCCCTTATTAATGCGACCCCGATTTTGCTTCTCTTTACCCGCTCTTTGGAGTTCAAAATTCGACCCGACTGTGGCAACAATGCGGCGTGGCCGAAGAACGCAGACCCAATAAGGTGCGCAAGCCCCTGAATCCGCTGAAGCTGCGCGATCTCGCGCTGCACTATGTTGGCCGATATGCAACCAGTCGCAAGAAGCTGTCCGATTATCTTGGCCGAAAGCTGCACGAGCGCGGCTGGGACAGCGAAGAGGCAGTCAATATCGATGCGCTGATCGACGATTTTGCAAGACTTGGCTATATCGACGACGCCGCTTTTGCCGCCGCCCGCGCCCGCACCATGGCGGCCCGCGGCCTTGGTGCACGCCGGGTGCATGAAGATCTGCGCGCCAAGGGGATAGCCGAAGGCGACGCCGAAGACGCCCGCAGCGAAACCGATGCGCAAAAATGGCAATCGGCAGACCGTTTTGCCCAACGCAAGCGCATTGGCCCTTATGCGACCGAAGCTGCAACGGACGAACTGAAACGCAAACAATTCGCGGCCTTCCTGCGTGCGGGCCATGATTTCGAAATTGCACACAAATATGTCACCGCTTTGCCAGGCACAATTTTGGAGGCAGATTGAAGCCATGAACCGCCGATTCGTCCTTGCGGCGCTGCCGCTGATCTTTTTGCTCACCGCCGCTACTCCGCCGAAAAAGCCAGCCGTACCGCCTGCGCCTTTGCCTGATCTGGTGAAGATCGTGCTGGCGACCGAATTGGGCCCGATAGAGCTTGAACTCGACGCGAAGCGGGCCCCGATCGCGACGCGCAATTTCGTGCGTTATGTCGACCAGCGCCGCTTCGATGGCATCACATTCTACCGTGCGATGAAATTGGCATGGGGCGAACAGCCCAACGGGCTGATCCAGGCGGGAACGCGCGGCGATCCGAGGCGGGATCTGCCGCCAATCGCGCATGAGACAACCGACCAAACCGGGTTATTGCATAGGGCCGGCAGCATTTCGATGGCGCGCTGGGCACCCGGGACCGCGCGTGGCGATTTTTCGATCCTCTTGTCGGACATGCCCAGCCTTGATGCCGATCCGAAATCAACCGATCCCGAAGCCCGGGCCGGCTATACGGCGTTCGGCAGGGTTACGGCTGGCATGGATATCGTAAGGCAGATTTTTGATTCCCCCATCTCCCCAACACTTGGCGAAGGTGCGATGCGCGGACAGATGATTGCGAAACCGGTTAAAGTGCTGACGGCCCGACGGATGCTAACGCCATAGTGTAAACCAGCCCTCCCCTAACCCCTCCCGCACGCGGGAGGGGGATGTTTAAGAAGCGTATTCAATCCCCCTGCCGAACGCGGGAGGGTGATGTTTAAGTTACGTATTCAGTCCCCCTCCCGCTTGCGGGAGGGGCTAGGGGAGGGCCCGAGAGCGAGCATGATGGTCTCAACTACGCCCTCTAGATTTTGCGTCACATCGTCATTTGTAAATCGCAAAACGCGATAGCCCTGTGTTCTCAAAAACTGATCCCGTTTCGCATCGTAATTGTGCCGGATATCGTGAGAAAAACCATCAATCTCGACAACCAACCTAGCTGAACGGCTAACGAGATCGCAGAAATAGGGTCCAATCTGAAACTGCCGGGTAAAGCGATGACCTGATAGCTTAGCTCCGGAAACTGCGCGCCAGAGTTTTCGCTCGGCTGGCGATGCGCCGAGCCGCAATTCCCGTGACCGATCTATGTCGCGCTTCCGAAATTCAGGGCGTTTC
>JAJTFR010000093.1:1272-8613 GCA_021298455.1 Sphingomonadales bacterium | reverse complement strand
CCAAGCATTCGGATTTCCCGCAGCAACGTCGGACATGCCTGCCCAGATCACTCCGGATTCAGCCTGCGCCTCTGCAAGCGACTGCCCCCAGGCTGCACGGGTGGCATTTTCATAAAGCGGATAGACGTCGGTAGGCGCAACCAATCCATATTGCGCAAGATGCGCGGTGGAACCAGGCTCCGGAGCCACTTTCGCCCCGCCGCTCTCGGCCACCTTGCGCAGAAAATCCGGCTTTGCGCCATCCGTTCGAGCCGCAGCAGCGCGCTGCCCAGCAGTCCGCAACGCTTCTCCGCCCAATATCGCCGCGACCTGTATTTCGCCGGCTCCAATCCGGTTCGCTGCCTCGTTCAAAAGCTGGATCGGGCTTTCACCGGTAGGATGCGGCGTCTGCTCGACATGGGCCGGCGCAATGCCGAAATGATCGGCGATAAGTTGCGCACAATTGCCCAGTTGCGCGAAACTGATCTGCGCAACGACGGCCAGACTATCGAGTTGCCCGATCCATCCACCGCCGGCATCGGTATCCGCGCGAGACAGCGCCTCGATCATCAAGCCAAGCGAATCATGAACACAATCACGGTCGTTGAACTGGCCAACGCCGACGATGACAGGGGTAAGTGCCGGATTTTTCATGTCGGCTCTATCGCCCGACACAACGGCTGGACGCAATGACAAAATTAACCGTGCAATTAAAACGGTCCACCTCGCAAACCGCCAAAATTGACAGTCGCAGTTTCATAGTATCGGCCTAGGCTATCCGTGAGAGGAGTTGGGCGATGGGAAAGACCACTCACAACACATTTTGTCGTTTCTGCCACGCAAATTGCGCGATGCTTGCCGATGTAGAAGATGGGCGAGTTGTTGCCGTGCGGGGCGATCCCGACGATCCAGTGTTCGGCGGTTATACCTGCATAAAGGGGCGCCAATTGGTAGAGGCGCATTATTCGCCTGAGCGTTTGACCTCCTGCCAGATACGTGACGAGGCTGGCAATTTCAGCTCGATTGCGACCGAGGCAGCACTTGATATCATCGCTGCAAAACTGCGCGGAATTATTGATAAGCATGGGCCGCATGCGGTAGCCATCTATGGCGGCACCTATGCATTCCAGAACAGCGCAGGCGTTGCGACCGCGACAGCATTTGCGCAAGGCATTGGAAGCCGCAACATCTACACCAGTGTCACACTCGATCAGCCGGCAAAGGTCTATACCACAATGCGTTATGGCATGTGGGAAGGCGGCATGCACAGCTTCGACACCGCCGATGTCTGCTTCATGATCGGTAACAACCCGCTGGTATCGCATTATGCCCCCCCGGGGTCATTGCCGCCATTTTCACCTTCGCGTCGTCTGCGCGATGCGCAGGAGCGTGGGCTGAAACTGATCGTCGCAGACCCCCGCGAGAGCGATGTTGCCCGTCTTGCTGATATCCACCTGCCAGTGCTGCCCGGGGAAGATGCGGCACTGCTGGCGGGGATGATCCATGTGATCATCAACGAAGGGCTTTACGACCGCAATTTCGTTGGCGCCCATGTCGACGGCTTCGAAGAATTGGCATCGGCGGTGAAGCCATTCACGCCCGAAGTGGCGGGGGGACGCTGCGGCGTGGAAGCATCGCAGATCGTCGAGGCAGCTCGCATGTTCGCCACCGCGAACAGAGGTGTAGCCAGCACCGGTACCGGGCCTGAAATGGCCGGAAACGGTACATTGACGGCATGGCTTGTTGCATCGATCAATATCATCTGCGCGCGTTTCTGTCAGGAAGGCGAACTCTCCTCGATTCCGCGCGTCTTCACAACCAAGACGCCGCGCCGAGCGCAGGTTGGCGTACCCATCCCGCTATTTGGTGAGGGTTTCCCGAAATCGCGCTTTCGCAACCTTACGCATCTCGGGACCGAGATGCCGTGCAATGTTCTCGCCGATGAAATCCTGACGCCGGGCGAAGGTCAGATCCGAGCGCTTATCAACATCGGCGGCAACCCAGTCGTCGCCTTTCCCGACCAAGAAAAGATCACGCGGGCGCTCGATAGTCTTGAACTGCTGGTGAGTGTAGATGTCCGAATGGCACAAACCGCGAAACGATCACATGTTGTGCTGGCCCCACGCATGTGTTTGGAGCGCGACGACATTAGCAACCTTTCCGAATGGTGGTATGAGGCGCCATATGCCCGCTACACGCGCGCATTGGTTCCGCCACCCGGCGACCTGATCGACGAATATGCGATTTTGTGGGGCTTGGCGAAACGTCTTGGCACGGGCTTGCCGCTCGCGGGCGGCCCCTGCCCGATGGACGCATTGCCCGACAAGGCAAGCTTTCTCGATCTGATGGCTGCCGGTTGTACGGTGGCTCCTAGCAAGGTGCGCGACGACACGCCTGACGGCAAGGCGATTATCTATGACGATCTTCACCCGCGCGTTGAAGCACCCGACCCAGACACCGCATATAAATTCCAGCTTGCCGCGGGTGCAATGCCCTCAATGCTCGACGCCTATCGCCTTGATGCAAAACCAAACCAAGGCTTCGATTTCCGTCTTGTTTCACGCCGCACCAAACATCGCTTCAACTCAACCGGCGGACATTTGTCGGCATTAAAGGCAAAACGGACCACCAACCCTGCCCATATTCACCCGGACGATCTTGCTGCACTGGGGATCGCGGAAGGCGCGTTGGTGCGGATTGCGTCACCGGCGGGGACAGTCATTGGCGTAGCGGAAGCCTCGGTCTCAATCCGCCGTGGAATTGTGTCGATGGCCCATGCATGGGGTGATGCGGGCGAGGATGGTAGTGCAGTGCGCGAAATCGGCACCGGCACGAACCGGCTTGTCAAGGAAACCGTCGACTATGATCCGATCACTGGCCAGTCGCTGCAAAGCGCGATACCGGTGCGGATTGAGGCCATCTGAACGGGAAGCCTACAGAGACAATAAACCCGTGATTTCCGCCAAGGCGGGGGTAACGAATAGAAATGAATGGGAGTAATTTGTGGCTGAAAATCGCCGTTTCATACTGCAGCGCCGCCCGAGCGGGACACCGACTGCCGAGGATTTTGCATTGGTCAGCGAGCCGTTGCCGGAACTGGCCGACGGCCAATTCCTGATCCGCAACCATTATGCCTCGCTCGATCCGGCCATGCGCGGTTGGATGGATGACGCACCCAGTTACATGCCCCCGATTCCGCTCGGCACCCCGGTACGTGCCTCGACAGTTGGCGAAATCGTCGCCAGCAAGTCGGCCGAGTTTCCCGTGGGTGCATGGGTGTCCGGCCTCAATGCGATCGAGGAATATTCGATCGGGATGGCGGGCGGTTTTTCTCAGATTGTCGATATTTCTATCGTACCCTCGCCGACAAATTTCCTTTCGGTTCTGGGTGCAGTCGGGATGACGGCCTATTTCGGATATCTCGAGGTTTGCCAGCCGAAGCCGGGGGACGTAGTGCTGGTTAGCGGAGCTGCCGGAGCGGTCGGCTCGCTCGTCGGACAGATCGCCAGGATCAAGGGTGCTTCCAAGATTATTGGGATCGCAGGCGGACCAGAAAAATGCGCACGGCTGATCGAACGTTATGGCTATGATGCCGCAATCGACTATCGCGGCAAGTCAGTCGATCAGCTCACCGCAGCGATAGCCGCAGAGGCGCCCGATGGCGTCAATGCAATCTTCGAAAATGTCGGGGGCGATATCCTCGATGCCGAACTCAACAATCTCGCCATGCATGCACGGATCGGGCTGTGCGGACTGATAAGTGAGTATAACAATCCTGGCGAGAAAACCGGTGCGCGCAACATCTGGCAACTGATCGTGAAGCGCGCAACCATGCAGGGCTTACTTGTGGCGGATTATGTTCCCCGCTTTGGAGAAGGCATAACAGAGATGGCAGGCTGGCTGCGTGAGGGCCGCCTTGTGTTTGACGAGCATGTCGATGAAGGCATCGACAATGCCCTTCCCGCGTTCCTGCGGCTTGTCAGCGGCACAAACGACGGCAAGATGATCCTGAAACTTTCGTAAGGAACAGGAAATGCACGCCCAACAGATTGTGGAAGATTTCATCGCGGCTTGGAACCGTATGGATATTGCCGGCGCCTTCGCAATGATGGCCGACGATGCTGTGTGGCACAACATCCCTATGGGACCAGCCAAAGGCATGTCGGAAATTCAGGCTGTTATGGCACAATTCCCGCCGACAGAGGGGATTGAATTCATCACGCACCATATCGCTTCCAACGGCAATGTCGTCTTGACAGAACGCACTGACAAATTCCTGATCGACGGAAAATGGCGCGCCCTTCGGGTCATGGGCACGTTTGAGATCAACGATGCGGGTAAGATCCAAAATTGGCGGGACTATTTCGACATGGCCGAAATGCAGCGGGAGTTTGCCTGATGACTATCGCACGCGGACGCGATCTTAATGGACGAAAAGCCGTGGTTACCGGAGCGGCATCGGGAATCGGCGCAGCTGCGGTTGCGCGGTTGCTCGATGAAGGCTGCACGGTACTCGCGGTCGATTTGCACTCTGATGGGCTGGCTGGAACGCACAATCTGGCAACCGACGTCGCCAATGCAGCGTCGATAGCAGCGGAAGCGGCGGCGAAACTGGGCGGTTGCGACATATTGATCAACAATGCCGGCGTATGCCCCGCTGGCGCTTATGAAGACATGACCCAGCAAATGTGGGACCTGGCTTTGGGCGTAAACGTGACGGCGGTGATGGAACTGACGCGCGCCTGCCTGCCGATGCTCAAGGCATCGCATGCCGCAAGGGTTATCAACACCGGATCGATACTATCACGCTATGGTGATGCAGGCCTTGTCGCCTATGCCACTTCAAAACATGCCGTATTGGGGCTGACCCGCGCACTCGCAATGGAATTGGGACCACATGGTATTACCGTCAATTGCGTGCAGCCCGGCGCAATCGAAACCGGCATGACCCGGCCAATGTTCGACAGCAATCCGGATTCGATGACCTATTACACCAGCCGTTCCGCACTTGGCCGCATCGGCCAGCCTGAGGATATCGCCGATGTGATGACGTTCCTTGCCACCGATGATGCCCGCTTCATTACAGGTCAAGGCATCATGGTCGACGGCGGAGTGATGGTGCATTCATGACCCTAGCAAATTCGCCCGTTAATGCCCTGCCTTCTTCATGGCATTTAACAGTTGAGGAGAGAGTCGCATGACCGACATGAGTTCGCCGCCCAGTTTCATGGACCCGGAAGTGATGCAGAATCCCTTTCCGATGTACCAATGGGCTCTGGTCAATTCGCCGGTAATGGAAATTCCCGGCACCGGCATGAAAATTGTCATGAGCTATGACATGTGTTCCGAGGCGACCGGGCGGGTAGAGGAGTTCTCGAACGACTTCACTGGCGCAATCGCCGGGGCGATGGCGGAGGATCCCGAGGTCAAGGCGATCATCGAAAAAGGCTGGCCTCAAATCAACACCTTGCTGACCGCGGACCCACCGGTACACACCCGTTTCCGCAAGCTCGTCAACCTTGCCTTCTCAATGCCGCGCGTCAATGCGCTTGAAGACGGCATCCGGGCAAAGGTGAACCGCCTGATCGACGGTTTTATCGACAAGGGCGAATGCGAAATTGTCAGCGAATTCTCGGTCAGCCTGCCCGTGCAGGTCATCTGTGAGCAACTCGGTTTCGAACTTTCCGAACAGGCGAATGTGAAGCGCTGGTCCGATGCCTTCGCAGACCGGTTAGGGCACATGATCTCCAAAGAGCGCGAACTGGAATGCGCGCACGAGGTCGTCGAATTTCAGCATGCCGTAAAGGCTAAGATCGATGCCCGGCGCGCAACGCCCACCGACGACCTGCTGTCGGATATCGTCAATGCACGGATTGACGGCGAACGGCCGCTGGATGACGCCGAAATCCTGTCGGTCGCACAGCAGCTGATGGTTGCCGGGAATGAAACGACGACTCATTCGCTAGCCGGGGGAATTGTGCATCTTGCCCAAAACCCGGACGCTCAGGCAAAAGTCCGCGCCAATCCGGCAATTATTCCTAACATGATTGAGGAAGTCTTGCGGCTCGATACGCCCACAGCGGGAATGTGGCGTGTGGTCAAAAAGGATTGCAGTCTTGGCGGTCACGATTTCAAAGCGGGCGAAATGATCATGCTGCGCTATGCGGCGGCCAATCGCGACCCGGCAAAATATGCCGATCCAGACCGTTTCGATCCCGAAAGGCAAAATGCCCGCACACACCTCGCCTTTGGCAAGGGTATCCACATGTGCGTCGGCAACATGCTGAGCCGAAAGGAAATGACAGTTGCCTTCCAACAACTCCTCGCCAGGCTTGACGACATTCGCATAGCTGACGGTGCTGAACTCAAGGTTTCACCCAACCTCCTTTTGCGCGGTTTGATCTCAGCCCCAATCACGTTCCGGAAGATCGCATGAACTTTGACCTTGACGACAATCAGCTGATGTTTCGCGACACGGTCGAGCGTTTCTGCGCGCCGGTCGACGTTGCGCGGCGGCACACGATGCGCCGTATGGACGGAGGATTCGACCGCAATCGCTGGAAGGACCTTGCCGATCTGGGACTCGTGGCCCTTGCCCTTTCCGAAAGCGACGGCGGCCTCGGCGGATCATTGCTTGATTGCGCCATAGTTGCGCAGGCGATGGGACGGGGTCTCGCAGTCGAACCCTGGACCGAATGCGGATTTCTTGCAGCACGGCTGCTCGCTGGCAGCGCATATGTTGCGGGAATAAGCGAGGGTTCCCAGATAGCCGCCTTTGCCTTTGCCGAGCCGCAGGGGCGTTATGTGCTTGAGGCAAAGTCGGTCAGTGCACAGGGTGGAAGGTTGAATGGCGAAAAAACCTTCGTGCTGTCAGCCGCTTCAGCCGATCTGCTGATTGTTAGCGCGCAAGAAGGGGGCGTCACGAAGCTCTTCGCCGTCGATGCCCGTGCGGACGGGGTCGATATCCGTTCCTATCCGGTGGTTGATGGCAGCCTTGCGGGGGTCGTGACTTTCCGCAATGTCGCAGCACAACCCGTTGCAGATATGGCCCGCGTCGAAAGCGCGGTAGACGAAACACGCCTGATTGCGGCAGCCGAAATGGTAGGCCTTGCCAAGCGCTTGTTCGATGACACGCTTGAATATGTGAAGACACGCGAGCAGTTTGGTCAACCCATCGGTCGTTTTCAAGTTATCCAGCACCGCCTGGTCGATGCCTATGCGAAGCTGGAAGCCATGCAGTCATCGCTTTATCGCGCCTTGCTGCTGCCCGGTCAGGATCGAGCCGCAACCAAGGCTTTCATTGCCGAAAACGGACAATGGATAGCCGAACAGGCAGTCCAATTGCATGGCGGCATGGGAATG
>JAJTFR010000093.1:0-1245 GCA_021298455.1 Sphingomonadales bacterium | reverse complement strand
GAGATCCTGCATCTGCTATCGCCGCCATGGCAAAGGCCGCATGATATGACGGGTCTCAAACCGCTTTCCGATGGTCTTTGGATCGACGAGCCCGAACCGCGGCTAATTGGCGGCCAGCGCAAAAGCGATGGCAAAATCATTTTCCCGATGCCAACCGGTGACGCTGCCTCGGCCTATGATGCCGTGCCCCTCTCGCGGACCGGCAAGCTCTGGTCCTGGACCATCCAAGGGTTTGAACCCAAGGCCCCTTATGCAGGGCCGCAGCCGTTCCGTCCCTTTGGTGTCGGCTATGTCGAATTGCCGGGTCAGGTGATTGTCGAAAGCAGGCTGACTTCGATTACAGGCCTGAGGATCGGCATGGACATGGAACTGGTAATTGAGGATTTTGACGGCGAGCGCGCGTGCTTCGCCTTTGCCCCAAAGGAAAGCGCATGAGCGACGTCTGCATCATCGGCATCGGCATTCACCCATTCGGCCGAACCGAAGGGCGTAGTGGCCGTGACCAAGGCGTTTTCGCGGTCAAGCAGGCGCTATCTGATGCAGGGCTGGATTGGTCGGACATAGAAATCGCATATGGCGGATCCAGTTCAGCCGGTGCGGCCGACGTTATGGTGAACGAACTCGGCCTTACCGGCGTTCCGATCATCAACGTGGCTAATGGCTGCGCAACGGGCGGATCATCACTGGCTTCGGTTTATGGCGCGATCGCCAGCGGCGAATATGACGTCGGCATGGCCGTTGGCTTTGACAAGCATGATCGCGGTGCCTTCAATGCCAAGCCGTCGGAATATGGTTTGCCAGACTGGTATGGCGAGGCCGGGTTGATGCTAACCACCCAATTCTTCGCTCTGAAACTCCAGCGTTATATGTCGCTGCACGGAATTTCCCAGCGCACATTAGGGCTGGTTGCCGAAAAGGCGTTCGAAAATGGCTCCAAATGCGAACATGCCTGGCGCCGTTCCCCAGTTGATCTCGATACGATCCTAAATGCACCGATGGTCAACGATCCGCTGACTAAATATATGTTCTGCTCGCCCGCAGAAGGTGCGGTGTCATTGATCCTGGGAACAGAGAAAAAGGCCCGCGAACTGGGCAAACCCATCATCCGGCTGAAAACGTCGGTGATGCGCACGCGCCCGCCCGGATCATTCGAGGTCTTTGCTCCATCGCTCGATATTGACCGCGGAGTATCGCCGACCGTTCTCGCCTCGAGAGCAGCCTTTGAAAAAGCGGGCATTGGCCCCG
>JAJTFR010000092.1 GCA_021298455.1 Sphingomonadales bacterium | reverse complement strand
GATAGCAGCGCCACCTATCTCTCCTCGGCTATTGATGCGAGCCTGAAACGACTGAAGACTGATCTGGTCGATCTGTGGCAAATCCACCGTCCCGACGTGCTTACCCACCCGCAGGAAATTGCGCGCACAATCGAAAATGCCATGAAGTCGGGCAAGGTCCGCGCTTTTGGCGTTTCCAACTACACCCAGGCGCAGATCGCGGCATTGGCGCAGTTCGTTGATGCACCGATCGTATCGACCCAGCCTGAAATCTCCCCGGTGCGGATCGATTGCATTGAAAATGGTGAGCTTGATCAGGCAATTGCCATGGATATGGCGGTACTCGCCTGGTCGCCGCTTGGTGGCGGAAGGATTGCCGACCCGCAAAATGATCGCGAGCGTGCGGTTGCGGCTGCGCTGTCAGGCGTGGCGGCGGCGCATGGTGTTTCGCGCACCGCCGCTGCCTATAGCTGGATCATGGCGCATCCCGCGCGTCCGATCCCCATTGTAGGTTCGCAAAACCCCGCGCGCATTGCCGAGGCGGCCGATGCCTACAAAATCCAATGGACCCGCGCCGATTGGTATGCGGTGCTGGTCGCTGCTCGGGGAGTGCCTCTGCCATGACCAACCAAAAGCCGGATGGGCAGCTTGAGATCAGCTGGTTTTCAGCGCTTTGTGATGATGATTACGAATTTCTGGGTCGCCCGGATCCGGCGCTTGCGTCCAGCTGGGAACATTGCCGCAATATCGTATTGCGCGCCGAAGAAGGCGGGTTCGACAATATCCTGCTGCCCTCCGGCTATGCGCTTGGCCTTGATACCACGGCGTTTGCCAGTGCGATCGCAACGCTGACCAAGCGTATCAAATTGCTGATGGCGGTGCGCATCGGCGAATGTTGGCCGCCGCAGCTTGCCCGCCAGATTGCAACATTGGACCAGATCGCCGGTGGCCGTCTGAACATCAACATCATCTCGTCCGACATGCCCGGCGAGAAGATGGACAGCGAGCCGCGTTATCGCCGTACGGTTGAGGCGATGAAGATTCTGAAGACGCTGCTTAATGGCCAACATCTGTCGCATCAGGGCGAACATTATCAGTTCGATCTCGATCCGCCGCGGATGAAGACGGTAAGCGGCAAATGCCCTCCGCTCTATTTCGGGGGGCTTTCGCCGGCGGCTCGCGAAGCTGCGGCCGAGGGGTGCGATGTCTATCTGATGTGGCCGGAAACGCTGCAAAGTGCAAAGGAACTGATTGCAGACATGGATCAGCGCGCCGCGAAATTCGGTCGCACGCTGAAATATGGTTTCCGTGTCCATGTTGTGGTGCGTGAGACAGAGGCCGAGGCCCGGGCCGCGGCGGATCGGCTGCTGTCCAAGCTGGATGCTGACACCGGCAATGCGATCCGTAACAAGTCGCTCGATGCCCAGACTTTCGGTGTCGCTCGACAGGCAGAGTTGCGCGAACAGTCGGCCGCCAATGAAGGCTATATAGAAGATAATCTCTGGACCGGGATCGGACGCGCCCGTTCCGGCTGCGGTGCGGCGATTGTCGGCGATCCCGATCAGGTGCTTGCTAAGATCAAGGCCTATCAGGCGTTGGGGATTGAGGCTTTCATTCTTTCGGGCTATCCGCATATCACCGAATGCGATCTATTCGCGCGCTATGTATTACCGCAACTCAATCATGGTCCATTGACGCTGGACTGAGAAAAACCGCCCTTCAAGGCTGGTCGGACACCGGCTCGCCCAAATATCGAGTGATGGATGAACGACCCGAAAATCCCTGCCGATCAGGCCGTGCAGCAGCAGTTTCGTGCAGCGATGCGCCGGCTGGCTGCATCGGTGTCGATCGTCGTTGCGCAAGGCGATGATGGTCCGGTCGGTATGGCGGCGACGTCGATCACGTCGCTGACGGTTGATCCTCCTGCAATCCTTGTGTGCGTTAATCGCGCGACCAGCCTGCATGCGCTGCTGGAGCCAGCGGCGCCACTTGCCATCAGCCTGTTATCGCGGGATCAAAAGGACGTGTCGGCTGCATTTGGCGGCGCATTGCGGGGCACGGAACGATTTGGTGTTGGCATCTGGAACGCCGGTGCGAATGGCTTGCCGCAACTGGAAGGCGCCCAGGCCAATCTTGAATGCGTGATCGACGCGATGCTTGCTTATGCAACGCACAGCATAGTGATCGCACGGGTGTTGCAGGTGCGTACCAGCAAGGATGTTGACCCACTCATCTATCAGGATGGCGGTTACCTCTAAACGAAGGCAATCCTTGGCCTGAAGTCAGTCGCAGAACCGTTGCAATATCGTCCGGCGCGCGCCTGATCTAACGGGCGCGGCCCGCTTCCGGTTTCACTTCTTCGCCATAAGCCGTTCTGCGATTGCTTGATAAGCAGGAAGCGAGATGTCGTCGAAGCGGAGATTTGACGCTTGCGGGTTCGACGCAAAGCGGGCGATGACCATCTCTGCCTTGGGATCAATATAGATCGCCTGTCCATGGACGCCGCGTGCGGCGTAAGCACCATGTTCATTGTGCGACACCCACCATTGGCTCTTATAGCTCCACCCAGATAATGTCGTGTAGCCCGCCTTAGCGAAATCTTCCTTGCTCGCTCCTGCTCGCACTTTGGCGACAACCGATGACGGGATAATCTGCTGCCCGTTGAAACGACCGTTGAGGCGCATCGCCTCACCAAAGCGTGCCATGTCGCGCACCGTCAGGTTCAGGCCACCAGCCGTGAAAGGCGATCCCGCTGCGTCAACGGTGATTTGGGCGTCATGCTCCATGCCCATTTTAGACCAGATACGTTCGCTGAGTACCTCTTGCGGACGCTTCCCAGTAACGCGGGCGATCATCCAGCCGAGCACTTCTGTGTTGACCGACTTATAGGTAAAGCCATCGCCATGTGCGCCCATTTTGGGAACGGTTGGCAGATAGTCATAAGCGGCACGGGGCCCGGCATAGCCTGGTGGTGCGGGTGCGAAGCCTACCGCAAGCGAGAATTTTGCAATGTCGGCATTGGAATCGGTATAATCTTCGGAATAGGCAAGGCCTGTGGTCATATCGAGCACTTGCCGCACCGTTGCATCGCCAAAACCGCTAGTGGCGAGTTCGGGAATGTACCGGGAGACCAGCGCATTTTCATCCAGTCTGCCCTCCGCGATCAACATTTCGGCAAGCGTTCCAAAATAGGATTTGGTCACCGAAAAGGCGATGTGCGGCTGGTCGGGCCCCATCGTGCCGTTATACCGCTCATATACAATCCTGCCCTTATGCAGGATGACGACTGCATCGCCGTAAACGGCCTCAAATGCCTGTGCCCAGGTCATCGCTTCACTGCGACCCAGCGGCGTGAATGTCACAGTATCCAGATCGTCGCGTAAAGCTTGTGGTAGCGCAGAGACAGGCCCTTGCCCGCGCTTGATGGTGGCGGTTGGCATCAGTTCCTGAATATGCGCAAAGGACCAACGGATCTGCGGGAATTGGTAATGGCTGCCATCGCGGAACAGTACCCGCTTTTCAGGTGGCGGCGGGCTCCCCTGCATCCAGCCCATTTTCACAGGATCGGTGTCGGCCGGGCTGGCGGGTGCCTGCTGCGCAGTAGCAGCGACGCTGGCAGAGAGCAAAAGCAAACCAATTACAGACTTGAACATTGAGGTCCTCATTTTTTCGAGCCGGTCAGTGGCTGCATGGGGTAGGGGCATTATTGGGTATTGCCAATGCTTAGGCTGTCGACTGGTTGCCATTAATGCAAATCTGCCTTGCGCAACCCAGAGGTCGTCCCGTGGCCAAGAAAGGTTCAATCACGAAAAGGCAGATGCAATTCGACACGAAGCCCGCCCAGAGGCGACGTTTCCAGCCCCACCGAGCCCCGATAATGCAGCAGCAGGTCCTTGACGATTGCAAGCCCCAGCCCGGTACCGAATTCAGACCGATCTAGTCTCTCTCCAACCTTGAACACAGCTTCGCGCTGAATTTCTGTTATGCCGGGTCCATCGTCATCGATCAGCAAAACAGCAGCACCTTTATCAAGGTGCCAGGTGACTTCGACCCTTGTTGTCGCCCATTTGCATGCATTGTCGATCAGGTTCGAAAGGATCTCGGTCAGATCCACTTCGTCCATCGACACGTCGATTTTGGGGCCATAAGTTACCATCAATTCAAGTCCGCGATCCCGATATAGTCGGCGCATCGCATTGATGATCGGTTCAAGAACCTTGTCCAGCGCAGAGCGATGGCCGGGAAGGTTGGCTTGCGCGGCCATGCGGGCACGGCTGGTGTAATAGTCGATATAGCGCTGCATCTGCTCGCAGCTCTGCAGGAGCACGGCGGCGCTTTCGTGTCCACCCTTATCGGCCAGCAGTTGCGCCTCGTCAGCGATGATGGCGAGCGGGGTTCGTAATCCATGTGCCAGATTTCCGGCTTGAACCCGCGCCGATTGCAACATGTCCCAATTGGAGGTCAGCAACTGGTTAAGGTCCGACACCAGCGGCATTATCTCGCTGGGATAGTTGCCCATCATGCGGCGCTCGCGCCCGTTGCGAATGGCGGAAATCGCAGCCTGCATCTTGTGCAACGGCCGCATGCTGTAATTGATCTGGATTGCGCCGATCAGGATCATAACCATCGCGAAAGCGCCGAGCGAGTAAAGGAGCGGCAAGTCGATTTCGGCAACCACTTCGTCGATCAGCCGCTGGTCGGTGGCAACGTACAGCATGAGCGGGGGGCCGCCGTCTGTCACCGGTTTGGTCATCGCATATTCGAGTGTGCTTCCCGTTGGACCAAGGATGAATTGCCATAGCGGTTCGGGACCTTTGGCAAGGCCGACCGGAAGGTTGTTTCCGTCGAGCGATGGTGATCGGATCGTTTTAAATCCGGCGCGTTCCACCTCCCAGTAGAAGCCGGAGCCGGGCGGAATGAAACGCGGGTCGGACAGGCGGCGCAGCAGATAAGGCTGCCCCTTTGCATCGACCAGCGACAGATCCGCCAGTTCCTGAATATGGATTTCCATCTCCTCATGGAAACCATCAACCACATAGGAGTGGATCACCCGCGCCACGACCAGACCGGTCAGAATTGTGCCGATGATGACCGACACCATCGTCGCCATGATGAAGCGCGTGCGCAGGCTGCCGAAATCAGGCCTCATCGTTCAAACCGGTAACCCAGTCCGCGAATGGTGGCGATCGCCGTTTTGCCGACCTTCTTGCGCAGCCGCCCGATATGCACCTCGACCGTGTTGAGATCGCGTTCTTCGGCCATCGGATACAGATGATCGAGTATCTCTCCCTGCGACAATATGTGCCCCGGCTTCAGAAGGAAGAGGTGAAGCAAGCGATATTCGATCTGTGTCAGTTCGATTTGCGATTTGTTGCGCCAGACCATCCGTGCGCCAGGATCCATCATAATCTCGCCGGCTTCCAGCTTGGCATGGGTTTGGCCTGCGGCTCGCCTGACCAGCGCATTGAGCCTGGCCAGCAATTCCTCTCCGCGTACCGGCTTGACGACATAATCGTCAGCACCCGCGTTGAGGCCCTCCACTTTTTCCTGCCAACTGCCCCGCGCCGAGAGAATGATGATCGGCGTGTCAAAACCCTTTTGCCGCCAGCGGCGTACAAGGTCAAAGCCGTCCATGCCGGGCAGGCCGATATCGACCACAAGTGCCGACCAATTTTCAGGATCGGGAAGATCAAGCGCACTTTCCGCACTCGCTACACTTTCAGCCACAAACCCGCTCGTTTCCAGCCGGTCGCATAGCCTGCGGGCAAGTTCATCTTCGTCTTCAACAACCAAAATACGCATTCAGTTCCCTCGCGGTATCACGGTTTCTATGCGTCAAATACAACCAAAGCCATATGCATTTAGGTGCCGTTACGGTTTCAATTTCGGGGGGCTTGTCAGGTTGGTGACAGCTTTTGCTTCTAACAGGCCGGCAGCTTTTAGAGGTGAATTGGCTGTTCGCGAAAACGGCACCCGACATCCAGCGGCAAGCTCCTTGATTTTCGCGCACCTGACGCGAAGCTGACATGAAGATAAAATAAGACTGAATATTATATTCATGTCCGATTTTTATTTCTCTATATTGCATTCAAATTGACAGAATACATTTAATCGCGAATCGATCTGGCTGATTCGTGGAATCATTATTCATTTTTGAAAAAATCTTGTCCGCATTCGGATGCCGGTCCATCGCATATCGCGGCCAGATTTCTGCGTGCGCGCTGAAATGCTTCCGGCTGTTAACCATCTATATCTCTAGATATATGCAATAAATATATCCCAAAATTGGATTTTTCACTTTCGTGGTTAACGAAGTTTACGGACCTGTGATCGCTTCACTAAAAAGTAATCGATTGGGATGGGTCTCGATAACGTATAATAAACGCGCTGAAACTCCCCCATCAGAATTATTTATTTGATCGCGGAAAGCCATGTGTTTCCCGCGGCGCTGTCTGGCGAGCATCTTCGGGCTCGGGTTGGCAATGCCGTGACCGGTGGAACGCAAAAAATGAGGTAGAGAAAATGACAACCAATATTTGGGGTTCGGACGCGCAGGCGCCGCTTATTATTGCTTCGGGTCTCCCGCCCGCTGGACAAGCGCTTTTTGATGCGGCTGACAGCGGTGGCGCTGAAGTGGGTGTTATTTCCTACAAGAACGGGCAGGCGTCCGTTTCCTTCTTTGATCATATGGGTGTGCCGACGGCAGCCCGCCCAACCTCGGTTCTCGCAACCGGCGGCGCGGCGCTTGCCGAAGTGGCAATCTCGGCTACGGGCATTCTCGGTTATGGTGCGGGCTGGATCGAAGCTGGCACCAATGTGATCAAGGCGCAGTATTTCGGCGCCGTTGGCGCTTATGGTGCGCCGGTCACCTTGGGTACAGGCCATGGGCTCGACATGGCCGGCTATTCGCGCAACGACGCAGCCGGCAAGAAGCCTGCGGTGGATGGGTTCGTCGCATCTTGGATTGGCACCGACGGGAATGTCTATTTCCAGCGCGCAGGGGTCCATCTGAACAACGCTGCCGATTCGATTGGCAGTGTCAGCGCCGCCGGCCTCGATGGAATCCCCGGCAGTCGCCCGGCCGGGGCGACATCTAGCGCGAACACCGATAATGACGCTGCCATCAAGGTTACCACCAGCGGTCAAGCGTCCGAGGCGTCGGTTGCGGTTACCCATAGCGGCGAAGTCATCCTTGCCTGGACTGAACATGGCGCGACCGGTGACACCCTCAGCTTCAAGGTCTTGAACGCGGACGGGACCGAGAATTTCGCGGCGACGCTGCCGGCAACCCTGCCTGCTGGTGCCCATGTCGACACGGCGTGGCTCGCGGGTGGTGGTTTTGCCATCTCTTGGAACACGGCGGATGCGATTCAGAGCATCGTCTTCAACA
>JAJTFR010000091.1 GCA_021298455.1 Sphingomonadales bacterium | reverse complement strand
TGAATCCAGCAATGCTGGCCTCTGCCTTTACGACCAACGGCGTCCTTCGCGGGCATGGCGAAAACCCCATCGAGTTTCGTGGGGCAGAGGGGCTGGCGCGCATGGTCGGCCAGTGTGAGGCGGCTTTCCAGAAAACGATGCACAATGTTTTCAACCAGACGTTTGAGCGTAGCGAGGATGGCACGGTAACCGGCCATACCACCTGCATCGCCAGCCATGTGCTTCACGGCGACGATTGGAAGCTGCTCGACATGGCGATGCGCTATCATAATCTTTATGCGCAAGAGGATGGCGTTTGGAAGTTCGCAGAACGACGGCTTGAAGTCGTTTGGGTGGAAACGCGCCCGGTGCAGAAATTCACGTCTGCGATGATGGATGCTGATCTGAAGGAGTTCCGGTGATGCCCTTGATGGAAGGCAAGGTGGTGCTGATCACCGGCGCTGCATCCGGCATTGGCCGGGCGACGATGAACGCGGTGCATGAGGCAGGCGGCACAGTCGCTGCGGCGGATCGCGCGACCATTACCGATCTTCAGCCCGGCGATAGCGCCCATATTCTTGATGTCAGCGATGCCGGTGCGACCGATGCGGCGGTGGCCGACGTGATTGCCCGCCACGGCCGGATCGACGGGCTTGTTACATGCGCTGGTCTGGCCATTGAAGGGGCTGTGACCCAATTTGACCTGGCGCAATGGGAGCGCGCATTAGCGGTGAATCTGACGGGCACGATGTTGAGTTGCAGGTCCGTGCTGCCGCACATGCAAGCGGCTGGTAAGGGCGCAATCGTCACGATCGCCAGCATTTACGGGATGACCGGCTCTCCGGGAAACACGCCCTATAATGTGACCAAGGGCGCCATCCTCCAGCTGACGCGCAGCATTGCGTCTGATTATGCTGGCTATGGTGTACGTGTGAATGCCGTCAGCCCGGGCTATATTGAAACACCCATGACGGGCATGCTTGAACATGCAGGGCCGGTGCGCGATGCCTTTATCCGCATGCATTTGATGAACCGACCCGGCCAACCGTCTGAAGTGGCGCGGGTTATTCGCTTTTTACTCTCTGACGAGGCAAGCTTTGTTACTGGCGCCAACATTCCGGTTGACGGCGGCTTTTCTGCCGCGCAGGTGATCCGGGTTTGAAAGGGGCATGATGGGCGACGAATTCATTGCAGACGAAATCGACCGCACGATCGTCGAGCAGTTGCGGCTCAATGGTCGTGCGACCAATCAGCAGATCGCAGACCGGCTGGATCTGACGGCCGCTACGGTTTCGGCGCGCATCCGCAGGATGGAAGATGAAAACAAGCTGCGCGTGGTCGCTGTGTCTGATTTTTCGGCGCATGGTTATAATGTGTTGATGGAGATTGCGATCGAAGTCGATGGCCGGCCCGCATCCGAAGTGGCAGCCGAACTGGCCGCCTTTCCGGAAGTGTTCGCGGCGCATCTGGTAACGGGCCGCTATGACATCGACATTCTGGTCGCCTTGCATGATTTCGACGAATTGTCGGATCTCATGCTGAACAAGCTTTCGAAGGTGCGTGGCATTCGCTCCATGAGCCCCGCAATCGCCGTTGATGTCGTGAAGTATAAATTCGATGTCGCGCCGATCGAAGCGAGGGAAACGGTATGAGCGCCCCCGTCATTGACGATCTGGATCGGCAACTGATCGCAATATTGTCGAACGATGCGCGGGTTTCTAACCGCAAGATTGCCGCTGATCTCGGCGTGACCGAGGGTACCGTGCGCGGGCGTATCAAACGGCTGCAGCAGGAAAGGCTGATCGCCTTTACCGCGATCACCAGTTTTGGCCTCGAAAATTCGACCAAGATGGCATTTATCGGTGTGTTGGCCGAAGTTGAAAAGGTGCGCGAAATTGCGCAGCAGATCGCCAATCTTTCATCGGTCAATGGCGTGATGATCACCATGGGCCGGTTCAACGTGCTGGCGATCTGCCTGTTCAATGAACTCGACGCGCTGCACGCGGTCGCCTCCGACCAGATTTTGGCCTTGCCCGGCGTACACCATGTCGAAACCTCTATCGCGGTAAAGACCATCAAATATAATGCACGGGTGGTCCGCATCACCGAAGCCGACCATGTCGTCGAGGGCGATGACTGAAATCAAAATGCGTAAAATGCATTGCATGTGATTACGCATAATGCGGTAGTCTAGCTTATCTATTGCCAAGCCTACGCAGTTTAGGCTAATTATCCTTGCGCGATTCAAGGAGAGGCATGGAGCATGGCAACAACCGCTGATTATGGTTTGGGCGAATTCACCTTCCCGCGGGGGTGGTTCATGGTGGCCACATCTGACGAAGTGACGACGACGCCCACCGGCGTGCGCTATTTCGGTGAGGAAATGGTGCTGTATCGCGGCCAATCCGGCCGGGTTTTTCTGGTCGAGGCCTATTGCCCGCACATGGGCACGCATCTGGCGAAGAACACCACATCCTATGTCGTAAAAGACAAGGAGCATGTTGAGGGCGACAATATCCGCTGCCCCTATCATGGCTGGCGTTTCGGCCCCGATGGTCGCTGCAACGACATTCCCTATTCGCCTTCGCCGCCGCCCAAGGCTGCTTGCCTGAAAAGCTGGAAAGTGGTCGAGCGGGCTGGGGTGATCTGGGCCTGGCATGATGCCGAAGGTGCGGAGCCCGATTATGACGTGCCGCCTTTCGAAGCCTATGGTGCGCCGAATTGGGTCAATTGGAACATCGAATGCCTCGGCGTGCTTAATTCGCACCCGCAGGAAGTGCTCGATAACATGACCGACAAGAGCCATCTTGAACCGGTTCACGGATCGATCGATATGGTGTCGTTCGAGAATGAATTTGATGGCATCGTCTGCCGCCAGATCCTTGCCGCGGGCCATAAGACGCTTGCGGGTTCAGGCGCTGAACCGATGACCAATGACACTTGGTATACCGGCCCTGGCATTCTTCAGTCGGTGATGATCGGTGAATATCCCTCGCACATGCTGATCGCGCATACGCCGGTCGATGATGGTTCGATCAAGGTCTGGTACGGTCTGATGGTCAAGGTCAAGAATGCCGTTCCAGCCGATGAGGATGTCGCGCTCGCCAAGGGCTATGAAGTTGCTGGCATTGAAGCCTTTGCCCAGGATTTTGAGATTTGGTCAAACAAGCGGCCTTGCCTCAATCCGATGATGGTCAAGGGCGATGGCCCGTTCGACAAGCTGCGCATCTGGTACAAGCAGTTTTACAATCCGCGTGCGCGCGCCGGTGAATATCAGGCACGGGTAAACGGCCATTACACGACGCGGGGTACAATCTCCGCGCCATGGGATGCGGTTGCGTAAATAGGTTGCGAAACTCAGTTTATATTTCGCATATTCAATATCGAAAAGCAGACGAATGCCATAATGCGTAAAATGAATTGACATTCATTACGCTTTTTGGAATTCACTGATAGGCAAATGAGAGAGCCGTGCTGTCGGGGAAGGTAGTACGGACTAAAGATTAGGGGAGGGCTAAATGAAATCATTCAATCGTGTCGTGTCGGCAACTCTGCTTGCTGGCGTCAGCATGGCTGGCTTCGTTGTTCCGGCATATGCTCAGGAGGCCGACGAAGGTAGCAGCGGTCTTGAAGAAATCGTGGTTACCGCGAACAAGCGCGAGGAAAATCTGCAGCAAGCGCCTCTGGCCATTTCCGCTGTCGGTTCCGAGCAGCTTGAATTGCGCGGGCTCTCCGAAGTCAAGGATCTCAGCGCCATTGCGCCAAACGTGTCAATCGTGGGTGGCACCACCAACGCGACTGCCGCCGTTGTTTCGATCCGTGGTATCCCAAGCCCGGCTGACGAAACGCAAGGGTATGATTCGCCGATCGGCCTGTACCAAGATGGCGTTTATCTCGCACGTTCATCGGCCGCCTCTTTCGAGGTTGCGGATATCGAGCGGGTGGAAGTCTTGCGCGGACCGCAGGGTACCTTGTTCGGACGCAATACCACCGGCGGTGCGATCAACTTCATCACCAAAAAGCCTGACAATGAGGCGAGCCTGAAGCTGAAATTGGGCGCTGGCAATTATGGCCAGATGCTTGGTCGCTTCGTTCTCAATTCGGGCGACCTTGGCGGTGCGCGGATGTCGCTCGGTTATTTGCGCCGAGAGCGTAATGGCATCGTCGACAATCTTCTGGAACCAAAAGACAGCCGCGATCCTGGCAGCGCCAAGGTGGATTCGGCCCGTTGGGCAGTTGAAATCGACCTGGCCGACAATATCACCGCTTATAATGTTCTCGACTGGACCCAGATCACCGGTCAGCCGCATTTCCAGCAGTTGGCAGAGGTCGGCATGGGCGTTTTCCGCCCGAATATCTCGTATCAAGGCAATACCTTCGCTCAGGTCAATCCGGCAAATGTTGGCGGATATCTGGCCCAGTCTTCCATTCTAGAGGCTGGCTGCAGCAAGACGGTAACGCGCACGCGTCTATCGCAGATCTGTAACGAATCGGACGGTTTGTCGACCGACCGAATCTGGGGCAACATGTTCCGGATCGAGGCAGAAGCCGATGGTGCCACGCTTCGCACCACCACCGCTTACCGTAGCTGGAAAAACAACATCCGCGGCAGCGACCTTGATGGCCTTGGTTCGCTTCGCGGTGCCCTTTTCAATATCGGTCCGACGAACACGCTGAACGGTTTCCCCGCTGCAATCTTGTCGGGTAACCCGCTTACAGGTTCCGGCCTGGGCTTGCCCGCAGGGACCGCCGCCTTCCTGTCCAGCCAGGCGATTCCGCAGATAACGCAGTCTTTGTTCACCGCAACCAATGCGCGCGAGCAGCATCAGTGGAGCCAGGAAATCGAACTGGTATCGAACGGCGATGGCCCCCTTCAATGGGTTGTGGGCGGGTTCTTCTTCCGTGAAAGCGGTAAGGAACGGAACGTCCAAAGCTTTGGTTTCGTTCTAGATACCAATCAGGCGGTTTACAATTCGACCAATTTTGGCGGACTTGCGCCTTTGATCCAAGCCAACAACCCTGCGCGCTTCCGCATCATTCCGCAGGCGTCCATTCTGGACTATAAGGCCGATGGCACGTCGAAGGCGGTATATGGTCAGGCAAGCTATCGTCCCGGTGGAGAGGAAGGCGCCTTGGGCGTCACCTTGGGGCTTCGCTATTCGTGGGATGAGAAGGAAGTTCTCAGAAGACAAAATGGTGCGACGCCTTACACATCCGGTACCGATAAATCGGTCAACTATGGCAAAAAGAAATTCAGCGCACCGACCGGTCACCTGACGATTGACTATCGCGCGAATGAAGACATCAATCTTTATGCGCGTGCAGCACGTGGCTATCGTTCAGGTGGTTTCAACCTGCGTCAGGCAACAACCCCGTTGCTGCCGCTGACCCCGTTTAACGAGGAAACAATGGACTCGTTCGAATTGGGTGCCAAAACCGAAATCGGTGGACGCATCCGTTTGAACGCTGCGATATTCCACAATATCTACAAGGACCAGCTGGTTACGGTTCCGGTTCCTATCGTTGGCACGGGCAGCTTTGGTACAATCACGGTCAATGCCGGTAAGACAAATTATACCGGCCTTGAACTTGAAGGGCAGTTCAAGGTTACCGACAATTTCTCGATTGATGGAAATTTCGGTTATATTGATATCAAGGTGAAGAACTTCCCCGGTGCAGACATCACCAACACGCCGCGCAATATTGCCGGTTTGCTGCGTGGTTCAGGCTATGCGCCGAAATATACCGCTGCGATCGCAGGTAATGTTGTTGTTCCGCTATCGGGCGACAGCAAGCTTACCGGGCGTCTTGGCTATAACTACACTGCCAAATACCAGATGTTCGCCAATACGCTTACAGCGCCGTTCTCGGAAACAACCGACGGTGATGCGCGTGGGTTGGTCGATGGCCAGATCCGTATCGATGGCATCAAATTGGGCGGATCCGGTAACGGTTTTGGCCTGACTTTCTGGGGCAAGAATCTGACCAATGAGAAATATGTCACGCGATCGGTCGATTTCGGTCAGTTGGGCTTTGCCGGGGTGATCTTCGGCGATCCCCGTACCTATGGCATGACGCTTGATATCGAATTCTGATCAATAGCATCAGGGAAACAGGGAAGGGCCGGGCGCAAGCCTGGCCCTTTTCTTTTACGGTATGCGTGGCTGTGTGCCGGGCAGGCGACGTCGAGGGGCGTCGCCCTTTGCACAAGCCCAGGCAGCGCTGAGACAAGGTGAAAGAGCCGCAATCCTCGCTGCAGCGATTTATTGTTGTGCGACGAGGCGGCCCTCTGCGCCTAGTCTTCTAGGCTGATATATTCGCGATTGACGTCGTAGAGCTTCACGCGGCCATCGCCATCATGATCTACCTGCCGAATGGCACCCAAGGCCATCAGTCTTTTCAGGTCGCTATTATGCGCCGAAATTGACCTGTTCGTTTTTCGCATAATTGCGAGCGAAGAAGTTGGGCCATGTTTCAAAAGTTCATAAATAATTTTTACTTCATTATGCAGGCATTTTATCTTTTTTTTATTCTCTATTTCGTAGAGAATTTCTATTTTATCAAGCATAACTTGAATTTCCTGAGCGGATATTATTTGAACATTGTAAATTACTGAAATTCAATTTGATATCCATATATTTTATCACTCGCAATTTAAGGTAGTGATAAATATATTTACTTTCTCCCCTTTGGCGAAGCGACACTTTTTTTTATTCCCTAAATATAAGGGTAAATTTCTAGGCGGATTGTATAAATTATTCAATTATATATTCAAAATGGCTGCATTATAAACTGAATTGAATGCAAATTCGGAATGTATTCGAAATATATTAGTTTTTATAATATGGAATAATAATGATGTTAAAATAAGTCATTTTTGAATTTTTAATGATAAAGTAAATATAAAAATAATTGAGTACTTATAAAATATTGATCTGAATTGTGAAGGTCGGAACATGAAGGCTATTTTTAGGCGAATATTCATGTGCCCCCCTGGGACGGAGCATCCGCAGCCGCTCTCGCGTTCAGATCATGGAATCCCAATCCCGCCGCTCGGTTTTTAGATACTGCGGCAAACAAATGGCCAACGACCGCAGAAGAGGCTGGATCGTGCCAACGATCCGGTCAGCATAAAGGTACAGCGAACCCTACCCGACCTTGCAGCCCCTCCCTAGGGGCTGTTTTTTGTGCGGATCAGCCTTGGCGGATTCGTTCGTGGTGGCGGATGACTTCGTTGATGATGAAGCGTAGGAATTTCTCGGTGAAGTCGGGATCGAGATCAGCTTCCTTGGCCAATTGCCGCAGCCGCTCATGCCTGAAGCCTCACCGGTAGCAATCGCTTCGACCCGCACCCGGTCGATCACCAACGTACCATCGCCAACATATCCTGCGTGATCTTGAAGCGCTCGGCGAGCATGAACACAAGGGCGGCATCGATATTGTCGATGCTTTGGCGGTAACGGTTCAGGATTTCATCAGCCATCGTAATCTATCCATGCCGCCTGCTTCAGCGTCCGACAAGCGCTTTTCAACCTTTTGCACTTGCGCGCGCGGTTGCCGCTTGGCAGGGCAAGCCGGATGACGGCTTCAATTCACCAGATCGGCGGCAATCGCGCGCCTTCGCTGCAACCGATGCTCAATCTTGTCGCGCCGGGGATGAACCGGGTGAATGCCGTGATCCTTGATCGGATGCAGTCCGAAATTCCTTTGATCCCTGAACTGGCCGGACATCTGATCGCCGGCGGCGGAAAGCGGATGCGGCCGATGCTTACGCTCGCCTGTGCGTCGTTGCTCGACTATCCGGGCGAACGCCACCACAAGCTGGCTGCTGCGGTTGAATTCATCCACACCGCAACGCTGCTGCATGACGATGTCGTTGACGGCAGCGAGATGCGCCGCGGCAAGACCGCCGCAAACCTGATTTTTGGCAATCCGGCCGCGGTACTTGTTGGCGACTTCCTGTTCAGCCGCTCTTTCGAACTGATGGTAGAGGATGGATCGCTCAAGGTATTGAAGATCCTTTCCAGCACATCGGCGATCATCGCCGAGGGCGAAGTCAACCAGTTGACCGCGCAGCGCCAGATTGCGACTGGCGAGGAAAAATATCTCGACATTATCGGCGCAAAGACTGCGGCGCTATTCGCGGCTGCTTGCCGGATTGCCGCCGTGGTTGCCGAACGGCCGGAAGCGGATGAACTGGCGCTTGATACCTATGGCCGCAATCTGGGAATTGCATTTCAGTTGGTCGATGATGCGATCGACTATGTCTCTGACGGCGTGACAATGGGCAAGGATATTGGCGACGATTTCCGCGACGGTAAAGTAACCCTGCCGGTCATTCTCGCGCACAGTCGCGGGACAGCTGAGGAAAAGGATTTCTGGCGTAATGCCATGCTCGGCCACCGCGTCAGCGATGCCGATCTTGCCCATGCGACGGCCCTGCTGCGCCAGCATAATGCGATTGACGATACGCTGGAACGGGCGCGCCATTACGGCCAGCGTGCCATCGACGCACTCGGCCCCTTTGCTGGCGGCGCTGCCAAAGACGCGCTGGTCGAGGCTGTGGAGTTTGCCATCGCCCGCGCCTATTAGAGGCTGCGATGACGACGCCTCAATCCGAACAGGACAGGCTCTGAGGCGTGTGACCCTTCCTGTCGAAGCTGTTCTGCCGCAATTAAAGGCCGCGCTTGCCGCGGGCCCCAATGCCGTGCTGATCGCGCCGCCGGGTGCGGGTAAGACAACAATGGTGGCATCAGCCTTGCTCGAAGAGGCTTGGTGCGACGGCCAAATCCTGCTGCTCTCACCACGCCGGCTTGCCGCAAGGGCTGCCGCAGAACGTATCGCAGAGCTTTCGGGAGAAGCGGTTGGCGGACTGGTCGGCTACGCAACGCGTATGGACAGCAAATTGTCCGCGCGTACCCGCATATTGGTGCTGACCGAAGGCATTTTCCGCAACCGCATACAGGATGATCCTGAACTGACGGGTATTTCTGCCGTGCTGTTTGACGAGGTGCATGAGCGCAGCCTTGACAGCGATTTCGGCCTTGCTTTGGCGTTGGACGTGCAGGCGGGATTGCGGTCTGACCTGCGGCTGGTGGCGATGTCGGCGACGCTCGACGGCAGCCGCTTTGCCAAATTGATGGATGCGCCGCTGATCGAAAGCGAGGGGCGTTCGCATCCGTTGACGTTGCGTCATGTTGGTCGCCGGGCCGAGGCGCGGATTGAGGATGAAATGGCGTCCGTTATTCGCCGTGCACTGGCCGAGGAAGCCGAGGGCGATCTGCTCGCTTTCCTCCCCGGTGTGGCCGAGATCGAACGCACCGCAGAGCGACTGACAGGGATTGCAGCGGGCATCCACCGCCTGCACGGCAGCCTAGATCCCGCTGAGCAGCGCGCCGCGATCCGCAAGGGTGCAGGCCGCAACGTGATCTTGGCGACCTCAATTGCCGAAACCAGTCTGACGATCGACGGTGTGCGCATTGTGGTCGATAGCGGGCTTGCCCGTCGCGCGCGCTATGATCGTGCCGCAGGTTCGACCCGTCTTGTCACCGAACGGGCGAGCCAGGCCGCCGCCACCCAGCGTGCCGGCCGTGCC
>JAJTFR010000090.1 GCA_021298455.1 Sphingomonadales bacterium | reverse complement strand
ACACCCGATGCCGGCGGCGCCAGTGCGTTGCTGCTTGAAGCAGAACATCATGGCCCGAAATTCGACCTACTCGGCTACTACCGCCGCCAAAGCGCCGGCTTCGGCGTGGGGCAGACCAATCGCAGCGAATTGGGCGCCGAAAAATTTGGCCTCGACACGCGCTATCGCCTGACGGACAAGCTTTCGATATCGGCGCTTGGCTATCAGGAAAACTATCTCGACAACAATGCCCGCCGGATAGCCGGTACCGCAGAGGTCGAATATCGCAACGCCGACGCATCGCTGCGCGCCGGCCTGACCCATGCCAATGACCGGCTTGACGATGGCACGACCAACCAGTCAACATTGGCCCGGATCGCAGGTTCTTACCAATTGACCCAAAAACTGGAGGTCAGCGCGCAGACGGAATTCGCCATTGGCGGCCAGGACGAGAGCGTCGACTTCCCTGCCCGTCACAGCGTCGGTGCGCGCTATGCAATCCGTAACGACATCGCATTGATCGGCAGCTACGAAATTGCCAAGGGCGAGAAGGTTGATGCCAAAACTGCCCGCGTCGGTTTCGATATCGCACCGTGGAGCGGCGGCCGCATCCTGGCGAGCGCGAACCAGCAGGATATCGGCGAATTTGGCGCACGAACCTTCGCATCCTATGGCCTTGCCCAGTCGTTCCGCATCAACGACAAATGGTCGCTCGATTTCACCCTTGATGGCAATCAGACCGTCGGCGGCTTTGATCGCACCGACGTGATCAATCCGCTGCAGCCGGTTGCGTCGGGCGGATTCCTGGGCAGCGACGGGACGCTGAGCGAAGATTTCGTCGCGGTCACTGGCGGCGCAACCTATCGTGGCGATGACTGGAGTTGGACCGGACGGGCCGAATGGCGCGATGGCGACACCACGCAGCGTTATGGCTTTACCACCGCGATCCTGCGCGAAATCGGCGAAGGCCGCGCCGTTGGCGGTACCTTCAACTGGTTCAAGGCGCAGCAGCAGGGCGGCGCACAGACCATGACAGCTGACGCAGAAATCAGCTGGGCCCATCGCCCCGCCGACAGCCAATGGGCATTGCTCAACAAAACCGAATTTCGCCATGACGCCGTGAAGAATGCAGTCGCCGGCTTGCCCGGGCCGGTTGGCGGCGCACCGTTGCTGGTCAACGGCGATGTGAAATCCGACCGCGTAATAAACAGCCTGTCGGTCAACTACACGCCGATCGACCAACGAGACGGCAATTTCATCGAGCGCGGTGAATATGCCTTGTTCTGGGGCACGCGCTATACCAGCGAACGTTTCGGCGAAGACGATGTAAAGGGTTGGAGCAATGTGATCGGCGCCGACCTGCGCTTTGACCTTTCCGACATTGCCGATATTGGTGCGTCGGGAACGGTGCGCGTCGGCACATCGAGCAAGACTGTTGCCTGGTCGGGTGGCCCAACGCTGACGGTCACGCCTTTTGAAAATGCCAATGTCACGATCGGCTATAACTTTGTCGGCTTCAAAGACCGCGATTTCGAGGAAAGCCGCTACACACGCAGTGGCCCGTTCCTCACATTCAAGCTGAAGTTCGACCAGACCAGCCTTGCCGGATTCAAATTCTGATCGGCCATTGCGCCCCCGATGGGACGCAATGATCATCAATCAGCGAAAAGCAGAACCGGCGTTTCGATCAGTTTCTTGACTGCTTGCACGAAACTTGCCGCATCCCAGCCATCGACAACGCGATGATCGCAACTGATCGACAGATTCATCAGTTTGCGTGCCTCGATCGTATCGCCAACAAACATGGGCCGCTCGACAATCTTGTTGGGGCCGATAATGGCTACCTCAGGCCGGTTGATCACCGGGGTCGTCGCAATTCCACCCAGCGGGCCAAGCGACGTGATCGTCAATGTTGAACCTGATAATTCCTCGCTTTTCGCGCTGCCATTGCGCACAGCCCCAGCCAGGCGGACGATTTCCTGCGCCAATTGCCACACATTGCGATCCTGAGCATCGCGGATCACAGGCACGACCAGACCGGCGTCGGTTTGTGTTGCCATGCCCAGATGCACCGACCCATGGCGGGTCACCATGCCCGCCTCGTCGTCATAACGGGCATTGATCATCGGAAAATCAGGCAATGCCTTGCAGATTGCAACAATCAGGAAAGGCAGCATGGTCAGCTTCGGCCTGTTGCCCCGATTGGCGTTTAGATCCGCACGCATGCCTTCAACTGCGGTTACATCAAATTCTTCGACATAGGAAAAATGCGGAATGTGGCGTTTTGACGCAGCCATATTCTCGGCGATACGGCGGCGCATCCCGATGACCTTGATTGTCTCGTCAACGCGCTTTGCCGAACCGCCCGGCGCACGATAACCCTGCCCCGCACCATAGTTCAGATAGGCATCAAGATCGGCATGACGGATATGGCCGCCCGACGCCTTGACGTCATTCAGGTCAACCCCAAGATCGCGGGCACGGGCACGGACCGCCGGCGATGCAGTAATTTTCTGCATGGTTTCCGGCTCAACCACAGCATTTGATTGCACAGGAACAACGTCTGCCATGTTCTTGGCGGGCTGCATCTGCGGTGGTGGGGAAGGTTCGGGCGCGGCGACTGCCTCAGGCTCGGCCTTCCCATAATCGCGCGCTTCATCGGCTGCATCGCCTTCGGTCTCGGTCTGGATCTCGACAAGCATGGAGCCGATCGCGATGACATCGCCCGCCTCTCCGGCGACGGCGGTGACGATACCGGCCACCGGGCTTTCCATTTCGACTGTCGCCTTGTCGGTCATCATGTCAGCCAATGGCTGGTCTTCTTCGATCCGGTCGCCCACTGCGACATGCCATGCAACGATTTCGGCTTCGGCAATGCCTTCACCAATGTCAGGAAGCTTGAAGACAAATTTGCCCATGACGTCAGTCCTTCATGATCTTTTCAATCGCGCTGCCAATGCGCACCGGGCCGGGAAAATAGGCCCATTCAAGGCTATGCGGATAGGGCGTGTCGAAACCGGTAACACGTTCGACAGGCGCTTCGAGGTGATAGAAACATCTTTCTTGGACAAGCGAGGCCAGTTCCGCGCCAAACCCACTCGTCCGGGTCGCCTCATGTACGATTAAACATCTACCCGTTTTTTTCACTGAATTTTCAATTGCTTCAATGTCTAATGGTAGAAGTGTTCTTAAGTCAATTACCTCAGCGTCTACGCCCATTTCTTCGACAATCGTGCGGACAACATGCACCATTGCGCCATAGGTCAGCACCGTGAGCGCATCGCCCGCGCGCACGATAGCGGCCTTGCCCAGTTCGATCCGGTAATAATCCTCAGGCACCGCACTGGCCGCATGTTTTGACCATGGCTCTACCGGCCGGTCATAATAGCCGGTAAAAGGGCCATTATAGATGCGCTTCGGTTCAAAGAAGATCACCGGGTCATTATCCTCAATCGCCGCGATCAGCAGCCCTTTGGCGTCATAAGGATTGGACGGGACCACTGTCTTGATGCCGCAGACATGGGTAAAGAGGCTTTCCGGGCTCTGGCTGTGCGTCTGACCGCCAAATATGCCCCCGCCAAAGGGCGAACGCACCGTCATTGGGCAGATGAAGTCGCCGGCGGAACGATAGCGCAGCCGCGCCGCCTCGCTGACCAGTTGATCAAGCCCGGGATAGATATAATCGGCAAACTGGATTTCAGGAACGGGACGCAAGCCATAAGCAGCCATCCCCACGCCGACGCCGATAATGCCATTCTCACTGATCGGCGTATCAAAGACGCGGGTTTTCCCGTGTTTCTGTTGAAGGTTCGCGGTCGCACGAAAGACGCCCCCGAAATAGCCGATATCCTCACCCATCAGGACAACGTTGGGATCACGTTCCAGCATCAAATCGAGCGCGCTGTTGATCGCCTCGATCATGTTCATCGTCTTGGTCACGGCCATTATTTCGGCTCCCATTCAGGGCCGAATTTGCGATGCTGCTCCTCAAGCATCTGGGCGCATTGTTCTTTCAAATGCCAGGGCATTTCCTCGAACACATCCTCAAACATTGTTTCGAAGGGCTGATGCAAGCCATGGCCCAATATGCCATTGGCCTCGGCCTGTTTCTGCGCAGCCTTCACCAGATCGGTCAGTTCGGTCTGCAGTGCGGAATGACGTTCTTCATCCCATTCGCCGAGAATGATCAAATGCTGTTTGAGCCGCTCCACAGGATCGCCCAGCGGCCATTTTTCAAATTCCTTGGCTGCGCGATAGGCGCCCGGATCGTCAGAGGTAGAATGGCCCTCGGCACGGTAGGTAAAATATTCGATCAGTGTGGGGCCGTAATTAGTCCGTGCCCTGTCCGATGCCCAGCGCATGGCCGCAAAAACCGCCAGCGGATCATTCCCATCGACCCGCAGCGCAGCAATACCATAGCCGATACCGCGTGCCGCAAATGTGGTGCGTTCACCGCCGGCAATCCCCGAAAAGGACGATATCGCCCATTGGTTGTTCACCACCTGCAAGATGACCGGCGCATTATAGACCGCCGCAAAGGTGAGCGCGCTGTGAAAATCGCCCTCGGCAGTCGAGCCCTCTCCGCACCATACGGCAGCGATGCGGCTGTCCCCGCGCGAGGCACTGGCCATCGCCCAGCCCACGGCCTGCGGATATTGCGTCGCCAGATTGCCTGAAATGGTGAAAAAGCCATATTCAGGTGCCGAATACATGATCGGCAGCTGCCGACCTTCCACGGGTGACCAATATTCCTTGCTGACGATAGCTTGGAAAGCACATGTCATCGCTGGCCAACGCCATGGCTGTGGCGACCGAAGTTGCCTCCTCCCCCGTCGACTTCATGTAGAAACTGGTTTTGCCCTGGCGCTGTGCGCGGAACATGCGATCATCAAACGCCCGGGTCAGCATCATGTTGCGAAGCATCATGCGCAACTGCTCAGGCTCCAGCCCCGGGTTCCAGCTGCCCTTTGCCTGATGATCGTCGTCAAGGACGCGGACGAGGCCATAGGCAAGATCCCGTATCGCAGACGGCATGGCCGCCTCATCAGGCTTTGGCATGGAATCTACAGGCGGGACGCCGATGTCGCTAAAATCTGCTTCATCGCCTGGACGGAATTTGGGCTCAGGGATATGCAGCCGCAAGGGCGCCAGATTGGGCTTGCTACCTGTCATAGATTCCTCTCGTTCCCGCTGAAGGGCTCCGTGCGAATCAGATTTTAATGTTGTTCGCCCTTGTTACTTTATTTCACTCCACATATTAGGTCAATATCGCTGTCCTAAACCGCAACAGGGGCTGCGATATGGGCCTGCGGTTGATAGTCTAGCACCTCGAAATCCTCTATTTCATAGGCAAAGATGCTCTCTGGCCTGCGGAGCAGATGCAGCTTCGGCGCGCCATGCGGCTTGCGGGACAGCTGTTCCTCAACCAGTTCACCATGGTTCATGTAAAGATGCACATCGCCGCCCTGCCAGATCAGCTCGCCGGGCTCATAGCCGCATTGTTGTGCCAACATCCTGATCAGCATTGAGGCTGCAAAGACATTGAAACCGAAACCAAGACCGAGATCGCAGGATCGCTGAAAGAGCAATCCGCTCAAAACTCCATCGGCCACATGGAATTGATAGGTCTTGTGACAGGGGGGCAACGCCATCCGGTCAAGCTCGGCGACATCCGCTGCTTCATAACGCGGCCAGTTAACCCATTGGGCGCCATAGACTGGTCCCAGATCGCCCCATTTCTCGGCAAAGTCAGCATCGTCGACGATCCGTTGCTCAAATTCTTCCTGACTAATGGCTTCACCCGCTTCCTGACGATAGCGTTGCAACGGCCAGTCAGTCCAGATGCGCACCTTTTGCTGCAACAAAGTACGGATATTGGTGTCGCCTGTAAGGAACCAGAGCATTTCACGTGCAGCGGTTTTCCAGAATATCCGCTTCGTCGTCAGCAACGGCACATTGTTATCGGCCAGCGAAAACCGCATCGTTGCACCGAATAATGAACGCGTGCCGACCCCTGTCCGGTCCTGCTGAACGGCGCCTTGGGTCCATATCCTGCGCATCAGGTCCAGATATTGGTCTTCATAATGCGCCATTTACGAGCCACTTTCTTGCCGATTCTTATTACAAGCAAGCTATGCGCACCGCATTGCTACGGCAATGGCAAGTTTTGCGCATCTTTGCGCTTGAAAGCCGCGAAACGCCCTTCTATAGGCGCGGCCTGCCTTGTTACCGGAACCCGTTCCGGCACGGTCGGGGAGTAGCTCAGCCTGGTAGAGCACTGTCTTCGGGAGGCAGGGGCCGGAGGTTCGAATCCTCTCTCCCCGACCATTTTACATCATTTTTCAAATTTCATCCTGTTAACCATTTCTTGATAGTGGATGGTTATCCCGTTTTGGATGCACGCGCGCATAGTCATTGTCGACGACAGGTCCACGAACCTGCGCATTTATGCGCAGTTTGTTGCCATGATGGGCCCAAATTTTTCCTCCAAATGCTTCCAAAGCGCAGTCGATGCTCTGCGCTGGCTCGAAACAGAGCCAGCAGATTTGTTGATCGTCGACTATCGCATGCCGGAAATGAATGGCGCAGATTTCATTCGCGCCATCCGCAGCAAAACGAGCGGCCGGAATGTGCCGGCAATCGTCATCACCGCACGACAGGATCGTGAATGCCGCATCGCAGCGCTTGATGCAGGCGCGACCGATTTCCTCCAAAGCCCGGTGACCGACAGCGAATTTCGCGAACGCGCGCTTTTGCTGATTGGCCAGCACCGCAAGAGGATAGAGCTTGAACAGCGCGCTGCCGAGCTTTCATCAGATGATGCCAAAGACGAGACGGCGAACGGCAAATCGATGCTCGAACAGATTATCGATACAACGCCGATCCTGATCAACGCGACCGATCGCAACGGCAAATTCCTGTTCATGAACAGCTATCAGTCGGCAATGTTCGGCGTTGAACCGGAACTGCTTGTGGGGCGCCCGATCAGCGAGATGCTCGACCCGCAACTGGCCGAGCGCGAACTGCGTCGCAACGCGCTGATCCTTGAAAGTGGGCAATCCATCCCGAACTATGAAGAAGTTTTCGATAGCGACGGGATCGAACTCACCTTCCACTGCAACAAATCACCGCTTCGCAACAAGGAAGGCCAGATCATCGGGGTGCTGACGTCCGCACTCGACATCACTGCCCGCAAATTTGCCGAAGAACATCGTGCCCACCTTGCATTGCATGACATGCTCACCGGCCTGCCCAACCGGGCATTGCTCGCTGAAAACATGCGCCACGCGATTGAAGAATGCGCGACGACGGACAGCAAGGCCGCCTTGCTGCTGGTCGATCTCGACCGGTTCAAGGTTATCAATGACACACGCGGTCACCAGACTGGCGACATGCTGCTGCGGCAGGTGGCGGAACGGATCAACGGGGCGCTGGGTGCCAATGAACTGGCGGCCCGCATTGGCGGTGACGAGTTCGCGCTGATCCTTCGCAACATTGAATCGGTCGAGGACGTAAGCCACCGCTGCCAAGCATTGCTGACGCAGATCGGGCGCCCCTATTCGCTGGGCGGCGTAGATCAGTTGATCGGTGCCAGCATCGGCATCGCCATCATTCCAGACGATGGCAATTCACCTGATGAACTGCTGCGCGTCGCCGATCTTGCCATGTATGAAGCGAAATCAAACGGCCGGAATTGCCACTGTTTCTTTTCACCGCAATTGAACCAGATCGCCCAATTCAATGCCGGCGTCGAAGCAGACCTACGCCGAGCGATTGATCGCGATGAATTTTTCCTTGAATATCAACCAATTGTTGATTCAAGTTCAACTGAAATCTGCGGCTTGGAAGCACTTGTGCGCTGGCAACATCCAACGCGCGGTCGTTTGATGCCCAGTGAGTTTCTCCGCGTTGCCAATGATTCCGGATTGATCGACCGCATCGGCACATGGGTGATTGATGCCGCCTGCCGACAGATTTCCGTGTTCGAAAAACAGGGCATCAACCTGCCCCATATCGCGGTCAATGTATCGCCGCGACAATTTCAGTCGATCAATATTGCAGCGGAAATCCTGAATGCCATGGAGCGGCATAATGTCGCATCGGACCGGATCGTTGTTGAAATCACCGAGGAATTGTTGCTCGATCAAAGCCCCGATCTGATGCAGCAACTTATCGAGTTGCGCCGCAACGGCATCGAGCTTTCGATCGACGATTTCGGCACCGGCTATTCATCGCTGCAATATCTGCGCGATCTGCCGGCCAACCGTCTGAAAATCGACCGGACGTTTATTGCCCGGATCGAACAATCCAGTGTCGACCGCGCCATCATCTCAACGATCGCGCATCTTGCTCACGCGCTTGATATGCGCGTGGTGGCCGAAGGCGTTGAGAATGAAACACAAAAATCGCTGCTCCGCGCAGCCGGTTGTGATGAACTTCAGGGCTATCTCTTCGGCCGGTCACTATCCGTCGACCAATTACAGGAAATGTTCGCGCCCGTTCATACGGCACGGAGCAGCATGTAATGGCACGCTTTTTCCCCCGGAAACCGAAACTGGACCCGGAACAGGAAATCCTGCTCAACCGGATGGTGATGGGTGGCAGCGCGGCACTGGCGGTTAGTCTGTTCATGACCGACGGGTTCATCCTGTCATCCTTCATCATCTATCTGACGCTGAACACCGCGCTTTTTCTGATGCACCGCCAGAGCATCTGGCCGCAGGAACGGCGCTGGATCGCCGCGATCATGCTGGACGTCGGTATGGCATTCGCCGTCATGACGCGATCAGCGGAAACCATGTCCTTTTTCTATCCGCTGTTCCTTTGGGTTATCCTGGGCAACGGGTTCCGTTTCGGCGTCCGCTATCTCTACATTGCCTCCACTCTGTCAGCGATCGCATTTGGGACCGTGGTTCTTACAACCAATTACTGGGCGACGAACCAGATATTGGGGATCAGCCTGACCTTGGCTTTGATCATCATACCCCTATATTGCGGCACGCTGATCAAAAAACTGTCCCGTGCAAAGGAAGAGGCTGAAACAGCGAACCGCGCCAAAAGTTACTTCCTCGCCAGCGTCAGCCACGAGTTGCGAACACCGCTCAATGCCATCATCGGTTATGGCCATCACCTGAAACAGGTGGGCCTGCCCAAGAACCAGCATGATATGGTTGATGCCAGTGTGCTCGCGGGCGAACATCTGCTCCATTTGATCGACCAGTTGATCCAGATTGCACGCAGCGATTCAAACCGTGCAGAAGTGATCCGCCGCCCCATGCGCCTGACCGACATCATGACCGAAATTCGCGATATCATGATCGTCCGCGCAGACGAAAAATCGCTGGCGTTACAGATATCGGCAGAACCGTTGAGCGACCAGTTGATCGATGCACCTGCGGAAATCATCCGCAATATCCTGCTGAACCTTACCGGCAATGCCATCAAGTTTACCGAGGCAGGCACTGTCGCGATCAGCGGCGGGATCAACACTCAGGGCGAAACGTCCGAAATATGGTTTGCGGTTTCGGATACCGGCATCGGCATATCGCAAGACGCAGTCGGCCGAATTTTCGAACCATTCCAGCAGGCCGATGATACCGTGATGAACCGCTTTGGCGGCACGGGCCTTGGCCTCGCCATCTGCCAACAGCTTGTACAGCAGGTTGGCGGAAACATCCGTGTCGACAGCAGCATCGGGCTTGGCAGCCGCTTTACCGTGACAATTCCCGCAAATATTGCACACGAAATGGCTACCGCCGACAGCGATGAAATGTCGGGCGACGAACATACGCGCATCCTTGCCATTGGTCGCTTCGATGCCGATTTGCTCGCCCGCGCGCAATCCGCCGGAAACTTCCTGGTCCGCGCAAGTGCGTGCCCGGATGCATCCGCGCTTGCCGACGCGATCGCCCAAGTTGATCTATCCGAATATGATCTTGTCATGCTCGACCAGCATATCGCGCAAGGCATCAAACAGGACGATCCGGTTTGGGAAAAATTTGACAAGGCAGAACTCGGCACGGTTCTTGTGTCCAATGACAGCGTCCCCGATCTTTCCGAAGTTTCAATCCGCGCAGCATTTGCATCGATCATCCCCCCCGATGCAGGCTTTGACGAATTGCGCAGCGCCATCCGGATCGGCCGTTCGTTCGCGCATCGGGTGCACTTCGATGATACCCGCATCCCAGAAACGCCGGCACCGACAAAACGAACGGGCCGGAATATCCTTGTCGCGGACGATAACCGCACCAACCGCAACATCCTGGCCACAATATTGGAAGCAGCCGGCCATCAGGTCGCCCAAGCATGTGATGGCGATGAGATGCTCGATATTCTTGAAACAGAAACGTTCGATCTTGTGCTGCTCGACGTCAACATGCCGCGCCTGAACGGCATCGATGCCTGCAAGATGTGGCGGCAGATTGAAGGCGGACGTGAACACCTGCCGATCATTGGTGTGACCGCCGATGCGACCAGCGAAACTGAAATACGCTGCCTTGATGCTGGCATGGATATGCGCCTGACCAAACCGATCAACGCGAAACTCCTGCTTGAGACCATCGATTCAATATGCAGCGCCGGCGACGCTTCCGCCCCGACCGCAGCCATCAATGATCCGCTGGGCAAAGTGGTGGTATTCCAGCCAGTTGCAAGCCGCAGCGAGACGTCGCCCGCACTCGACCCTGCCCATATCGAATATCTGCGGTCAATCGGCGATGCCAGCTTTGTCGCCAGCATGTTCGAAGGCTTTGACGAAGACGCAGCCGACAGCCTGCACCTCATGAAGGAAGCGTTGAACTGCGCCGATCCCGAGAAATTCCGCTTTGCCGCGCATGCTTTCAAAAGCAGCGCGACCAACATCGGCGCGACGCGCATGGCGGCATTGGGCGCAAAACTCGAAAAAATTACCGAGATTGATTTTGACACCAATGGTCGAAACTATCTGGCGACCATCGACACAGAGTTGCAGCGAATTACAACCGAGGCCGCCTTACTAAGTGATGGCGGGAACCAGGCAGCAGCCGGCTAAAAAACTTGGCTATTATACCGCCGACAAGGAACGGCGAATCCGTCTGTCTTGCGCATCAGCAAGGCGTTCCATCTTCCGGACATCAGCCTCCGTCAATGTTAAGGCTGTCTCTGCCCAGATGTTGGTAATCTCCAACAATTCTTCAAGTTCAACAGGATTGGAAACCCGCCGCGCGCGGTAAACCGCCCTTTCGGCGGCAAATCGGTTGGAATTCCGGCGGCAGTAATCGACGATGGCATTCTCGCCCTCGCCATCTTCAGCGAGGATATCAACGATACCCATGTCATGAAGTTCAGCGGCGGTGTAGATCTTGCCTTCCAAGATGAACTTTTCGGCCATTTTCCGTCCGACCCGCCGGCGCAGGAAGCTGTAGGCGCCCATGCCAGGAAAAAGGTTGAATACGATTTCCGGCAAGCCAAGACGTGCGCTGCGTTCCGCGACCAAAATGTCAAACGCCAAGGCATGTTCAAAACCGCCGCCAAGCGCGTCACCCTGTACCAGCGCCATGGTGATGATCGGCGCACCGAATGCGTTGTAATTGGCATATTGCATCCGCACGCAAGTTTCGGCGTAGCGGCGCATCGCGGCTAGGTCGCGGGAACGTATACATTCGGCAAAATGACGCAAATCGCCGCCCAGATTGTAGATGCCCGGGGTTTTCGAACCGCATACAAAGTAACGCAGATCATCCGGCCCGCCATTTGCCGGGCGCCCATAATTGTCGGCTAGCCAATCCTGAACCTGCTGAACCTCTGCACCGAGGCTATAGGTATAGCTGGGGCGACCGACCTGATTCATAAAACACCAGAAAATCTGGTCATTGCGGTCGTGGCGCAGCAATATCTCGTCGAAATGGCGTCCCAAAATCGAAGCGCCAAACTGTTCGCCTGCACCGAATTGCGGTTTTACCAAGTCGAGAAACGAACGCTGAATACCGTCAGAAAGACGGGTGTAGGTAGCCATAATGCCCTCGTACAAGACGAACAAAATGCCTGGCCACCCCAACCGGCACTTGGTGCTTTACCATATTTTGCCAGCTTTCCACGTAAAAAATGCTGACGGCCAAAATAGCGACGCACCTGTGGCCTTTATGCCAGCCGAATAGCGCCCTAATCTGGTTTGTCCGATTGGACCTTTGCCGCCCTTATTCCTGTGCCGGCACGAACCTTCTGGCGAGGAAGCCTTTTTAGGCCGCCGACCATTGCAGCATGCCGTCATCGCGCCGGCGCACCTGCCCCGGGCTACCGACAGGCTCTGTTTTGCCATTGGTCAGGAAGTCTATCATCGCCTCATCCTGCGCAGGCACCGTTGCCAGCAGCCGCTTGCCCTCAGGCGTGAGGCCGACGACGGTTCCGACCCGCACCGATCCGTCACGCTTGTAGAACAGGGTATATGTTTCGATCGTTGCAGGCCCTTCATAGCCAGCATCAACGTCGGGGACTGGCCCGCGCAACGCCTTCGCTGCCTCGTTGCAGTCGAAATCATGCGGGAATACCGCCTCTGGCAAAGGCGTGCTGGAGATGACGATGCCGTGGTTATGCGTCGCATAGCCGCCATTGGCAAACAGCAACGCAGTGCCGGGATCACGCCGCAGCTTGTCAACCATAGAGGCGACAGCATGGCTCATATAATTTCCGATGGGGCCACCGCCGAAGGTAAGTCCGCCAAAGGCGGTAATCGGACGATCCACCGGCCAGTCGATCACCCGGCGGGCCATTTTCGGGATGCATGGAAAGCAGGAATACAGCTCAACATCGGTCAGATCCTCTGTGCCAAGGCCATTGCGCCGCAATGTCTCCTGTAACGTAACATCAATGGCCGATGATGAGGCATATTGATCGCGCTTGAGCAGATTGTGCGGCGTGTGCGCTGCAGCACCCATACCGACATGGATGATGCGATCATCGGCAATCCCTGCGGCGCGCGCGCGGGCAAGGCTGGTCACGATAAAGGCAGCACCTTGGTTCACACTGCTATTGGCGACCATGCGTTTTTGATAGGGAAATGCGATCGGCCGGTTATCAGCTTCCGGCGACGTAATGGCATC
>JAJTFR010000089.1:15524-23723 GCA_021298455.1 Sphingomonadales bacterium | reverse complement strand
ACAGCGAGATCAACACGGCAAACGCGCCATAAATCAGGCCATAATCCTGCGCCATGATCGTCACGAAACGTTCGAACCCCGTCTTGCTGATGGTCACGGTGACGCTGTCATCAGCGACGATTACCCGGCCGTTCCGGATCAGCAATGTTTCGGCAGTATAGCGGCCTTCGGGCACGCTGGAGGGGATGGCAAGGCGCGCGCGATAAAGCACCTGATCGGTGATATCGACCGCCCCCGATTTTTCGGCATATAGCCCCCCGCGCTGGTTGAGATCGACCAGCCCATTTGTGAACCGGCGGACCTCCTCGCTGCGGATTTCACCGGTGGGGGAAAGCTGCAGCTTGCCCAGCCCCAGTTCATAAATTGCCGCTGTCCGGGCATCGACAATCTGTTCGATCGGACGCGAAGAGGCGATGGCATAATAGCCGGGGGCAGAACGGAAATCGATGCTTTCGGCATTAACCCAGATACCCGCTACCCGCTGTTTTTCGCGCACGATGATGGGTTCGGTCGGCCCACGCAGCACGACTGCGACATCGACCTTCCCTTCCGGGGCGACGCCGCGCGGATAGATGATCGCCCCGAACAGCAGCAGTTCGGCACCGGTAAAGCGCGACTGGATGTTGATGTTGCGCTGCGAGACATCGGGCACCAGCTTAGGTTCGACCTGCGCCTGCACCGCTGCCGGGATGGGCAGAAGCAGCACGAGCAGAATGAGCAGCCTGACGATCACAGCCCCGCCACCGTATAGATTTCATCGGGCCGCCAGCCGAGGCCGAGCGCCATGCGTAGCGCGACGATCAGGACAATCGCAGCAAGGAACAGCCGCAGATAATCTGGGCGCATCCGCTGCGCCAGCCGCGCGCCGATCTGCGCCCCGGTAACGCTGCCGATCAACAGAAAGACGGCGAGAACGATATCAACCGCCTTGGTCGTCAGGCTGTGCACCATCGTCGAGCTCATCGTCACGAACAGGATCTGGAAGAGCGAGGTGCCAACCACGACATTGGCGCTCATCCCCAGAATATAGAGCATCGCCGGCACCATGATGAAGCCGCCGCCAACACCCAGCAGCATCGTCAATATGCCAGTGACAAAGCCGAGGATCAGCGGCGCGAGCGGCGATATGTAAAGCCCCGAACGATAGAAGCGCCAGCGCCAGGGCAGGTTGGCGACCAGCGGATGGTGTCGCCTTTTGCGGGCGGGCAATGGCTGGCCGCTGCGCGTCGCGCTCACGCTGGCCCATGCCTCGCGCGCCATCATGGTGCCGATGCTGCCCAGCAGGATCGTGTAGAGGATGTTGATCACCGTATCGATCTGGCCCCATGCCTCGAGCAGTTCGAACAATGCCGCGCCGAATATCGTACCCAGAAAGCCACCAGCGACGAGCACCGCCCCCATGTGGAAATCTACGCCGCCACGCCGCATATGGGCAAAGACGCCCGATACGCTGGCCCCTGTCACCTGTGTCGAAGCCGAGGCAGCGGCGACCATTGGCGGAATGCCGTAGAAGATCAGCAAAGGCGTGGTCAGAAAACCGCCGCCGACGCCGAACATCCCCGACAGCATGCCCACCGCGCCGCCGAGGAGGATGATCACAAGGATGTTTACCGACAGCCCGGCTATAGGCAGGTAGATATCCATGCGTTTCCGCTAGCGCCCTTCCCCTGAATGCCGCTGTAATGGCGGCCTGTTTGATACCCTAACGCCTAATCGCGGCGCAATAAAGCCCGGCCGGTCAGGCCAGCGGTTTCCGCTTTCGCCAGCCACCGTGGAAATAATAGCCAATCGACAGCAGGAAAGAGGAGATCGCGGCGAGATTGAACGCCCACCAGATCGCATCGGCCCCATAACGGTCATGGAAACCAAAGCCGATGCTAAAGCGGACGATAATGGTCGCAAAGATAAGGATAAGGAGCGGCGCGATCACCGCGCCATTGGCACGCACCGCAAAGGTCACGACGACCGATATCCCCATCAACAAGAAACTCCATCCGATGACGAGGTTGATGTGGATCGCAATCGGGATCGCCGCACTGCCGGCGGGAATGAACAGGCGCAATATCGGAGTTGCGAAAATCGTAATCGCGGCGATCAGCACTGCGGTCATCAACACATTGATCCCGGCCCCGGCCCAAGCAATCCTTCCGACACGATCCCATTTGTTCGCGCCGATATTCTGCGCGACCATCGCGCTCACTGCGCCGCCGACCGCGACGGCTGGCATCTGCACATAACTCCAAAGCTGGTTCATCACCCCGAACGCCGCCGTGGTATCCACGCCTTCACGATTGACGAGGCCGATCATCACCAGCGCCGAGCCCGACATGATGATCATCGACAGCCCCATGGGCAGCCCCATTTTGGCAATCGGCTTTACCCATGCCGCATCGGGGCGCAGCCAGCCCAGTTCCTCTCCGCGCAGGCGGATAACAAGGTCCTTGGCGTAAACCTGCCGGATTAAAAGCGACAGGCTGATAAGCCCTGCTATCACCGTAGCCAGCGCCGATCCCGCTATACCCAGCGCGGGGATGGGCCCCAGCCCGAGGATGAAGACCGGGTTGAGCACAATGTCGAGCCCTACATTGACCAGCGTATTGCGAAAGGGCGTGACCGAATCCCCCACACCGCGGAGCGAGGAGGAAATTAGGATCATCACAAAGCTGGTTGGCATGCTGAGGAACATCACCCGCAAATAAGCGAGCGCGAGCGGATAGGCCGCCTCGGGCGTTGCCATCAGCCGCAACAAGGCGGGCGCGAACAACCAGCCAAGCAAGGCGACGGCGATACCTGCAGCGAGGAACAGGCCGGTCGCCGTCCCCATGATCCGGCGCACCGATTCAATCTGCCCGCGTCCGACATTCTGCCCGATCAGGATTGTCGTTGCCATTGAGAAGCCGAACAGCGAGGAAAACATCAGAAAGATGATCATTCCGGCATTGGCCGAAGCGGCCAGCGCAGTTTCGCCGAGAAACTGCCCGATCCACACCGAATTCACCGAATGGTTCACCGATTGCAGGATGTTGACGCCAAGCGAAGGCAGCGCGAACAGGAACAGCGTCTTGCCGACAGGGCCTATGGTCAGGTCGCGTTGGGGGGATCGGCTGGCCATGAGTCAGCTGCAATGCCCGTTGATGGCCCGGCCCTGCGTCACCCCAGCCGCGCTAGCGCCGCGCCGAGCCGTTCGACCTCCGCGCTTTTTTCCGCATGGTCGGCGCGCGCCTTTTCGACGGCTTCCGGCTTTGCCTTTTCGACAAAGGCGGGGTTGGACAGCCGCCCTTCAAGTGCCTTTGCTTCCTTGGCCACCGCTTCGATCGCCTTGGTGATGCGGGCGCGTTCGGCGTCGAGATCGACTATGCCTTCCAGCGGGATCACATAGGTTGCCTCATCGACAACGATCTGCACTGCGCCGCCTGCCGGCGGTTCGGCAGGGCTGATGCTGTCAAGCCGCGCTTGGCGTGCAATCGCCGCCTGCTGCCGCTCGATCCGCGCCAGTGTTTCGGGCGAAGCATCGCGAACAAAGGCATGCAACCGCGCACCCGGCGCAATGCCCAGTTCGTTCTTGGCGCTGCGTACTTCGGTCACCAGTGCGATCAACCAGTTAATTTCAGCGCCAGCTGCCAGATCAAGATCGGCCTTGGGCTCGGGCCATTTGGCAAGGATCAGGTCATAGGAGCGTTCGCCAAGAGCATGCCACAATTCCTCGGTCACGAACGGCATGAAGGGATGGAGCATCACGAGTATCTGGTCGAGCACCCAGCCGGCCACAGCCTTGGTTTCCGCGTCGATTTCGCCCCGTTCTTCTCCGGCCGACACCGGCTTGATCAGTTCGAGATACCAGTCGCAGAATGTGCCCCAGCTGAACTGGTAGATCGCATCGGCCATGGCGTCGAAGCGATATTCCTCAAACGCTTTATCGAGTTTCGCCAGCGTCGCGCTGACTTCGCCGATAATCCATTTGTTAACCGCAAGGCTTGCTTGCGGAGCATGCAAGGTGCCGCTGGCGCCGATGCCGTTGGACTGGCAGAAACGCGCTGCATTCCAAAGCTTTGTCGCAAAATTGCGATAGCCTTCAACGCGGCGTTCATCCATCTTCACATCCCGGCCCTGGCTTTCCATGGCCGCCATGAAGAAACGCAGGGCGTCGGTTCCATATTGATCCATCAGGATCAGCGGATCGACGACATTACCCTTGGACTTGGACATTTTCTGCCCGTCGGCCGCGCGGACAAGGCCGTGGAGATAGAGCGTCTTCCAAGGCACTTCCTGCATGAAGTGCATTCCCTGCATCGCCATGCGCGCATCCCAGAAAAACAGGATGTCAAAGCCGGAGATGAGAACGTCGTTGGGGTAGTGACGCTTCAGATCTTCGGTCTGGTCGGGCCAGCCCAGCGTACCAAAAGGCCAGAGTGCGGAGGAGAACCATGTATCAAGCACGTCTTCGTCGCGGGTCAGCGCAGCGCCTTCACCCGCCTGCGCCTGCGCGGCAGCTTCGTCTTCGGCGACATAAACCTTGCCATCGGCGTCATACCAAGCCGGGATCCGGTGCCCCCACCAAAGCTGACGCGACACGCACCAGGGCTGGATATTCTCCATCCAGTTAAAGAAGGTCTTTTCCCATGTCTTGGGGACGATATCGATCCGGCCGTCACGAACCGCCTGCAAGGGCGGCTGCGCAAGCGTTTCAGCGTCGACATACCATTGGTCGGTCAGCCAGGGTTCGATCACCACCCCGCCGCGATCGCCAAAGGGCGTTTGGATCGTGCGCGGCTCGAAATCATGTTCGCTCACCTCACCCTCAGCATCCTTGGTGATGTGCGGGATCAGAGAGCCTTCGGCCTTCATGTCGGCGACGATCCTATCGCGCGCCACGAAACGGTCGAGTCCCAGATATTTTTCTGGAATCAACCCGTCGGCGGTCTGCACGACGCGCGCCTCGGCATCGAACATGTTATACATGTCGGCTGGCTTGATGCCTGCCCGCTTGCCGACCTCGAAATCGTTGAAGTCATGGCCCGGGGTGATCTTGACCACGCCCGATCCGAGTTCCGGATCAGCATGTTCGTCCGCCACCACCTTGAAGTTCGTCGTCGGGGTGCACTGCGACCGCCATATCGGCCAACATCGTTTCGGGGCGCGTCGTCGCAACCTCGACATGGCCCGATCCGTCCGCAAAGGGGTAGCGGAAACGCCAGAAGCCACCCTTCACCTCGCGGGTTTCAACTTCCAGATCCGAAATCGCGGTCTTCAGTTTCGGGTCCCAATTCACAAGCCGCTTATCGCGATAGATCAGGCCCTGATTATAAAGGTCGATAAAGACCTTGGTGACCGCCTTGTTGAACCCTTCATCCATGGTGAAGCGTTCATTGGACCAATCCATTGAACAGCCTAAACGGCGCAGCTGGTTGGTGATGGTTCCGCCGCTTTCGGCCTTCCACTCCCAAACCTTGTCGACAAAGGCGTCTCGACTGTAATTGGTGCGCTTGTCCTGCTTCGCCTCAAGCTGGCGCTCGACAACCATCTGCGTCGCGATGCCGGCATGGTCTGTGCCGACCACCCACAGCGCATCCTTACCCTTCAGCCGGGCATGGCGGATCAATATGTCCTGCAGCGTATTGTCGAGCGCATGGCCGATGTGCAGGCTGCCGGTGACATTGGGCGGCGGGTTGACGATCGTATAAGGTTCCGCCTCGGGCCGATGCGGGCGATAGGCGCCGCTTTCTTCCCAATGCTTGGCCCATTTAGCCTCGATACCCGCGAAGTCGAATGTCTTGTCGATAGTCATGGCCTGCGCCCATGCCAGCCTATGCCCGATTCAGCAAGGCTTTGACCCGCCCGGTGCGGCTTCAATTCGAAGCATCCGGACCGAACGGGTCAGCGCAGTCACTTCGCCTTCAGATGACGGCCGACCCAGTCAAACACCGTGCGGTGCCATTGGAGGGAGTTTTTCGGCTTCAATATCCAGTGGTTTTCATCGGGAAAGATCAGCAATTGCGAATCGATTTCCTGCCGCTGCAGCGCGGTGAAAGTGGCAAGACCTTGGGAATAGGGAATGCGGAAATCCTTTTCGCCATGGATCACCAGCATTGGCGTTTTCCACTTGGTCACATGGTTCACCGGGTTCCATTTTTCGGCATCATTGCGCTGCCACCAGGGGCCGCCATGATCCCATTCGTCGAACCACAACTCCTCGGTCTCAAACGCCATGGCGCGCAGGTCGAAAATACCGGCATGGTTGACAAGGCATTTGAACCCGTCGGGCCAGTTGCCCGCAATCCAGTTCATCATATAGCCGCCATAGCTGCCGCCGAGCGCGCAGGCATTGGCCGTATCGATCTGCGCGTCGATTCCGGGTAATGCCGCCATCCCCAGTTTCAGATCTTCCAGCGGCTTTCCGCCCCAATCCTTGTTGATGCTGTCGGTAAAGGCCTGGCCGTAGCCGGTGCTGCCATGGAAATCGATGGTCACTGCGGCATAGCCTTGGCTCGCCATCACTGCAGGGTTCCAGCGGAACGACCAGCTGTTGTTGAACGAACCTTGCGGCCCACCATGAACCAGGAGGAGAAGTGGCAGCTTTCCGGTTGTAGCCATGGGCTTCACGATCTGCCCATGCACCAGCGCCCCGCCTGCACCCTTGAAGGTGAACTGGCTGTACTGGACGTGATCGAGTTCCTTTTGCGCATCGGCGTTGACATTGGTCAGCCGGCGGGTCTGCCCTTTGCCGTCCATCGCCACCAAATCATTGGGCCCGGAGAGGCTATTGATTGCATAGAGCACCCCGCCTTTCGGCAGGGCAGCGAAATCGGCGATGGTGCCGCGTTCGGTCAACCGTGTGACCTTTCCCTTCAGGTCGATGCGAAACAGCGGATTTTCCAGCCCGTCCTGCGCAACGGCGAGCAGGCTCTTGCTGTCCTTTGCCCAGGAAAGCGCCCCAACCGAACGATCCCAATTTGCGGTCAACGCGCTGGTCTTGCCGCTGACGAGATCCTTGAGCATCACCACCTGCCGGTCGGCTTCATAGCCCGGGCGTGCCATCGCCGCCCAGGCGAGCCATTTGCCGTCGGGCGAGGGCGCGGGCAATGTATCGGTGGCGTCATTGCTGTCGGTCAGGTTGCTTGCAGCGCCGCCGGTCGCAGGCGTCTGGTAGAGATCAAGGTTGGTCGAGCGCGCTTCGTTCCGATCCGCAATGCGCAGCGCGAAATAGAGCGACTGGCTGTCTGCGCTCCACGCAATCTCCTCACCCCCGCCCATCGGTTTTGAGGGCGAGTCGCCGGTAATGCCGCCATCCATTGGCTTGCCGCCTGACAGGCTGCCGTCGGCGGCAATATCAAAGGCAAAGACACGGCTGTAATTGCCGGGCGTTTCCCATGAATCCCAATGGCGCACGAACAATTCGTCATACGCGCGCCCGGTGCCGGGGCCGGGCTTTGACCGGTCACCATCGGCATCGCAGCCGAAATCGGCGCAATCGCGGGCGATATCGCCCCAAACTGCAACACGCTTGCCATCGGGCGACAGTTTGAAGCCGGCAATGTCGGTCTTGAAGGCGCTGACCTGCTCGCTTTCACCGCTGGCAAGATCATGCCGCCAAAGCTGGTCCGATCCGCTTTCATTGCTGATATACCAGATCGCCTTGCCATCGGAGGCAAAGGCGGGACTGTGCTCATTCCAATCCGGCTGTGACGCGACTTTCTGCGGAATCGCGGCAGGGTTGTCAGTCGCCACCAGCCAGAGATCGCTGCGGCGGCGGTTCGCAGTCAGATCGGTTTCCTGAAGCTGGTAAACAGCAAGCTTCCCGTCGGGCGAGACCGCGGGTGCAGCCAGCCTCTTCATGGTGACCAGATCGTTTTCCGTCATCGGGCGGGCGACGGCGGGGGAGGCGAGCGCTGTCGAAAAGGCGAGCGCGGCGAGCGAAGTGGCGAAATAATGTTTCATGGTGCAGGACTAAAGGGCGATTTGCTGCTGTGCAAGCGGCGCACGCACTTGCGCCAAATTGCTGCAACCGCTAACGCCGCCTCCGCCATGCACTATATCAGCACCAGGGGAAATGCGTCCAACCTCGACTTTCGTGGGGTGACGCTGGCGGGGCTTGCCAGCGACGGCGGCCTGTATGTACCACAGGTTTGGCCGCGTTTTACCGCAGACGAGATCGCGGCGATGCGCGGGCTGCCTTATGTGGACCTAGCCGCAAAGGTGATG
>JAJTFR010000089.1:5000-15478 GCA_021298455.1 Sphingomonadales bacterium | reverse complement strand
GGCGCCATTTACCGCCGGTTCGCTAACCGAGGCAGAATTGCGCGATCTGTGCGCCGCCGCCTATGGCAGTTTTTCGCATGATGCGGTGACGCCGCTGGTACAGCTTGACGGGCAGCATTGGCTGCTCGAATTGTTCCACGGCCCAACGCTGGCGTTCAAGGATGTCGCGCTGCAACTGCTCGGTCAGTTGTTCGAACGCTTTCTGACCGGCACGGACACCAAGCTGACCATTGTCGGCGCGACCAGCGGCGACACCGGTTCGGCAGCAATCCATGCGGTGGCCGGGCGCGAGCAGATCGAAATCTTCATGCTCCACCCCGAAGGCCGGGTGTCGGATGTGCAGCGCCGGCAGATGACCACGGTGCTGGCCCCCAATGTGCACAATATCGCAATTGCCGGCAGTTTCGATGATGCGCAGGCGATGGTAAAGCGCATGTTCGGCGATAGCGAAGTGACCTCGCAGCTGACATTGTCTGCGGTCAATTCGATCAACTGGGCACGGCTGATGGCGCAGGTTGTCTATTATTTCTGGGCCGCGCTGCGGCTTGGTGCGCCCGAACGGCCTGTGGCCTTTTCGGTACCGACAGGCAATTTCGGCGATGTCTTTGCAGGCTATGTCGCGGCGCAAATGGGTCTGCCGGTCAAACGGTTGATTGTCGCGACCAATGTGAACGACATTCTTCACCGTGCATTGGCCAAGGGCGACTATTCGATCGGCGAAGTCACGCCCACCGCCGCACCCTCGATGGACATTCAGGTCTCGAGCAATTTCGAACGGCTGCTCTATGATCTTGAAGGCCGGGACGGATCGACCACCGCCGCGCGGATGAAATGGTTCGAACAGATGGGCAAGATGGTGCTTTCGTCGGATATGCGCCGTAAGGCAGCGCTGTTTGCCAGCGCGCGCGCTGATTCTGCCGAAATGTCGGGTGCCATGCGTTGGGCCTGGGACCATTGCGGGCAGATCATCGATCCGCACACTGCAATCGCGCTTCACGCCGCGCGTGAGAGGGGCATCGCTGCCGATATACCCGTCGTCACTCTGGCGACAGCGCATCCGGCAAAGTTCCGTGAGGCGGTTGAACGGGCAACCGGCATCCGACCATCGCTTCCCGCACGCGTCGGCAATCTGTTTGACCGTGAGGAACGCTTCATTTCGCTGCCCGGCGATTATGCCGCAGTGCGCGACCATGTCCTTACCAACGCCGCCCGTGGCTGATTTCGTCACACTGGTTGGCGAACCGCGCGAGGATTACACGCTGCTCGACAGCGGTAATGGTCGCAAATGGGAACGTTACGGCCCCTATCGCTTCATCCGCCCCGAGCCGCAGGCAATGTGGGAACCGGCGATTGACGAATGGCCCGCCGATGCCGAATTCATCCCCGGATCAGACGAAGAGGGTGGCGGCCGCTGGTATTATGAAACCAAGGCAGTGCAGCAGGGCTGGCCGCTAAACTGGAATGGCGAAGTGCGCTTTTCCGCCAGCTGCACGCCCTTTCGCCATCTGGGCTTTTTTCCGGATATGGACCCGGTCTGGCGCTGGATGCGCGGGCAGATCGAGGGGGCGTCCGATCCGCAGGTGATGAACCTGTTCGGGTATACCGGTGTCGGCACGCTGGCGCTGTCTTCGGCGGGCGCGCAGATGGTGCATGTCGATGCCTCGAAAAAATCGGTAGCGCAGGCGCGCGACAATGCCGCCTTGTCCGACATGGCAGACCGGCCGATCCGCTGGATCGTTGACGATGCCGCAAAATTTGTGGCCCGCGAAGTGCGGCGCGAACGGCGTTATGACGGCATATTGCTCGATCCGCCCAAATATGGCCGCGGCCCCGATGGCGAGGTTTGGCGGCTGGAGGAAGACCTGCCCGAAATGATTGCCAATTGCCGGCAATTGCTTGACGCAAACTCGCGCTTTCTTTTCCTCACCGTCTATGCCGTGCGCATGTCGGCGCTGGCGCTGGGCAATCTGGTACAGATGCATTTTGCCGACCTGCCCGGAAAAGTCGAATTTGGCGAACTTGCCGTACGCGAAGAGGCGCGGGGGCTATTGCTACCCACCGCCATTTTCGCACGCTGGTCGCAGCACGAACTTCAACAGGATTGATATGACTGACTTGCTCACCCTCGAAGTGCATGACCTGCACGTCAATGTCCTCACCGGCATTTACAGCCAAGAAACGCACCTGCCGCAGCCGCTGCACATTTCAGTCAGCGCCGATTTGGAAATCGCACCACACTACACGCCCGATACGCCGCTTTCGGCGTCGAAAAACTATATGGCGATCAAGGCGGCGGCGACCGAATTTCCCGAAGGCGTGCACTTCACGCTGATCGAGGCGCTGGCCGACCATATCATCGGCCGTCTGTTTTCCGAGGATGACCGTTTCACCTCGATCACGGTCAAGATCATCAAACTCGCCATATCCGAAGATGGCGAATCGATCGGGCTTACCATGACGCGGCACCGGAAACCGTCAGGGGTTGCCGCATGAAGCGCCCGCTCGCGCTGGTGACCGGCGGGGTCCGCCGTCTCGGCGCGATCATCGCGGCGCGGCTTTCCGATGCGGGCTATGACCTGGCGCTATCGAGCCATGGCGCGGGCAATCCAGACCCCGCATTGGCAGAGGCGATTGCGCGTAACGGCTGCGACTGGCAGCATTTTTCTGCCGATCTTTCAGACAGTGCGGCGGCAAGCGCATTGGTCGGCGATGTGGCAAAGCATTTTGGCCGCGCACCCGACCTGCTGGTCAACAATGCCGCCATGTTCGGACAGGATGGCTGGGAAGCAATGGACTCCGCCAGCCTTGACGCGCATTTCCGGCTGAATCTGTTTGCGCCGCTGCTGTTGTCAACCGCGCTGGTCAAGGCGCACGGCAACCGACCGGCCATCGTCCATATTGTCGACCAGCGGGTGCGTAATCCCAATGGCGATCAGTTGAGCTATACGCTGTCAAAGCAAGCGCTGGCTGCTTCGGTGCGGTCGATGGCGGCCGCGCTTGCCCCGCATGCACGGGTCAATGGCGTGGCCCCGGGGCTCGTCATTCCGACCGATGAATATTCGGATGCCATGACGTGCTTTACCTGGCCCAGGCGCGCGACGTAACAGGGCAGATTATCTTCGCAGATGGCGGCGCGCACCTCAACAGCTACGCTCGCGATTTCATGAACCTGTAAGCCTCAGGGCTTGCGCACCCGCCAAATCTGAATGCCGCTTCCCCTGTCGGGAAGCCGTTCGAGCCATGCCGGAACGCGGCCCTTGGCAAGCGCGGCCCACAAACCATCAGGGTCCGCCTTGCTATAATTGCCAAGCTCGCTTTCATCCGGGCAGGCGACAATATAGGCGATGCCGCGCCGATCGATGATCGCTTTTGACTGCGCCGGAGGCAGGCGGAAAATATCAATCTGTTCACGCATCCCCTGCTGGTTACGATGATGGCTGCTGGCGAGCACCTTATGCGCGCTGGTTAGCAAGATCATCGGCCCAATATCGAACGGGGCCACCATCCGGGAGGACGGCAGGCTGGCGAGCGTGGTGATCGATTGCGCTGAATCGCAGCTATAGGTCTGCGCGCCAGCGATCGGCGCCGGCGCAGTTTCCGCGGCATTGCCAGCAAAAAACAGATAAGCCTGCTGCAACAATGCGCCGGGCATTAGCAGCAATATGAACAGGGCAACATAGCGCAGCCGTCGGGCCAAAACCGGCTCTTCACGATAGCGCGCAATCAGCAGGGTCGCAGCGCATGCCAATGCCGGAATCGCCAACAGGGTGGCGACCGAAATTGTGCGAAAGACAAGCATAGACAGCATGATCGCGTAAATCTGAAGCGGTACGATGCGCACCAGCAGCGCCCATTTTTCGGGGGCAAGCTGCCGCCGCAGCCAGGGCAGGCTGGCAAGCGAGGCGATAGCGACGCCAAGGAACAGCAACGCCGTAGCAGCATCCTGCCGCCAGACGGGTAGGCCTTCATTGACCTGCGCATACCAATATTTGCGCACCACAGGGTCCATTTGGGCGAACGCCCCGGACAGGCAATCGGGCGCGAGATAGACAAACAGCCCCCCTGCAAGCCCTGCGGGAAGCGCGAGCGCGGCGAGCCGGAACGGCCAGCGGGCAAGCGGCAAAGCCGTCACGGCAAGCGCCGAAAGCGCCGCAGCGATAATCGCCCAGATATGCGCGGGCGAAATCGCGTCGCAATATTGCGCGCCCGAAAGCCCCTGTCGCTGGGTCGCGAAAAAGAGGGCAAGGCTGGTCAAGGCAAAGGCCATGATCGCTGCCTGCAACCGGGGCCGTTCGCCGGCATCGCGCACCCAGCCAAAAGCGAGCAACGCGAAGAACATGACCGCCGCAGGCGCGCCTTCGAGCGATATGTGCATCCAGACCGCGAGAGCCAGCCCGAGCAACAGGCCGGCACGGCGGGGTTTTGGCCAGAATAAAGTCCAAAGGGCAATTGCGGCGCACACCAGTTGCCAGCCATGATGGTCAATCCGCATCGGGCGCAATTGCATCGACAAGGCAGGCGCAACCATCGCCATCATCAGCGCGCTGACACCGGCAATATGCCCGGCTATCCGCGCCGCGATACTGGCGAGAATTGCCGCAATGAGGGCATAACAGCCCAAAGGCACGATGATGCCAGCGGCCATTTCGGCGCCATATGTGCCAAGCAGTGGACGAAGCGCGAGGATGATCGCCGCCAGCGGAAGTTCGATCAGCCGCGACCAGTGCATCGGCGCGCCATCGGGCGCGTTCAGCCGATATTGGCTGCTATCCCACCAGCTTTGCCCGCCCAGAAAATCGCGCAGCTGCACCAGCCGCAACTGGTCGTCCGGATCCCATCCCGATAGCGTCGCGACATTATCGCGGCTGAGGAAAAGAAGCAGGCCGGCGAGCAGCAGCCAGATGATGGCATAGGCAAGGCCCGGCTTGCGGCCTGCAATCAGGGACATGGATCAGCCTTCCCGGTCGCCGGCCTTGGCGGCAGTTGCATCCTTGTGGCGCAGATAGAGCCAGGGGACATGCGCCGGATCGAACTGCGAGCGATGATAGCGGTCAAAATAGGGCGGCATATGATCGCCGACGATCAATATGTCCGCAGCGGGAAAATCCTTTGCCACAATTTCCTGCACCATCGCATTGTTGAAATCATGCCACATCACAAATTGGCGGCAGATTTGCGGGAAGGCCTTTTCCAGCTTCGGCGAGAGGCGTTCACAATCCTCATTATTCAGGTTCATCCCTGGCGGCACCGGCAAATGGGTGTTTACGGTCAGGAAATAGAGGAAGGTCGGCTTTGTCGCCTTTTTCAGCATGTCGGCCATCTGTTTGGGCACATCCCGGTCGCACGCGCCGGCAAAGACGCCGCCACAGTTGCGCGCACCGCGCTCGATCAGCAGCGGGCCGAACTCGGTCTTTTGAAAGCCGATATTAGGATACCATTGATCGCGTTCAAAAAAGCTGCCGATGAAACTGTGCATGGCATGGGTGGCATAGCCCCTGTTGGCGAGCCGCGCAGGCATGCAGTTGGAATCCTTTCGATCGACAAGATCGTAATAATCCCCCCAGCGCCCGCACAATTCGCGCACTTCGCCTGCGGTCGTGCTGACATAATAAGGGTTATGGCCTTGCGAGAGATCGTAACGCGCACGGATTGCCGGATTGTTCTTATATTCGGCAAAAAGCAGCCGCTGCATTTCGGCATTGCCGCGCGGAAGGCCGAGCGATTCGACCATCACGACAATGATGTGCCGCGTTCCATCAGCGCGCGCCTCAATCCCGCTCTGCACCGCACCGGACGAGAAATAGGCCCCTTCGGGTGCGATCCGCTTATAGTGGCCGCGCATGCCCTGGCCCATGGCATAGTCGGTAGCGGCCAACGCCACGATACCGCCCGCACCGGCAAGGATCAGCCAGGGTGTTTCGAAATTCTGGTCTTTGCGAAAGGCAAAATAGGCATAGACGAGCATCGCGACCAGCGCGGCGCCGACCAATATATATTCCAAACTGTTGCTCGGCTTGATCTCGGCAAAGAATTGCAGCGAGTAGAGCAGTGATTTGATGCTGAGATTGAACAGCCCGCTGACAAAGGACAGCGTCGTCATCACGACCGTTGCCACATAGGTGCCATAGCGGAGCCAGAAGGGGAAACGCTTCACGATCAAGCCCAGCAGCCCGATTGCAACAATGTCGATCTGGCGCGGCGGTGCACCGATATACCAGAGCAGCATGAAGCCGATATTCGGCAGGATCAACCAGCACAGCGCCCAATGCAGGAACCTTTTCTGTTCCTCATTTGGCGAAAAGCTGAACGGTGCACGCAAAGCAATATTGGTCATCGGAAAATGCCCCACTTCCTGATGGCGTAAACAGCCGTGAAACTGGTCCCCACGGCAAAAATCTTGGCAAGGAGCGGCGACGCGCCAAGCTGCGTTGCCAACGCAACGACCCCGCCGGTCAGCGCAAGCCCGATCAGTGCACTGATCGCAAAAAACACGCGCTGCCGCAGCAGCGCAGAGCCTGCACGCACCTTGTCGGGAAAGACGATATGGGCGCTGATCGCCCAATGCACTGCAATCCCTGTTGCATAACCCAGCATCGATGAGGTGGCGGCATGAAGGCCGGCCGCATGGAGCATCAGATAGAAGAGCGTATCAACGCCAAGCGCGATCACACTGGCCGCAAAATAGCGGGTCAGCGTAAAACGCTGCCAGAGCCGCGCAAAGCTGTTGATCGCGACTTGCATCGCGGCTTAGGCCACCTTGCGCGGACGTTCAGGCGCAACCCGCACCGGAACATCGCGTTCAGATGCCAGTGCGACGGCCTGGTCCTCGGTCAGCGCGACCTTGGCGGCTGCAGCAATCGCTTCCTGTTCGCCCTCGTCGCCGGCCTCATGATATTCGGCGTCTTCGTTGACGTTCCAGATATTGTAGATGCGCGCATTGGCCTCGATATTCTCGACGGTCAGCATCGCGGTCATCATCGCATGATCCTGGTTGTTATAGCGGTGCATGCCATTGCGGCCGACCATGTGCAGCGTCGGGTAACGGCTTTCCAGCTCATGGCGCATCGCTTCGACATTGGCGGCATAGGCATCGTCATAGACCGGATAGGCCTTTTCCTGTCGCACCACGGCACCGCCGATCACATCCTTGGGGTCGACAAGACCCAGGATTGCCAGTTCCTTTTTGGCAAGCTCGACCAGATCGGCGTCGCTTGACGACCAGAGGCCGTCACCTTCAAAGCAGAAATATTCTAGACCGACACAGGCAACCGACGGATCAGGAACCATTTCGGGCGACCAACTGCGGAAATTCTGGATGCGGCCAACCTTGACCTTGCTGTCATGGATATAGATCCAGTTGTCGGGGAACAAATCATCCGACTTGATCATCACCGCCACGGTCAGGAAATCGCGATAGCGCAGATTGTCTGCCTGGAGCGAGCAGGCCGGAAGCGGATGGATACGGGCGGCGAGTTCGCGCATCGGCGCCGAACTGATCACATGGCGTGCACGGATCACCGCTTCACCGCCATCGGCCTTTGTCGCGGTCATGCGCCAATTGCCGTCACCATCCTGGGCGAGTTGTTTGAAGCTATGCCCCATCAAAACCTGATTGCCTTTGGCGACCACGAAATCGCGGGCTGCATCCCACATCATTCCCGGGCCAAGCCGCGGATAGCGGAAGGTTTCGAGCAAGGTCTTCGTTTCCATACCGTCATTGGGCTTTTTATTGAGGCCCAGACTGCGTTTCAGCCCGTCCAGTACCGCAGCACCGAGCGAGAGCCCCTTGATGCGCTGCGCTGCCCAGTCAGACGACATTTCATTGCAGGGCATGCCCCACACCTTTTCGGTGTAGGTCTTGAAAAAGATCGAATAGAGTTTCCAGCCAAACTGATTGGTCGTCCAATCTTCGAAACTGCGCACCTGTTTGTTGGGAAATGCCTTCGCCTTGACATAGCTTGCCATGCACAAGGTCGAACGGACGATGCCCAGATTGAAAAGCGCTTCAAAGGCACGCAGCGGATAGCTGTAAAATTTGCCTTCATAATAGATGCGGCTCATCCGCGGACGCTGGATGAAATCGTCAGGCAGGATCTCGTTCCACAGATCGACCACTTCTTTCGACTTTGAAAAGAAGCGGTGCCCGCCAATGTCAAAGCGATAACCGTCAACCTCTACGGTGCGGCTGATCCCGCCGACATAACGTTCATCTTTTTCGATGACCGTGACATTATAACCCTTTTTGGAAAGCAGATAGGCTGCGGTCAGCCCTGCAGGCCCTGCGCCAATGATGGCCACATCGGCGATATCGTTCTGGCCCCTGTGCATCGCTTCATTTCCTCCAGCGAATTGTGTTGCAGCAAGCTGTGAAGGAAATTGGTTAACAGCCGGTTACCCCGGGCTTCAGACGCCCAACAGCGACCGGTCCGCGCAATTATCTTGCTTTTTTCCGCAAGTTCGTCCAAAGGGCAAACCAAGCGCAGGCAAAAGCGGTGCATACCGCCCAAGCAACGGCAGCGTGAGAGGTCGATGACGACCTTCCGCCGTGCACCCGCCGAGCGCATCCTAGAGGCCACCTTTTTCACGCGGGGTTGTTTCCAAGGGGTTGGCATTTCGCCTACCCTTACACCCGCCTTTGCGCCGTGCGCGGATCATCCGCGTGCGCGTAGCTGGCCTGTATTGAGAGAATATAATGTCCTATTTTGACGAACTGGGCCTTGCCCAGCCTATCCTGAAAGCGCTTCATGCTTCGGGTTATGATACCCCGACGCCCATCCAGATGCAGGCGATCCCGCCGCTGATGGAAGGCCGCGACCTGTGCGGTATCGCGCAGACCGGCACCGGCAAGACCGCAGCCTTTGCGCTGCCCTCGCTCCACCATTTTGCAACCAACATCAAACCGCGCGTGCCTTATGGCTGCCGGATGCTGGTCTTGTCGCCGACCCGCGAATTGGCCGCACAGATTGCGGAAAAGTTCCGCGATTATGGCAAATATCTGGGCCTGACCGTCCAGTGCGTTTTCGGCGGCATGCCGATCTTCACGCAAAAGAAGAAGCTGCAGGCCGGCACCGACATTCTGGTCGCAACGCCCGGCCGCCTGCTTGACCTGATCGAACAGCGCGCGCTCAGCCTGAAAGATGTCGAGATCTTCGTTCTTGATGAGGCCGACCAGATGATGGATCTGGGCTTCATCCACGCGCTGAAGCGGATTGATCTGCTGCTCCCCAAAAAGCGGCAGAGCCTGTTCTTTTCGGCCACCATGCCCAAGGCGATTGCCGAACTGGGCAACCGTTTCCTGAACAACCCTGTGCGTGTTTCGGTAACGCCTGCCGCAACGACGGCGGAGCGCGTCGATCAGCATGTCGTGTTCGTCAATCAGGGCGAAAAGCAGGCGCTTTTGAACCATCGCCTCAAGGATGAGAGCATCGACCGCGCGCTGGTTTTCACCCGCACCAAGCATGGCGCGGACCGTGTCGTCCGCCATCTGGCAGGGGCCGGCATCAAGGCCGCCGCGATCCATGGCAATAAAAGCCAGGGTCAGCGCACCGCCGCGATGCAGGGTTTCCGCAGCGGGCATCTGAAAGTGCTGGTCGCGACCGATATCGCCGCACGCGGTATTGATGTGCCCGGCGTCAGCCATGTCTTCAATTATGAACTGCCCAATGTGCCCGACCAATATGTCCATCGCATCGGCCGCACCGCGCGTGCAGGTGCAGATGGCATCGCAGTTAGCTTTGTCTCTGATGACGAACGTGGCTATCTCAAGGATATTGAACGGCTGACCAAGATCCGTTTGACGCAGATCGGCCTGCCTGAAGGTTTCCGCCAGATGGTTGCCGAAATGCCCAAGCCGGTAGTCGCCAAGCGCGAGGAAGAACCGCGCCGCCATGGCGGGCGTCCCGGCGGTGAGCGCCAGGGCCAAGGCCGCCCCGGTGCGCGCAAACCCCGTCCGCAGCGCGAAAGCCAGTTGATGAGCCGCGACGGCTATGGCCGTGACGAACTCACGGTCGCAGCGCCGCGCGACGACAACCGTGCCCCGCGCGCCGACAACCGCCCGGGCCACAAGCGCGGCGGTCCGCCGATCAGCGGCGGTGGACAAGGCCGAGATGGCGAACGCCCGCGCAACTATGGCCCCAAGCCAGCGGGTCTCGGCAAGTTCAAAACTGCGGTAAAACGCGCGAGGTAAAACGCGCATTGCATATTCGAAGACCACAGTGCCGGGCCGTTTCGACGGGCTCGGCACTATGGTATTCATTTACCTCAATGCCGGAAATGGCGCATCCCGGTAAAGACCATCGCCAACCCTGCCTCGTCAGCGGCAGCGATGACTTCATCGTCGCGCATCGATCCACCCGGCTGGATGACCGCCGTTGCCCCGGCTTCAACCGCGGCCAACAGGCCATCGGCAAAGGGGAAGAAGGCGTCGGACGCAACCGCCGAGCCCAGCGTGCGCGGCGCATCCCAGCCATAGGTTTCAG
>JAJTFR010000089.1:0-4968 GCA_021298455.1 Sphingomonadales bacterium | reverse complement strand
GAGGTTTCAGCCGCCTCGCGCGCCTTGATTGCGGCGATGCGTGCACTGTCGCGGCGGTTCATCTGGCCAGCGCCAATCCCTGCCGTTGCGCCATCCTTTGCATAAACGATCGCATTTGATTTCACATGCTTGGCAACCGTCCAAGCAAAGCGGCAATCAGCCAGTTCCTGCGCACTTGGCGCGCGCTTCGTTACCACTTTAAAATCGCTGTCAGGCACAAAGCCATTGTCGCGCGACTGGACCAGAAGCCCACCGGTAATCGGCTTGATCGCCAATCCGCCGCGCTTTGGATCGGGCAGGTCTCCGGTCAGCAGCAGGCGCAAATTCTTCTTCTTTGCAAACACGGCTTTCGCTGCATCGTCGGCTGCGGGTGCGGCAACGACTTCGGTGAAGATTTCGGTGATCGCTTCGGCGGTGGCGCCATCCAGTGGCCGGTTGACCGCAACGATGCCGCCAAAGGCGGACACGCTGTCGCATTCCAGCGCCATGCGATAGGCGTCAATCAGCGTGTCGGCACTGGCAACACCGCAGGGATTGGCATGTTTGACGATCACTACCGTCGGCGGCCCATCCCGAAATTCGCTGACCAGTTCGAGCGCGGCATCGGCATCATTATAGTTGTTGTAGCTCAGTTCCTTGCCCTGCACCTGTTCGGCCTGGGCGATCCCCGAGCCATGCGGACCGACGGGAAGATAGAGCGCCGCTTTCTGATGCGGGTTTTCGCCATAGCGCAGTTCAGAGGAGCGATAGCCATTCACCGCCAGCATGTCTGGGAAGGTCTGCCCTTGGTCAGCAAAGGCGAACCATTGGCTGATCATGCCGTCATAGGCTGCCGTCGCGGCATAGGCCTTGGCGGCACATTTGCGGCGGAAATCATAGCTGGTGGCCCCACCCGATTCCTCCATCTCGGCGATCAGTTCGTCATAATCGGCTGGATCGGTCAGGATGGTCACAAAAGGGATAGAGGTTGACGACGACCAGGTCGATCGCGCCAATGCCATGGTCCTTCATCGCGGCGGCATGTTCCGCATTGTCGCGCACTGCCAGCAGGCCGCCATGCACCTTGGGGTGCAGGGTCTTGACGCGGCCGTCCATCATTTCGGGAAAACCGGTAAGGTCGCTGATATCCATGACCTTCAGCCCCGCTTCACGCAGCGTCTTGGCCGTACCGCCGGTCGACACCAGTTCGACATTCCGCTTGGCCAGCGCATAGCCCAGTTCGACCAATCCGGCCTTGTCCGACACTGACAACAGTGCCCGTTTGATCTTCACTTCGCTCATTTTACCTTATCCTATGAAACGCAATGCCCAGCCGATGGTCATGCCGCCCTTGGGCGCGGTCACACCGATCACAAGCTGGCGGGTCGGGTGTGGCCGACCCAGTTCATCCACCCATATGCTGTCGTCGACCTCGATCGTACCGAGGGTCGTGATGAAACTCCAACTGCTGCCATCGATCAGCCGCATCACCACGCTGCGCCGGTCGTCGGCCAGCAGCAATTCGATATCGGGGCCGAGATGGAAGCGCAAATGCGCGTCAACTTCTTCGCGCGACTTATATTTGGCATGCGGCAGCAGCGTGTCTTCGCCGCGCAATTCCATGCCATCCGAACGCTGGATCAGCACGCGGTTATGAACGAAGCCATAGACGCGGGCATAGCCATCATGATTGGCCTCGATCCGGGTCGCCCGGTCAATATCGCGCCGTTCAAGGCCAACCTCGACAACGCCTGCACCCAATTGCCCCTTGGCAAGAAGCGCGGTCGAGTTGCTGTCATCCACACAGAGTGTCGAATGGGCAGCAGTGGTCCGCAAGCCGCGTGCTAGGGCCGCCGGAATGTTAGCGCCAACAAGGCCTGCCCCGCCGCAATTGATGATGATCCGCTGCTTGGCAAAGCTGAACTCGAAAGCCAGCGTCGAGGCGCAACCGACCAGCGCCTGTTTCGCATGCGGCGGCGGGCCTGCGTCAACAAGCAGCACAGCCTGCCCCGCGCTGACCCGTTGATAGCCCCAGTCAAGCGCTTGGCGCAGCGGACGGGCGCGCACGCCGCTCGCTGCGACCAGCGCATCGATCCGTTCGGCATCGATATGACCCGTGCCCTGCCATGCACCCAAACCGCCGTCGGAATGGGTCAGGCCAAGCAGTGCCGGAATATTGCGCGCCAATGTTTCGCTGATGCAGGCCGGGGCTTGTTCCTGCCGTGCGGCATAGCATTGGTGCAGCATCGACAGCAGTGCGATCAATTCCATCAACTGCTGCGGCGAACGCGACAACACCCCGCCATCGGGGAAAACCAGATCGGCCAGTGCGGCTTCAAGGCCATGTTCGCCCATGGCACGACGCGCCTTGCCCTCTGGCAGCAGGAGCGAGGCGGCAAGCACGCCGACCCAGCCGCAGACGCGATCAAAGGGGCTGGTTGCCCGGATCGCAGACTGATCCAGATGGCGCGCACTGCGGGCAAAATGGCTGAGGATTTTCGAACGGTAGATGATTTCGCTGTTCGAAAGCAAAAGCGGCGCATGGCTCGCCATATTCAGAAAGCGCCAGGCGCAATTATCGATCCGCCAGGCAGGCATGCGGGGCTTTTCGCCATTGGCCGTCAGCCAGCGCTCGGCAATCTCGGCAGCAATGGGTGCACCTTCACCGCGATTGGCCGCACAGGCCAGATCCCGCAGCCAATCAAAGCGGTGGATATAGTCGGCAAAGGCCGGCGGCAGTGACAGATTGTCATAGTCGATCGTCGCAACCGCCTGCTCCATATCCTGAAACAGAAATTTGCCGATGCGAATTGCGGTGCCACGGGCATGGTCCCCAGCAAGCGGATCGTCGGGCACCGCCAGCAATTTCATCGGCAGCTTGCCGGTGATCCGCATCTTGTGAAGCGGCGTGCGCCAGCTCAGCTGATAGAGCATCAGCGACACCCTGGCGGCGAGATTTTGCGCACGCCCGACAGGGCGCAGCGCGAGACCTTTGCCGCCTGCGATATCGTCAGGGCGGTCGGCCTCTGCCATCAGTTAGTGGGCCCGGCCCTCAGGGCAGCGATGTTGGCGGCATAGGCAGACGGTCCGCCCTTAAAGGTCGCAGTGCCCGCGACCAGAGTATCCGCCCCTGCTGCTATGGCGAGCGGCGCGGTTTCGGTCGTGATCCCGCCATCCACCTCGAGCCGGATATCCTTGCCGGTCTTGTCGATCATTTTGCGGATCGCCTCGATCTTGCGCAGCTGGCTGTAAATGAAGCTCTGTCCGCCAAAACCGGGGTTCACGCTCATCACCAGTACAAGGTCGATATCCTCGATCAGATAATCGAGCATTTTCGCCGGCGTGTGCGGGTTAAGGACGATGCCCGCTTGCTTGCCGAGTGACTTGATCAGTTGCACCGTGCGGTGCGGATGGGGGCCGGCCTCCGGATGGAAGGAGATGATGTCGGCGCCAGCGTCAGCAAAATCCTTCACATATTGGTCAACCGGCGAGATCATCAGATGGACGTCAAAGGGTTTCGCGCTGTGCGGACGAAGCGCCTTTACCACTGCCGGGCCGATGGTGATGTTGGGAACGAAATGCCCATCCATCACATCAACATGGATCCAGTCGCAACCAGCCTCGTCAATGGCGCGTACTTCTTCGCCAAGACGGGCAAAATCGGCGGAGAGGATCGAGGGGGCGATACGGACGGGAGAGCTCATGTCTGCCGCTTAGCGGCACTGGCCTGCAGGGGCAAGGCGAGCACCCGGTTACGCACAGCTAATCCACTGATTTATCCACCAGCTTGTCGGGAAAACAGCCCAAGCGCGCCGGTCGTGCCGGGAAGTACTTCGATCTGACCGAACCCCAGCTTCTCGCCGACGCGCACCGAGGCATGATTTTCGATATCGATGATGCAGCGGATTTCACGGTCGGGCAGTGTCGCATCGGCCCATTGCAGCACCGCGGCCATCGCCTCGGTTGCATAGCCCTTGCCCCATGCTTGATGGCTGAAGGCCCAGCCGGCTTCGGGAAAGCCTGTCAGACCGGCAATGCCGCGCTCCATCTGTGCCAGCCCGCCATTGCCCAGAAAGGCACCGGTCGCACGGTCGCAAAAGGCCCAATAGCCATAGCCAAATAGCGACCAAAACCCTGCGCCTTGCACAAATTTGATCCAGCATTCCTGCCGGCTGCGGGGTTCCGGGCTGATAAATTGGGTCATGCGCGGATCGCCCCAGGCAGCCGCATAGCTCTCCCAATGGCGCATCGACAGTGGCTCGATGATCAGGGCGCATCGGTCTGCATAACGCGTGCGGCCTTAACCTTTGCGCTGCAGGCAGGCGATGAAAAATCCATCAAGTCCGCCCTGTTCGGCAAGCATACCGGGCAATGTCCGCACATAGCCGTCGGCAGGATCAATGCCGCTGGGCAGCAAGGCAGGGTCAATAGGCGCCTTGGTAAAATCACCATGCCGCGCAAGAAAGCCATCGGCCTGCGCTTCGCCCTCTTCGGGCTCGAGCGAACAGGTCGCATAGACCAGCGTCCCGCCCGGCTTTACCCATGAAGCTGCGCGGTCGAGCATGGCGGCTTGCAGTTCAGCGAGTTCGGCGATCTGGCGCGGCCCGATCCGGTGCAGCACATCGGGATGGCGGCGGAAGGTGCCAGTCGCGGTGCAAGGGGCATCGAGCAGCACGGCATCAAATTGCTTGCCCGGTTCCCATGAAAGCAGATCACCAATGTTGGATTTGGCACTGAACCCGGTGCGTTCCAGATTGGCCGAAAGCCGCTCCATCCGTTTGGCCGATTTGTCGAGCGCGGTCACATCCCAGCCCTGGCTTGCAAGCTGCATTGTCTTGCCCCCGGGTGCTGCACATAGGTCAAGTGCTTCGCGATGATTGCCCTGCCCTAAAAGCCGCACCGGCAGGCTGGCCGCCAGATCCTGCACCCACCAGGCCCCTTCGGCAAATCCCGGCAGGCTCTCCACCGCGACCCCGCGTGCAAGCCGGA
>JAJTFR010000088.1 GCA_021298455.1 Sphingomonadales bacterium | reverse complement strand
TGGAATAAAGGCTGGCAGCAACGGAGAGAGTTCGGAAAACTGACATGGCAAAGTTGCGAGCTACAGCAGCCCTTTGCGCGACGGCAGGCTTGGCGGCACTCGTCTATAGCTTGCCGGTTTGGGGCCAGCAGGGTCCGGAATCGCTTCTGCCGCCGGGGTTCAATGATCCCGCGCCGCCCCCAGCTCGTGCGCCTTCATCTGCGCCTGCCGCCGGTGGGCAAAGGCCTGCAGCGCCTTCGCCGGCAACCGCGACCGATCCTGCGCAGGGCGGCGCTGTCACAGCGGCAACCGATGCAACTGCCGAAGACAAGGGGGACGAGGAAGAGGCCGAGGATAGCGAACCGCGCTATGATGTGCCGCCCACTGCGCGCCGTTCGTTAAAGGCTGTCGGGTTGTTTACCGATGCCGCAGGCGGCTTTCCTGCCAATGCCTATGGCGTGATTGATGGCAAGTTTCTGACCCAGTTGGTGCAGCGAACCAATGGGCCGCTGGCCTCGCGCTGGGGCACGATCATGACCCGCCGGCTGCTCGCCAGTCGCACGCTGACACCGCGCAACATTAACGGCGCCGATTGGACGGCCGAGCGTGGCTGGCTGTTGCTGCGCATGGGCGATGCCGTGGTGGCGCGTCAGTTGATCCAGCAGGTTGACCCTGACCGCTATACAAAACGGCTCTATCAGGTCGCGATGCCGACCTTTTTGGCCAATGCGGACCTTTCGGGAATGTGCCCTCTGGCCGATGCGGCGGCCCAGCGCACCGGCGAGTCCACCTGGAAAATGGCGCAGCCGATTTGCGCCTCGCTTGCCGGCGAACAGGGGCGGGCGACCGCACTTCTCAATCAGGCGCGGGCACGCGGCTGGATGAAGGGCACGGACTATCTTCTCGGCGAAAAGGCTGTGGGCGCTGGCGTTCAAGGACGCCGGTCGGTGAAGATTGAATGGGAAAATGCACGCGGCTTTACGACCTGGCGGCATGGCATCGGCCAGGCGACCGGGGTTGAACCGCCGCAGCGGCTTTATGATGAAGCTGGTCGTCATGTGTCGGGTTGGGTGGCGCAATTGCCGACTGCAACGCTGGCAACGCGGATGCGCGCCGTACCCGAAGCGGCAATGCTTGGCATCTTGTCCAACCGGGCAATGGTCGACATCTATTCGATCGCATTTGAAGACCCCGATGTAACCAGCGAAACCCGCAATCGTGCGGAATTGCTGCGCACCGCCTATGCGGGTGAAACCAACGCCGCCAAGGTTGAGGCGATGGCCGATATCTGGGGCAGTGCCGCCAGTGACGTTGAACGTCGTTCGTTGCTGGTATTGACCGCACGTGCGGCGGCACTGGTCACGCCTGATGAGGATTATGCAGGTGACGCAGACCTGCTGATCGCGTCGATGCTGTCTGCTGGATTCGATAAACAGGCTGTTCGCTGGGCATCATTGATCGATACCGGATCGCTTGGTTGGGGGCTGCTTGCCGCGGCATCGCCAGGATGGAATGGCAGCGTAAGCAGCGGCGAGCTGGGCGATTTCCAAGGCAATGATGACAGCGCCGATTATCGTCGTTCGAAGTTCCTGCTGGCCGCCCTTGCTGGGCTGGGGCGCGTCGAAAGCGCCACTATCGCAGATTTTTCGGAAACGCTGAATGCCAATGTGCGTAAAGAAAACAGCTGGAGCCGTGCGATCGCTGCGGCTGCTGATCGCGGCGAGAGCGGTACGGTGGTTCTGCTTGTTGCTGCAGGGTTGCAGGGATCGGGTTGGTCGGATGTCCCACCGCACCACCTATACCATATCGTTCGCGCCTTGCGAAAAGTTGGCCTTGATGGCGAAGCGCGAATGATCGCGGCTGAAGCGGTCAGCTGGAGCTGATCGGATTGCCCGATTCCGCAAAGCAATGCGCCGATGCGGGCCTGATCGAACGCTTCCTCGAAATGCTGGCGGCGGAGCGCGGCGTCGCGCGCAATACATTATTGGCCTATCGCAGCGATCTTGAAGCAGCGTCGGATATGCTTGCCGGTCAATTGGCTTTGATCACCAAGGACAAGATTGCGATCCTTATTGCCGGCTGGAGCCATCTGGCCAACAGCTCGGTCGCGCGTAAAGCGGCAGCGCTCAGGGGTTTCTTCGCCTTTTTGGAAGAAGAGGGGATGCGCAGCGATAATCCTTCGTCCGCGCTTCCGCGACCTACTCAGATCCGCGCATTGCCCAAGGTGCTCGACACCGGCGAAGTCGAAGCCCTGTTCGCCACAATCGAAGGGCGCCTTGCCAAGGTGAAGCCCGCGCCGCTCGATTACCGGCTCTCTGCGCTGGTCGAACTGCTTTATGGATCGGGATTACGCGCGTCCGAGTTGGTGGCACTTCCGCGCACGTCGATTGTTGGCGACAGACCCTATATCATCCTTTCGGGCAAGGGCGGGAAAGAGCGGTTGGTGCCGATTTCCGACCGGGCACGACATGCTGTTGGGGCCTGGCATGCTTTTGTACCCAGGGATTCAAAATATCTCTTTCCTTCTCGCGCGGCCCGCGCTTCCGGCAAGGGGGATGTTCACATCAGCCGGATCCGCCTGTTTCAGATCATTCGCGAACTGGCCGCTGAATCGGGTATTGATCCAGCCAAAGTCAGTCCGCACGTGCTGCGTCATGCCTTTGCAACGCATCTCTTGGCGGGCGGGGCCAATTTGCGGGCGTTACAAGCCATGCTCGGCCATGCCGACATTGCGACGACGCAAATCTATACCCATGTCGATTCATCGAAGCTGGTCGAACTTGTGAATCAGCGCCATCCATTGGCGAAACATTCGCTCTCTCGTTGACCCCGCCGCGCGCAGCTTCTATCGGCGAGGCATGACAGTCTATCTCGATTTCGAAAAGCCCGTCGCCGCGCTCGAAGCCCGCATTCAGGAATTGCAGGACACGGCGGAGGAGAGCGAAATTGACGCCAGCAGCGAGATCGCAAAGCTGCGCGCCAAGGCCGACAAGCTGTTGACCGATACCTATGCGAAACTGACACCTTGGCAGAAAACGCAGGTTGCGCGCCATCCTGAACGCCCGCATTTCAAGCATTTCGTTGCGACCCTATTTGACGATTTCCTTCCCTTGGCCGGTGATCGGGCCTTTGCCGAAGACAAGGCAATCCTAGGTGGGCTGGCTCGCATGGGCGACCGGCGCATGGTGCTGATCGGGCATGAAAAGGGCGATGATACTGAAAGCCGCCTTCGCCATAATTTCGGCATGGGTAAGCCCGAAGGCTATCGCAAAGCGATCCGCCTTATGGAACTGGCCGACCGTTTTGGCCTTCCCGTCGTTTCGCTTGTCGATACGTCGGGTGCCTTTCCCGGGGTGCAGGCAGAAGAACGCGGACAAGCCGAGGCGATTGCCCGCTCGACCGAAAAATGCCTGCAGTTGGGCGTGCCGATGATCGCCTGCATTGTCGGGGAAGGCGGATCGGGCGGAGCGGTTGCGTTGGCCGCTGCAAACCAGATATTGATGTTCGAACATGCGGTCTATTCGGTGATTTCACCTGAAGGCTGCGCCTCGATCCTGTGGCGCACCAATGATCGCGCGCCCGATGCCGCGCAGGCAATGAAAATGACGGCGGCCGATCTGAAGTCGCTTGGCGTGATTGATACCATTGTGCCGGAACCCGTTGGCGGCGCGCATCGCGATCATGCCATGGCCTGTGCCAATCTCGGCCGCGCGATCGGTTCTGCACTGAAGGAATTTGACGGGCGCGATGCGGCCGACATTCGCAGAGGCCGCCATGAAAAATTCCTGGCGATGGGACAATTCTGATCCGCTGCCGCTGATTTTTCCGTCTGGCAACTGACGGAACAATTTACCTCTTTTCGCGCTCAACCATGCTAACATCTGTTTGTTAGTCAAAGGAGTCGGGCATGCGACGCAAAATCTTATTGGTATTGGCAACGACAAGTCTGGTTGCCTGCGTCAGCAACAATGGTGCTTTGGCATCGAACCAGAAAGCGGCGAGGGCGCCCTTGCCTTTTTCCGCGCAGGAAAAGGCGACCGGTGCGAAACTGCATCCCGAGATATTGAAGGAATTTGGCGGCGCCTATCAAAGCCCGCAGACGGCCTATGTCGAACGTGTGGGAAAGAAAATTGCGCTTCAATCGGGTTTGGCCACCGCAGAACAGGATTTTACCGTCACTTTCCTGAATTCGGCTGTTAACAACGCTTTGGCGATTGAGGGCGGCTATGTTTACATCACTCGGCAATTGGCGGCGCTGTGCAATAGCGAAGCTGAAATGGCGGGTGTCCTTGGCCATGAAGTGGGCCACACGGCGGCACGGCACAGCCGCAAACGCCAGCAACGGGCCACGATCGCCAATATTTTGGGCGCCGTTGGATCGATTGGCGGCGCGCTTTTGGGTGATAGGGGCGGGATTGCTGGGATCCTCGGCGGCGCGGCGCGCGATTATTCGGGGACGATCGCACAGCTGTTTACCTTGAGCTATTCGCGCAGCCAGGAGGAACAGGCGGACGATCTGGGTATCCAGTATCTCAGCCGGGCAGGCTATGATCCGACAGCCTTGTCGTCGATGCTCAATTCACTGGCATTGCAAACGGCGGTGGACGCTAAGGTTGCCGGCCTAAACGGGCATTCCATTCCCGAATGGGCCAGCACCCACCCCGATCCGGCGCGGCGCGTCGTGCGCGCGGCAAATAATGCACGAAAGTATCCGGCAAGCACCTTGCGTAATGCCGATGCGCATCTGCGCGCGATTGACGGGCTGATGTATGATGACGATCCGCGCGAAGGCGTGATCGAAGGCAATGAATTCCTGCATCCTGACCTTCGCCTGAAATTTTCCGTTCCGCAAGGTTTCGGCATGTCGAACGGGTCGCAGGCGGTGACGATCAACGGTAATGGCGGAAAAGGGCTGTTCACGACGCAGGCCTTTAACGGTGATCGACGCGCCTATGTCGATGCGGCGTTCAAGGCCGTTGTCGGTGACCAGCAAAAAGTGGATTATGGCCAGGTCCAGACGACAAGCGTGAATGGTATTCCTGCCTTTTATGCGTCAGCCAATGTGAACACGCAGCAATCGGGCACGGTGCGGCTGACCGTTTTTGCCTATGAATGGGGTGCCAACCAGGCGTTTCATTTCGTCACCATTACGCCTTCGAACGGGTCGCCATTTGATTCCATGTATAGCAGCGTCGCGCGCATGACTGCGAATGAGGCATCGGCGATAAAGCCACGCAAAATCCGTGTTGTAACGGTTGGCAGGTCGGATAGCGTCGCCACGCTGGCAGCCCGCATGGCTTACCGGACCTTTCAGACGGAGCGGTTCCTTGCGCTTAACGGACTCAGGGGTTCTGCCACGCTGACCGCCGGCCAGAAGGTGAAGATCGTTTCTTATTGAAGGTCGCCACCGCGCGCCCGGTTCGACGGGCGGGGTTTTTCGTTAGCGATCAATCGTCGCGTGAGACGCGTTCTTGCCGTTCATGGCGCTCCTGCGCCTCCAACGTCATTGTCGCAATCGGACGTGCGCGCAGGCGGGCGAGCGAGATGGGTTCGCCAGTGACCTGGCAATATCCATATTCGCCTTCCTTGATCCGCCGCAACGCCGCATCGATCTTGGCGATCAATTTGCGCTGACGGTCACGGGTGCGCAATTCGATGCCCCAATCGGTTTCGCTGGATGCCCGGTCATTCAGATCGGGCTCACGGATCGGTCCATCCTGCAATTGGTTCAGCGTACCGCGCGATTCTTCCAGAATGTCGTTGCGCCATTTCAGGAGCTGCAGCTCGAAAAACCGCAGCTGCTTTTCGCTCATAAACTCTTCATCGTCAGATGGAATGTAAGCGGGGTCTAGATCATAGTCCAATTCGTTGTTTTGATCGGATTCGTGCTGCAGCTTGGTGCCGGCATTCATGCCCTATTCTCCACATCGAGCCGGCGACGTCACGATGGACATTCATCCGGACACACTCACTGGCGGCGCTATAGACTCGCCCCCATGGCCGCACAAGCGACAATTGCCGTGACAGCTAATCGGGGGCGGTTCGTCATCGCAGACGCAAGGCCAATCGGCGTGCTGGTTAACATACCCATTTGTAAACAGTTCCAGTTCGGGACGTTTCGCTATTTTACATTGGAAATCTGCCGATTTTTTTTGAATCTGCAACCGCAACAGGGTTAATGTAATTGAACCGGCAGCAATCTTCTGCCCAAGTACGTCAATGAAGGATGCAGCCGTCGAATGTTTTTCGGCGAGGGCAGCTGGGTCCGGGACTGAAGAGGTCGACATTATGTCTGTACGCATGGCACTCGCCAAATTATGTGCTTGCACTTGCGGTGGCGCGCTTATTGGGGGTGGCGCTGTCCAGATCGCGGATCATCCGCCTGCTCAGGTGAAGGTCCATAAAGCCAAGAAAAAGGTCAAGGCGCGCTCGGTCGCTTATGCACCGGTTCGCAAGGTGAAGCGGGTTCGCAAGGTAACGCGTACCGTGACGACAACCTGTGCGCCTGCAACAGTGACAGTGGCCAGCCAGGGCATGCCCATGCCCATGCAATTGCCTTACGCGCCGCTGCCTCCTGCTGGACAAAGCGAATTTGGCGGTGGCGGGGTCCCCGTTGTTGTCGGCGGCGGCATTGGTGGCTTTGGCGGCGGTGGCTTCTTCGGTGGCTTCTTCGGTGGAGGCGGTGGTGGCAGCAGCGGCGGTGGAACCGTCGTGATATCGTCAACGTCAAGCAGCACTGGCGGCATCTCCAGCTCTACATCGACCGGCGGATCGAGCACATCGACCGGTGGTTCGAGCACATCCAGTACATCGGGGGGCGTTTCCACCTCGACTGGCGGTGTCAGCACGTCGACTTCCACGGGCGGCGTTTCGACCTCGACTGGCGGTGTCAGCACTTCGACGTCCACCGGCGGTGTGAGCACATCGACTGGCGGTGTTTCGACTTCCACGGGTGGTGTTTCAACGTCAACCGGCGGTGTCAGCACCTCGAGCGGCAATGTTTCCACCTCGTCGGGTAACGTCTCGACCTCGTCGGGCAATGTCAGCAGCTCGTCATCCAGCTCTTCTTCATCCTCGAGCAGTTCATCTTCCTCAAGCTCGTCTTCGTCTTCAAGTTCCGGCGGCGGCAGCACCGGCGGCAAGCCGGGGACCAGCAGTGGTGGCCATGATGGTGGCAGCACTGGCTCATCGGGTTCAAGCGGCTCCTCTGGTTCGTCAGGCTCGAGCGGTTCATCCGGTTCTTCGGGTTCCAGCAGCTCCTCGTCGAGCAGTTCGTCTTCGTCGTCGAGCACGTCTTCAGGCGGCTCGTCCAGCTTTGGCGGCACCAGCTCCGGTTCAACGGGTTCGACCGGATCGTCGGGTAGCAGCTCGTCAAGCAGTTCAAGCTCTTCATCGTCGTCCAGCTCATCGTCGAGCGGGGGATCGGGCGGCAGCAGTGGCGGGCATGACGTTCCCGCCCCGCCGATGGTGCTGCTTTTCGGCGCCGCAGCAGCCGGCCTGTTCGCCCGCCGTCGCCAGGCCAAGAAAAAGGCGCTGACCAA
>JAJTFR010000087.1 GCA_021298455.1 Sphingomonadales bacterium | reverse complement strand
TGCTGTGGTATTGATGATCGGCATCGTTACCTCGGTCTTCACCGCAGTCACGCTGACCCGGATGTGGGTGTCAGGCTGGGTGCGCAAGAACCGTCCGCAAGACATCAACATTTGAGACGAGGGAAAGACATGAAACTTCTGAAACTCGTTCCTGACGATACCAATATTGGCTTCCTCAAATGGCGGAATATCGCCTTTGCGATTTCAATTTTCTTCATGGTTGCGTCGATCATATTGGTTGCGACACGCGGGCTGAATTTTGGCGTTGACTTCATCGGCGGCCAGATGATCCGCACCACCTTTGTCGGCGAAACGACGGCACCGGTGGAAGAACTTCGCGAAAGCGTAGGCTCGCTAGGGTATGGCGATCCTACAATCCAGCGGTTCGGAGCTGAAAACCAGGTTTCGATCCGCATGAAGCTGCCTGATGGGGCAGATCAGAAGCCCGAACTCGCGAATGAGATGGCAGACAAGATTGTTACCAAAATCAAAGAGCAGCATCCCAATGTCCGGATCGACGGCGTTGATTCGGTCTCGGGGAAAGTATCGAGCGAGCTATTCGAAAAGGGATTGTTTGCGCTGATTGCCGCGGCGCTGGGGGTTGCTACCTATATTTGGTTTCGGTTCGAATGGCAGTTCGGCGTAGGCGCGATCTGGGCCTTGGTGCATGATACCACGCTGACATTCGGGCTGTTCGCGCTCACACAGATGGAATTTGACCTCAATACCATCGCGGCATTGCTGACCATTATTGGCTATTCATTGAACGATACCATCGTGATCTATGATCGGATTCGCGAAAATCTGATGAAATTTCGCAAAATGGCGATGCCCGCGCTTCTCGACCTTTCAGTCAACGAGACGCTGTCGCGCACGGTAATGACCAGCTTGACCATCCTGACACCGCTGGTGATATTGGTTGTCTTTGGACCCGATGTGATATTCGGCTTCAGCGTCGCCATGGCCTTTGGCATCTTCGTTGGCAGCTACTCGTCAATCTATCAGGCTTCGCCATTCCTCGTGTGGTTTGGCGTTACGCCGGACAGCTTCGTGCCGGAAGAGAAAGTCGCCGATGCGAAGGTCGAACGGATCACCGAAGGGCCGCTGAGCTAATTCTGTTTAACGAGGTGCCGCTGCCGTTCAGGCGGCGGCGCCCATTTTTTGCCAATGCGCGATTAGCGCCGCCCCATTGGTATCCCAGCTATATTCTGCGACGCAAGCCGCCACCGCTTTGCGGGCTGGCGGATCGGCGAGCAGCGCCCTTATGGCGCGCGCAATGGCATCGGCGCTGCGGTCAACGATCTGGCCTGCTGCCCGATGGTTCAGCACTTCGCGCGCTCCGCCGCAGTCTGTAATGACCAATGGTGTTCCGCAGGCGAGAGCCTCGATCCACGCATTGGCAAGGCCTTCGCTCGACGAGGGCAGCACGGCAATATCGGCGGCCTGTACGACGCGGGCGATATCGGCATGGGGCTGCGAACCAAAGAAATGGACACGATCTGCGACCCCCATTTGGCCCGCTCGCTCGCCGAGCATGGCGCGATCCTCGCCATTGCCGATCAACACCAGTCGCGCGGCCGGAATTTGAGCCAAGGCCTCAATCGCAAAGACCTGCCCCTTGCGCGGGATAAGTGCGCCGACAGAAACAAGCAGCGGTCCTTCCGTGCACAGCCCAGCCATTTGCCGAAGTTCCGTCCGGGATTGGGCCGGGACATGAAAAAGACTGCGGTCAATTCCGGTCCGGTGCACCGTAATTTTGCCCGGATCTGCGCCGAGTTGGATTAGATCGTCGGCCATGGCTTGCGAAACTGCAAGCAAGCCGGCAGCAGCGCCGATTGTTGCCCGTAACTGGGGCGCACAGCCATCTATGGTGGACCAATGGTGGATATCTGCCCCACGCGCCTTGACCGAGAAGGGCAGGCCGAGTTCTGCCGCTATCGCCATCACAGCGGGGCCATCGGGCCAGAAAAACTGGGCGTCGATAAGATCGAATGGCTTTTGCGCATGCAGGCGCCGAACGAGCGGTAATATGCTGCGCGCGATGGAGGTCGGATTACGCGCAGGCAGAATTCCGGGAAACAGGGAGAAGCGCGGACGCAATATCCTTTTGCCGCGCCATTCATCCTCGGTCGGCAAATTGCCTTTCTGGCGATAGCTGGGCAATATCTCGGCCATTGGCCAGGGCGGCAATCCATTGGGGCTCATACGCACGATTTCCGCGCCACCAACTGCCTCTGCCGCATCAAGCGACAATTCTACAAAGCGACCGAAATTGGGTGAAGCAGCGCTTGGATAAAGGGTCGATAGGGAAAGAACGCGCAAGGCCATGGCGCGACCTACAGGCTTCTTACCAGCTTTGTGGCGCGGCCAATCCAGACAGGATCGGTGATCACCTGCTGTCGCGCGCCTGCCGCTAGCGGGAGCAGATGCAGTTTACCGTCGTTGCGCCCGATAAGACGCCCGAAAAGAAAACGACCCGCCGGGCGCGGCACCAGCACATCGCAATTCAGCGCATCGGTAAAACGTTCGGGCGGCAGTTTTTCGCACCAGATTTCGTCACCACGCCGGTAATCCCCGATGCTGTCATTGACGCGCAAGCCGACCATTTCGCCCAGAAGTCGTGGCGCAATCATCCCGTCTGGCTTTGAAGGGGCGTGCGTTCCGTCAATGCCCAAATGAGCGGCGACCGGCAATTCTTGCTGATCCGGCAATTGCACAAGTTCGCTGCTGTCTACACCCAGCGCATCGGCAATGCGGTTCAACCAATCTAGCGACAGTGTACGCGTGCCGGTTTCAAGTCTGCCAATGGTCTGGGCCGTAGTTGGCGGATTGCAGCGTTCAGCGACGTCGAGCAGTGTGAGGCCTTTGGCACGACGGACATCACGGATTCGGTGCAGCATAAGAAAGGCCTTGGATAACCAAATAGGTTTTCACTGTCCTACATTATTCTCCAAATGGCAAGAGGGCTTGTCAACGATTCGAAGGAGCTCTTATGCCGCGCCGTGCAACTGTCAGCGGGTCCACCGCTTTCCGTGATCCCCGCATTTTGGTCGAACGGGCACTTCCCGACCCGGCGGATGACGCATCGCGCCGCAAGCCGAGGCGGACGGTAACGATCAACCTGTCCGAGTCACCGCTCTCATGGCTGCATGCGCATGGCCACCTGTCCGACCGGCAATTGCTGGCAGGTGAAAAACTGCGCAGTGACTATGAAAATGCCAGTCTTGGACCGCGCACAACGATGGTTTGGGATTCCACTCCAGTATCGCGCGGTAAGCGCGGCGTGCCGTCGCCTTTCACGCCCACCGAACGTTCACTGCACGCAAAGCAGCGTTTCGATGGTGCCTTGTCGGCACTAGGTAGAGACCTTGCCGATATTGCCTGGCGGGTTATCTGCGCGGGAGAGGGTGTTCCTGTCGCCGAGAGGGCTCTGGGTTGGCCATTGCGTTCGGGAAAACTTGTGCTGAGGATCGCACTCGACCGTCTAGCCGAATATTACCGGCTGCCGGGCTAAAGATCTTATCCTGCCAGCCCCTCAACCATTTCCGCCAGCATCAGCCATCGTTCTTCGGCGGTATCCTTTTCGCCGCGCAATCCATCGATGTTAGACGTCAGTTCCGAAAAGCGGTTTGGATTGCGGGTGTAAAGGCTGGCGTCCGCCAATTCCGCCTCTGCCTTGGCGATGGCTGCATCGATTTCTTCTATCCGCTTGGGGAGCAAGTCATAATCGCGCTGGTCTTTGTAAGACAGCTTGGCGGATTTGGTGGGCGGCGGGGGAGGCGGTGCGGCCGTCGGCTTGTCAGCCTTTTTGCGGCTTTCGGGTTTGTCGCGGCGGTCGCGCTTTGCTTCCCAGTCGGCATAGCCGCCTGCAATGATGTCGACCTTGCCCGAACCGTCGAGGCCTAGCGTCAGTGTCACGGTGCGATCCAGAAAGTCGCGGTCATGGCTGACGATCAGGACGGTGCCATCATAGTCGGCGATTACTTCCTGCAGCAGGTCTAGCGTTTCGAGATCGAGATCGTTGGTCGGCTCGTCGAGTACGAGAAGGTTCGCCTCGCGAGCGAATTCGCGGGCCAGCAACAGGCGGCTGCGTTCACCGCCGGAAAGCGTGCCGATCCGCGCTTCGACAAGGCCGGGGTCGAACAAAAACTCTCTCAGATATCCCTGACTATGCTTTTTATGGCCGCGCACCGTGATCCAGTCGCTGCCATCGGCTAGCACGTCGCGCACCAGTTTTTCAGGAGATAGCAGCTTACGCTGCTGGTCGATAACGATGCCGCTCAGCGTCTTCGAAAGCGTGATCTTGCCTTCGTCAGGCTCCAATTCGCCGGTCAGCATGCGAATGAGCGTCGTCTTGCCGGTGCCATTTGCCCCGACAATACCGATGCGGTCGCCGCGCTGGATACGCAAGGTGAAGTCGCGGATGATCCGCCGGTCGCCAAAATTCTTGCCTACGCCTTCAGCCCCAATCACGGTCTTGGTCTTGGCCTCGTCGGTCGCCGCAGCAAGCTTGGCTGTCCCTTGCGGACCAAGCATTGCCGCACGCTGCGCGCGCATTTCCCACAATTTGGCCAAGCGGCCCTGGTTGCGCTTGCGCCGCGCGGTCACACCCCGTTCCAGCCAATGCGCTTCAATTTTTAGCTTTGCATCCAGCTTCTCGGCCGCACGCGCCTCTTCCGCGTACACTGCCTCCATCCAGGCTTCATAGCCGCCAAAGCCGATTTCGTTACGGCGCAGATTGCCGCGATCAAGCCAGATGGTCTGTCGCGTCAGCCGGGTCAGGAAGGTTCGGTCGTGGCTGATCACGACAAAGGCGCCCTTATAACGGGTCAACCAGTCCTCAAGCCATTCGATTGCCCCAAGATCGAGGTGGTTGGTGGGCTCGTCGAGCAAAAGCAAATCGGGTTCGCTTGCCAGCGCCCGGCAGATGGCAGCGCGGCGGCGTTCACCGCCGGACGCGGTTTTTGCTTCGCGATCAAGATCGATGCCAAGCTGGTCGGCTATGGCGCGCACTTCATGCTCGGGCGGGGCACGATCGCCGGCCACGCAGAAATCGACCAGCCGTTCAAAGGCGCTGAAATCCGGATCCTGTTCCAGAACGACGATGTTTGTTCCGGGAACAACTGTGCGCTTGCCCTTATCAGCGTCAATCGACCCGGCGATTAGCCTCAACAATGTTGTCTTGCCGGCACCATTGCGGCCAATCAGCGCTAGCCGGTCGCGCGGGCCGATATGGACGTCGATGTCGGTAAACAGCCAGCCTGCACCCTGTTGCAGTGAAAGGCCTTCATAAGAGAGGATGGGTGGGGCGGACATGCCCGGCGGCGGATAGGGGGAAGGGGACAGTGCGGCAACCCCATTTCGGCTATACGGTCATTCGCGGCAAAGACATTCCGACGGGCAAGATGGTTGACGCGCTTTCCCCGCTGCAGCAAGGCCGGCGCATGCGCACTGTCTTTCTCAACGGCACCTATCTTCCCGAAAACGAGGCAAAGGTCTCGATTTTCGACCGCGGTTTTCTATTTGCCGATGCGGTTTATGAAGTGATTTCTGTGATCGACGGCAGGCTGATTGATTTTGATGGCCATGTGCAACGGCTGCACCGCTCAATGGCCGAACTCAATATGATGCAGCCGCCGACGTATCAGGCCTTGCTGGAAATGTGCCGTGAACTGGTGCTTCGCAACGGCCTCGTTGAAGGCATGGTCTATTTCGAGGTAACTCGGGGCAATCCGGGTGATCGCGACTTCCTGTTTCCTTCCGCAGATTTGGCCCCGACTATCGTCGGCTTCACCCAAAATGCTGCGCTGGTCGATCGGGTGCAGGCCGAAAGCGGGATTTCGGTGCTGACCTTCCCTGATCGGCGCTGGCAGATGGCGCATGTGAAGACTACGCAGCTGCTCTTCGCTTCGCTGATGAAGGCAGAGGCGAAGGCGCAGGGGGCGGACGATGCCTGGCTGGTGCGCGATGGTTTTATCAGCGAAGGCACCTCGCAAAACGCCCATATCGTGACCCGTGACGGCGTGCTCATCACCCGGCCGCTCGATAACAACATTCTTCACGGTATCACGCAGGCCTCGGTGCTGGAACTCGCCCGGCAGGGCCCCGTGCAGATAGAGACTCGCCTGTTCACGGTCCAAGAAGCCAAAATGGCAGCGGAGGCATTGGTAACCTCAGCTTCCTCCTTTGTGCTGCCGGTCACCCGTATAGACGGCGTTCAGATTGGGGATGGCAAATGTGGCCCGATCACACGGCGGTTGCGTGAAATTTACATCGAATTTGCCCGCAGCGCCGCGATCTGATCGCAGCAAAGGAGCAGATATGCGCAAATTGATCACCGCCGCCATTCTGGCAGGCAGCACGCTTGCCGCAGGACAAGCCATGGCAACCGAGGTCATGCTGACAGCGACAAGCCCTGTGATCGACCTTTCGGTCACCGAATATATCGATGCAGTTCCCGACGTGGCCAGTTTTTCAACTGGCGTGCAGACAATTGCACCTACTGCGAATGAGGCGGTCCGGCTGAATAATGTTCAGATGGCGGCAGTCATATCGCGGCTGAAGGCGCTCGGCATTGCCGATCGGGATATCCAGACGACACAGCTCTCGCTTAACCAGCAATTTGATTATGAGGAAGGGCGCCAGATATTCCGTGGCTTTGTCGCCAGCAATATGGTCACCGCAAAGCTGCGTGAACTGAAGAAAATGCCGGCTTTTCTTGATGCATTGGCAAGCGATGGTGCAACCAACTTCAACGGTCCGATCTTCACGGTCGACGATGACAGCAAGCTCGAACAGGCCGCAAGCGACAAGGTATGGGATAGCGCCATGGCGCGGGCTAATGCGATTGCTCGAAAGGCAGGTTATGCCAGTGTACGTGTTTTGCGCGTGCAAGAGCAGTCTAACGATTTTGGCGGCACTCCCATGCCGATGGCGGAGATGCGTTCCGCCGATGCGTCGTCCAAATCCAGCCCGATATCGCCTGGTTTGGTGCGGATCGCTTCCACGATGAATTTCACCTTCGAAATGGTGAAGTGAGTGTCGAACGGTGCGTCAATGCTTACCAAAGCATTGACGCACCGTTCAGACTTGGTTCAATGCAAGCAGACTAACTGGATGCCATGAAAAAGATCGTTCTCTCTCTCATTGCTATCGCGTTCGTCACTTCTGGGGCGACGGCCCCTGCGCATGCCCGAAAAGGCGATGATCAGGGCAAGGCGCGCGAACAGATGCATTCGGGGAAGGTGCTTTCATTGCGTGAAATCGAAGGGCGGATCGTCCCGCGGATGCGTGGGATGGAATATCTGGGCCCCGAATATGATGGCAATGCACAGGTCTACCGGCTGAAATTCATCGATGGCGGACGCGTCATCTTTGTGGATGTCGACGCGCGCTCCGGGAGCATATTGCGTCAGCGCTGACAGCGCTTATTCGCCTTTGCTTTGCGCCGCCGGTCCAATCTGTTATCTCGACAAAATCAATAACCGAACAAGGGAGCAAGGAAGCGATATGCGCATCCTGATCGTGGAAGATGAG
>JAJTFR010000086.1 GCA_021298455.1 Sphingomonadales bacterium | reverse complement strand
TCAGGATGTTGAGAGTATCGAGCAGCAATGGCAGGGCAGATTGGCCGGCTTTGGCGAAATGCGCGCGCGCTATCTGATTTACCGCTGAGGGTGGGGGCGCCCCGCGATGCACACCAAAAAGGCCAGCCCCGCCCCGATGCACAACTGCCATGGAAAGGCGAGGGTCTTCATCGCCGCCGGCAGGCCAAGGCTGTCGACCACATAATGTTGTTGCAGCAGGATGGCGACAAAGCCGGTTGCCAGCGCTGCGATCACTGATTGCGTTGACCCCCGCCGGGTAAACAGCACGGTCGCGTAGACGCCCAACAGGCCCGAATAGGCAAAGGTCATCACGCCCAGAACAAATTCGAGCAGCGGCATGTCGGTATAGCGTTGCCAGTAAAAGCAGAGCACCGACATGGCGAGCAGCGCGAAGGCGAGCAGCACGATGCCGATGCGCCCGGCATTGACATAATGATGCTCCGGCACCTGCGCGCCCCGTGCTTCCTTCCATGGACGATAGAAATCGCTCACCAGCACCGCTGACATCGATATCAGCCCTGAATTGATGGCCGCTGCCGCGATCACGCCGACGGTGATCAGGCCGCGCACCCCGGGCGGGATTTCAGACAGGATATAGGACATGAAGATGGTGATCTTCTCACCCGAAAAGCCCTGCATTGCCGTCGCGCCATTGCCCATCAGATTGGGCCGTTCGTAGAAGATGTAGAGCAGTGAACCGATGCTCATGAACAATGCGACGACAGGAATGGTCATCCACATCGACCAATAGAGCGCGCGCTTGCCCTGCTGCGCGTCGGCACAGGCCAGGAATCGCTGGCTGGTATCCTGATCCAGTCCGGCATTGCCGATGTTGAGCAGGACAAGCCCGGTCAGGATCGCCCAGACGGTAAAGGGTTTGGAAAAGTCCAACGACCAATCGAACATCTGCAACTTGTCACCGCCGCCGGGCGGGTCGCTCAGCGCGCTCCAGATTTCGGCAGCAGGGGCAGGGATGCTGTTCCAAAGCAGCACCAGCACGATCAGCGCGCCGCCGACATACAGCACGACCTGCACCAGATCGCTCCAGATCACCGCATTCAGACCGCCGAACAGGGTGAAGACGATCCCGAACAGGACGAGCAGCGTTGCGGCAATCATGATGTGCTGCGGCTCTACATCCAGAAAGATGATCATCGATACGGCAATGGCCGCCAGATAAAGCCGTGCTCCGCTGGCAAGGATGCGGCCGACCAGATACATGCCGGCCGCTGCGCGCCTTGCAGTCGCGTCAAAGCGGGTCTCCAGCAATTCGTAGACGGTGGTGACGCCTAGGGCATAATAGCGCGGGATTAGCAGCCGCGCGACAAAGACGGCGGCAATGATGGCGGCAAAATTGCTCGCCAAATAGCTCCAATTGCCGCGAAAGCTGTTGTCTGGCGCGCCCAGAAAGGTCGCCGCCGATTGCATTGTAGATAGCGCTGAAACAGCAACCAGCCAGGCTGGGGCATGGTGGCCGGCAAGGAAATAATCGTCGGCTTTTGCCGGGTTGCGCGTCGACCACCAGGCGGCGAGCGCGAGCAAGCCGACATAGAGCGCGAGCACCGCCCAGTCATATCCGGTATAGGCCAATGGCATGATCTTTCCCCCGCGCCGGGAGAAAGCCTATCGCGCGCTCAATTGCAAGCGCGCGCTGGCATGATCAGCTCAGTGCCTTGTAAAGGCTGAACAGGCTGGTGGCGATCAACACGATGCTGACTGCAAAGAGCAGCTTGCGGGGCTGGATCCGCTTTGCAACCCAGGCGCCAAGCGGTGCTGCCATCAATCCGCCCAGCAGCAACCCGCCGGTCACCATGGTGAAAGCTTCAAAGCCGAGCGTTGCGGCAAAGATCGCAGAGATCATAACCGTCAGGAAAAATTCGGCAGTGTTTACCGTGCCGATCGTCTTGCGAGGGTCGCTGCCCTGGATGAGCAGGTTCGATGTTACCACAGGGCCCCATCCGCCGCCGCCTGACGCATCAAGGAAGCCGCCAACCAGACCTAATGGCACCGTGACTTTCGGATCGCGGGGGCGATGTTCCTGCCCAAAGGTCAGCGCCTTGTAGAGAAGATAGAAACCGATGCAGGTCAGATAGAGCATGACCGCCGGTCGGGCCGCTTCGGCATGGATATAGGATATCGCCACCGCACCAAGCCCGCCGCCAATCACGCCGGGGATGGCGATGCGCGCAAATAGTTTCCAGTCGACATTCTTGTGCAGCACATGGCTGATCCCCGATGCGCCGGTGGTGAACATTTCGACGAAATGGACGCCCGCAGAGGCCCGCGCCGGCGGCACCCCCATCACGCTGACCAGCAAGGTCGAACAGATCACGCCAAAGGCCATGCCGAGCGCGCCATCGATCAGCTGCGCGGCAAAGCCGATCGCGATGAAAGGCAGCAGCGCGTTCCAATCGATGGACCAGACAAAGTCGAACATACGGCCACTGCTCCTTAATGCCCCGCCGAATCACGGCCTTGTGCAGGCGATGTTATGTCAACTCATGCGATAGACAATATGGCTTGGCCTTGGGTGCGGTAAAGCGGGGCTTTGCCGGGGTGGGGGGTAAAGCAAACTAGATATAAAACTATCGTCGCCCCGCACTCGATGCGCCGGACAAAAAGCCAAGCCCCCGACGCGCGCGACGCGCATGGTTTCAACCCCGCCGATTATGACTGGGTGCCCGTGCTTAAGAAACGCCGCCATGATGGCTGTTCTTGCTCTCAGCTTTGTCAACTTTGACGCGAGTCTCAAGCCGCGATCACGCCCATATCGACCTTGTCGGCAAGCGTGATCCGGTCGAGCACCGCGGCGGTTTCGTCGCGCACTTGCAACATCAGCGCGCGCAGTCGGCACTCATTTTCTTCGAGGCAGTTCTTGCATTTTTCGTGCGCGAAGCGGCTGGCGCAGGGTACAAGCGCGAGCGAACCGCGGCTGAGGCGGATGATGTCCCCATAGCTGATATCGACCGGCGGCAACGCCAGTTCATAGCCACCATCGCGCCCGCGCTGCGAAACGACGATCCCTGCGCGGCTCATTTCCGACAAGATCACCGTCAGGAATTTGGCGGGAATATTCTGCGCCTCCGCAATTTCCGTCAGCGGAACCAGCCCCTGCTGATAACGGTCCGCAAGGTGCATCAGCGCGCGGATGGTGTAACGGGTTTTCTGCGATAGCATTCTCTACTTATGGAGTAGAGAGGCCAGCGCTGCAAGGCTGTTTGCCAATCGGGCGCTTATCTGCTACAGCATAAATGCTATCGTCGAACGCGACGGAAATTTGTGGTGTAATTCGGGCCCGGTCCAATGGACAGGTCTGGCACGCGCAACGTCTTTTCTCACACGACCCTGGCTCACCCGTGCGGCGCTGTTGCCGCGCGGACAATAGTTTCGTGAAAGGAACGACCCCATGCCCGTAGGCACCGTAAAATTCTTCAATACCGAAAAAGGCTATGGCTTTATTGCTCCTGATGGCGGCGGCGATGACAGCTTCGTCCACATCACTGCAGTGATGGCGGCTGGCATGTCGACGCTGAACAAAGAACAGCGCCTGCGAAATTTATCCGGACGGACGCTTTGGCGTGATGCTGGAAAATGATCACCGGATCATCGCTTACACGGCGGGGAAGATGCGGAAATTCCGCATCCGCTCCGTCGTGGGCGACCGCGTGCATGTGGAAATGACGCCCTATGACCTGAGCAAGGGCCGGATCATTTTCCGTGAACGCACGCCCGGGGTTGGACCCGGGCCCCGCAACGCGCGCAGGCGCTAGGAAAGGAACGAGCATGCCGACCGCCGAATTCTACCGCGAACGGGCCCGGGAGGCACAGCTCGCTGCCGATGGAGCCATCCTCGAAAATGTCAGGATGCGCCATATCGTCGCCCGGGACAGCTGGACCGAAATGGCTGTAAAGGCCGATGGCGTGGTCCAGGCCCGGGAAAAGCGCGAGGCCGAACAACTGGCCAATGCCGCGCTCAATCTTGCCACGGCAATAACGCCGCGATAAAGGAAACGGATCGGGGCGACGCGACCCCCCGGTCAAGCCACAAGGCTCAAGCGTTGCAAGACCTTACCCGCCGCGGCGGAATATAGGAGCTTGGCTTGTGACGGCACAGCATAACATTTCGCTGGGTGATCTCGCCCGCCTTTTCGGCAAGATTGGCTTCATCAGCTTTGGCGGGCCCGCCGGCCAGATCGCGCTGATGCATGAGGAAGTCGTCGAACGCCGCCAGTGGGTGGGCGAAGACGAATATCTGCAAGCACTCAATCTCTGTCATTTGTTGCCAGGGCCAGAGGCGCAACAGCTTGCCGCCTGGATAGGCTGGCGGCTGCACGGCGTTGCCGGCGGTTTACTCGCGGGGCTGCTTTTCCTCATTCCCGGTGCGTTTGTGATGCTGGGGCTGTCCGCGCTTTACGTCATGGCAATGGGCGTTGACTGGCTGCAGGGCCTGTTTTTCGGGATCAAGGCTGCGGTGCTGGCGATTGTCGTGCAGGCACTGCTTCGGATTGCGGGCAAGGCCCTCACCACGCCGGCCAAACGTGGGCTGGCCTTCATTGCATTTGCCGCGCTGTTCGTGCTGCATATCCCCTTTCCTTTGCTGATTGCAGGCGCTGCGATTGTCGGCGCGATCATGGCGTGGAAAGCGCCGGCATGGGTCGGCTTGAATGTCGCCGGCGCATCACTTCGCGCCCAAACTGTTGCAGGTGAAACCGGTGCGGCTTGGCTTGGCCATCTCTTGAAGACCCTTGTTTTCTGGGGCGCTATCTGGGCGGCGCCGATGATCGTCATCGCGCTGACGCTGGGGCAAGATCATCTTCTTTGGAAGATCGGTGCCTTTTTCGCCCAGCTTGCGATTGTCACCTTTGGCGGAGCCTATGCCGTGCTTGCCTATATGGCGCAGGAAGCGGTGACGGGTTTTGGCTGGCTGAGCGCGGGCGAGATGGCCGATGGCCTTGGCCTTGCCGAAACCACGCCCGGGCCGCTGATCCTTGTCACGCAATTTGTCGGCTTTCTTGCGGGCTTTCGCACGCCGGAACCTTTCGGTCCATGGACTGCAGGGCTGCTGGCTGCGGGGCTGACCACCTGGGTCACCTTTGCCCCCTGCTTCCTCTGGATATTTGCACTTGCTCCATTGATGGAGCGGCTGCGTAACATTGCCTGGCTGCAAGGCAGCCTTGCCGCGATCACCGCAGCGGTTGTGGGTGTGATTGCCAACCTGTCCTTATGGTTCGCGCTGCATGTGCTCTTTGGAACGGTCGGCCGGCTTGAAGGGGGCGTTGGTGCGATCCAGGGCTGGATCTGGTGGCCGATATGGGAAACGATCAATGTTTCAGCGCTCGCAATCGGGCTGCTTGCCGCTGCGCTGCTGTTCTGGATGAAGCGTGGAATCATCGTCACGCTGCTCGCCTGCGCAGCTGTCGGGCTGGGTTTGGCGCTGCTCGCGCCTTGACTCTCGGGCGATAGCTGCTAATGGCCAGCGCCGACCGGAGGGTTCGCCCTCCACGTCACCGTCCGAGACAGTTGGTGAAGGGAATATGCCCTTCTTAATTTCCAGCCTAGACGGGGATAGACTCATTCATGGCACTCTGGTGCCTTTTGCCGCGTTTTCGCGGGCATGACCTTCCCCACGGACCAAGCTTGCGGATCGCCGTCAAAAGCGGCGCTTCGCTATTCGTGTCGGGTTTTCTTTCGGGAAGACCCTGTGATTGGAGTAATGCATGAACCGTTCTGAAAAGACCGATGCGGTTGCTGCGCTGAATGCAACTTTTAACGAAGCCGCGGTTGTCGTGGTCACCCGTAATCTGGGTCTGACCGTCGCACAGTCGACCGACCTTCGTTTGAAAATGCGTGAAGCGGGTGCCAGCTACAAGGTCGCCAAGAACCGCCTTGCCAAGATCGCACTTTCAGACACGCAGTATGTGTCGCTCAGCGATTTGCTGACCGGCCCGACTGCGATCGCCACATCGGCCGATCCGGTAGCAGCCGCCAAGGTTGCCGTCGAATTTGCCAAGACCAACGACAAACTTGAAATTGTCGGCGGTGCGATGGGCGAAACCGTTCTGGACGTCGAAGGTGTCAAGTCGCTGGCTTCTATGCCGTCGCTCGACGAACTGCGCGCTACGCTGATCGGCCTTGTACAGGCCCCGGCTACCAAGATCGCCCAGGTTGTTGTTGCGCCCGCTGGCAAGCTGGCTCGCGTTTTTGGCGCTTACGCTGCCAAGGAAGCCGCATAATTTTTTGAATCAACATCACCGCGCGGCGAGCGATCGCGTGGCTAGTATTGCATAGAAATTGGAGTGTTATTGAAATGGCTGATATCGCAAAGCTGGTTGAAGAACTGAGCAAGCTGACCGTTCTGGAAGCTGCTGACCTTGCCAAGGCCCTCGAAGAAGCATGGGGCGTTTCGGCTGCCGCTGCTGTTGCTGTTGCAGCTCCTGCTGCCGCTGCTGCTCCGGCTGCTGAAGAGCAGACCGAATTTGACGTGATCCTGACCGGCGACGGCGGCAACAAGATTGCTGTCATCAAGGAAGTCCGTGCGATCACCGCCCTCGGCCTGACCGAAGCCAAGGCTCTTGTTGAGTCGGCTCCGAAGGCGATCAAGGAAGGCGTTTCGAAGGCTGAAGCTGAAGACATCAAGGGCAAGATCGTCGCTGCCGGCGGTACTGTCGAACTTAAGTAATCGACTTTTCCCCGACGGGGGAGAAGGGAAGGGCGGTCCTTTGGGGCCGCCCTTTTTCTTTGCGCTTTCCTTACGGTCACGGCATTGAGCAACCATGACCGAAAATGCCGATCTTGCTGCGCTCATCCGCACCATTCCCGATTATCCAAAGCCGGGCATATTGTTTCGCGATGTCTCGACATTGTTGCTCGACGGCAAGGGCTTCCAGAAGACGATCGACCGGCTCGCCGCCTTGGTCGCGCCCGATACACGGCTGATTGCGGGCATCGAGGCGCGGGGATTCATTGTTGCAGCCGGGCTTTCCTATGCGCTCGGCCTTGGCAAGTTGATGCTGCGCAAGCCCGGCAAGCTGCCCGGTGAGAAAATCGGGATCGACTATCAGCTTGAATATGGCAGCGACCGCATCGAACTCCACACCGGTCAGGTGTTGCCGGGGCAAAAGATATTGCTGGTTGATGATCTGATTGCGACAGGCGGCACCGCGCTGGCCGGTATCGAACTGATCCGCCGCGCCGGCGGCGTGGTTGATCAGGCGCTCTTTATCGTCGATCTGCCCGAATTGGGCGGCGCGGAAAAACTGCGCGCTGCGGGGGTCGAACCGACTGCGCTTATCGGGTTTGACGGGCATTGACCGTTATCTCCGCCCGCTTGCAGGACGGGTGCAAGCACATCCTCCTCCTTGCCGCACTTCCCGAAGAAGCCGATGCTTTCCGGCCTGGTGAGGGAAGGATTGTTGAGGGTGAAGCTATGCCTGCCCGGATCGTCGATCAGGACGGGGTCCATGTGAAGATCATCACCTGCGGGCTAGGCAAGGTGAATGCTGCACTTGCCGTCGGCCGCTATGCTACGGCTGATACCATCCTTGTCGCGATGACCGGTACTTGCGGACGGATTGCGCCGATTGCGGGGGATTGTTTCTGGATCCACCGCGCGATCCAGCATGATTATGGCGCGCGCCAATCGGCTGGCTTCGTCCATTATCGCGCAGGCGATTGGCCCATGGGCGATGCCCGTGACCAGGCCTTTGCTGCAATAGCTGATCCCGGTCTTGGCCTGCCGCATGCTTCGATCGCCAGCGGCGACGTCTTTCTGGAATGTCCCGAAACCGCCGAGGCGTTGGCTGCGCTGCTGGGGGTCCAACTTGTCGATATGGAAGTCGCAGCTGTCGCACAGGCGGCAGAGGCGCTGGGGCTGCGCTGGGCGGCAATCAAGGCCGTGACCGATGATGCGGACGGCGCAAGCAGCGATGATTTCCACACCAATCTGCTGCGGGCCGCCCAAAAGGCGGCGGAGGCCATGGAGCGGTTGCTAGCAAAGCTTCCTTCTGGCTGACCTGCGCCGGCGCCATGCTTGACCGGAAGCCGACTTTTCCGTATACCTTTCTACATCTACCAGAACTTTCGGGATCGGGGCAAAACGCGCATTGCCTCTAACGAATTGAAAGATCTGGTTTTCTGACGCGCTAAGGCTGCTGGTTAGCCCGGGAATCATCGGGGTGGTACCATGCGGCCTTTTCGTTGTCGGGCCCTTCGCGCTCATATATTTGATCTAGACAAGGCTGAGCAAACCACATGGCTAAAGCAGCGGTTACCGCATCGCTGGGCGCATCCACCGCCCTCTCGCGCCAAAAGCGCATTCGCAAGATTTTCGGCGACATTCACGAAGTGATCGACATGCCGAACCTGATCGAGGTTCAGCGCGAAAGCTATGAGCAGTTCCTGCGGTCGGATCCCTCGATCGGCTATGTGTCTGGTCTGGAAAAGACCCTGCGCAGTGTTTTCCCGATCCGCGATTTCGCCGGCACCTGCGAACTCGACTTCGTCAATTACGAGCTTGAAGAGCCGAAATATGACGTCGAGGAATGCCGCCAGCGCGGAATTACCTATTCGGCGCAGATGAAGGTCACGCTCCGCCTGATCGTCTTTGAAGTTGATCCTGAAACCGAAGCGCGTTCGGTTCTCGATATCAAGGAGCAGGACGTTTACATGGGCGAAATGCCGCTCATGACGCAAAACGGCACCTTCTTCATCAATGGTACCGAGCGCGTGATCGTATCGCAGATGCACCGTTCGCCGGGCGTGCTGTTCGATCATGACCGTGGCAAGACCCATGCGTCGGGCAAATATCTCTTTGCCGCGCGCGTCATTCCCTATCGCGGTTCGTGGCTTGATTTCGAATTCGACGCGAAGGACATCGTCAATGTCCGTATTGACCGTAAGCGCAAGCTGCCGGTGACGACATTGCTCTATTCGCTCGGCCTCAATGCCGAGGAAATCCTCAACCATTTCTACGACCGCGTTGTTTTCGCCCGCGCCAAGGGCGGCTGGAAAATTCCGTTCAATGCTGAGCAATGGCGCGCGTCAAAGCCGACATTCGACATCGTCGATGCAAATAGCGGCGAAGTTGTATTCCCCGCTGGCCAGAAGGTCACACCGCGTGCTGCCAACAAGGCAGTCAAGGATGGCCTCACCGATCTGCTGATCCCGACCGAGGAAATCTTTGGCCGCTATTCGGCGTTCGATCTGGTCGACGACAAGACTGGCCGCATCTATGTCGAGGCAGGCGATGAAATCACCGCCGAAAATCTCGAAGCGCTCGACAAGGCCGGGATCGACAGTCTCGAACTGCTCGATATTGATCATGTCATCACCGGCGCCTGGATGCGCAACACGCTGAAGGCTGACAAGGCCGAGAACCGCGACATGGGCCTCGATGCGATCTATCGCGTCATGCGCCCCGGCGAGCCGCCGACCCGCGAAACCGCCGAAGCTCTGTTCGCCGGCCTGTTCTTCGATCCCGACCGTTATGACCTGTCGGCGGTTGGCCGCGTAAAGCTCAACATGCGCCTTGGCCTTGATGCCGATGACAGCCTGACCACCCTGCGCACCGAGGATATCCTCGCTGTCGTCAAGGAATTGGTGAACCTCAAGGACGGCAAGGGCGAAATCGACGATATCGACAATCTTGGTAACCGTCGTGTCCGTTCGGTCGGCGAATTGCTTGAAAACCAGTATCGCGTTGGCCTGTTGCGCATGGAGCGTGCGGTCAAGGAGCGCATGAGCTCGGTTGATGTGTCGACGGTGATGCCGAACGACCTGATCAATGCGAAGCCTGCGGTCGCCGCGGTGCGCGAATTCTTCGGTTCGTCGCAGCTCTCGCAGTTCATGGACCAGACCAACCCGCTGTCGGAAGTCACCCACAAGCGCCGCGTTTCGGCGCTCGGGCCCGGTGGTCTGACGCGCGAACGTGCGGGCTTCGAAGTCCGCGACGTCCACCCGACGCACTATGGCCGTATCTGCCCGATTGAAACGCCGGAAGGCCCGAACATCGGTCTGATCAACAGCCTTGCCTCGTTCAGCCGCGTGAACAAATATGGCTTTATCGAAACCCCCTACCGCAAGGTTGAGGGTAATAAGGTAACGCCTGAGGTTGTGTATCTTTCGGCGATGGAAGAAGCCAAGCACACGATCGCGCAGGCCAACGCCGAAATCGACGAAGAGGGCAATCTGCTCGAAGATCTGATCTCGGCACGCCAGGCGGGTGAATTCCTGATGGCGCCCAAGGAACAGATCACCTTGATGGACGTCAGCCCGAAACAGCTGGTTTCGGTTGCTGCCTCGCTCATCCCGTTCCTGGAAAACGATGACGCCAACCGCGCACTGATGGGATCGAACATGCAGCGTCAGGCTGTACCGCTGCTCCGTGCAGAGGCGCCGCTGGTTGGCACCGGCATGGAAGAAACCGTGGCGCGCGATTCGGGCGCTGCGATTGCAGCGCGCCGTTCGGGCGTGGTCGACCAGGTTGACGCAACGCGTATCGTTGTCCGCGTCACTGGCGAGGTTGAACCCGGCCAGTCGGGCGTTGACATCTACACGCTTCAGAAATTCCAGCGTTCTAACCAGAATACCTGCATCAACCAGAAGCCTCTGGTGAAGGTGGGTGCGGTCATTCACGCCGGCGATATCATCGCCGACGGCCCGTCGACCGAACTGGGCGAACTGGCACTGGGCAAGAACAGCCTTACCGCGTTCATGCCTTGGAATGGCTACAATTACGAAGACTCCATCCTGATCAGCGAACGCATCGTGAAGGACGACGTCTTTACCTCGATCCACATCGAGGAGTTTGAAGTCATGGCCCGCGATACCAAGCTTGGGCCTGAAGATATCACCCGCGACATCCCCAATGTCGGTGAGGAAGCGCTGCGCAGCCTCGACGAAGCGGGCATCGTCTATATCGGTGCCGAAGTGCATCCGGGCGACATCCTTGTTGGCAAGATCACCCCCAAGGGTGAATCGCCGATGACCCCCGGAACGGTTGTCGAGGTTCGCGTCTTCAACCGCCATGGCATCGACAAGGACGAGCGTGCGATGGCAATCGAACGCGAGGAAATCGAACGCCTTGCGAAGGACCGTGAAGACGAACGCTCGATCCTCAACCGTGCGACCTACAACCGCCTGAAGGACATGCTGATCGGGCAGGTCGTGGCGGCTGGCCCCAAGGGCATCAAGAAGGGCGACACGATCGACGAGGGCAACCTTGCCGAAGTCGAACGCCACGACTGGTGGAAAATCGGCGTTGTGGACGACAAGGTCCAGGCCGACCTCGAAGCGGTCAAGGCGCAATATGACGACGCCGTGAAGCTGATCGTCGAAAAGTTCGAAGACCGCCGCGAAAAGCTCGAGCGGGGCGACGAACTCGCACCGGGCGTGCTCAAGATGGTCAAGGTCTTCGTCGCGGTGAAGCGCAAGCTGCAGCCGGGCGACAAAATGGCAGGCCGTCACGGTAACAAGGGTGTCATCTCGCGCATCCTGCCGCAGGAAGATATGCCCTTCCTTGCTGATGGTACGCCGGTCGATATCGTTCTGAACCCGCTGGGCGTGCCTTCGCGCATGAACGTCGGTCAGATTTTCGAAACGCATCTGGGCTGGGCCGCACGCGGTCTTGGCAAGCAGATCGAGGCATCGCTTGAGGAATGGCGTGCAGCCAACCCGAATCCGGCTGCCGGCGCTCCGCCAGAGGCTGTTCGTGAACGACTGGCCGACATTTACGGCGCGAACTATGCCGACGAAGTGAAGAACCGTTCGGACGAGGAAATCGTCGAGTTGGCCGAGCATCTGACCTTTGGTGTGCCGATGGGAACGCCCGTGTTCGATGGTGCGAAGGAATCCGACGTTGCCGACATGCTGTCGCGCGCCGGCCTTGATACATCGGGCCAGAGCGACCTGTATGACGGCCGTACCGGTGACAAGTTCGACCGCAAGGTGACCGTGGGCTATATCTATATGCTCAAGCTCCACCACTTGGTCGACGACAAGATCCACGCCCGGTCGATCGGTCCCTACAGCCTCGTTACCCAGCAGCCGCTGGGTGGTAAGGCCCAGTTCGGTGGCCAGCGCTTCGGGGAAATGGAGGTCTGGGCACTGCAGGCCTATGGCGCAGCCTATACGCTGCAGGAAATGCTGACGGTGAAATCGGACGACGTTGTCGGCCGCACCAAGGTTTACGAAGCCATCGTCAAGGGCGACGATACCTTCGAAGCCGGCATTCCGGAGAGCTTCAACGTTCTCGTCAAGGAAATGCGTTCGCTGGGTCTCAATGTCGATCTGAAATCCATGAACGACAGCGAGGACGACGATCTGCCGGAGGCAGCGGAGTAAGGAAGCCGGGCGGCCATTGTGCCGCCCCTTTCCCGCCCCTTGGATGATTTACCGGAGCCGCATGGCTCCATGAGGACACAAAGATGAACGATCTTACCAAATTCAGCAATCCGCTCGCCAAGCCGGAAACCTTTGACCAGATCCAGATCGGGATCGCGAGCCCGGAGAAAATCCGCAGCTGGTCTTTCGGCGAAATCAAGAAGCCGGAAACGATCAACTATCGTACCTTCAAGCCCGAGCGTGACGGCCTTTTCTGTGCGCGCATCTTCGGCCCCGTAAAGGACTATGAGTGCCTGTGCGGCAAGTATAAGCGCATGAAGTATAAGGGCGTCGTCTGCGAAAAATGCGGCGTCGAAGTTACCGTCACCAAGGTGCGTCGTGAACGCATGGGCCATATCGAACTGGCCGCGCCGGTTGCGCATATCTGGTTCCTGAAGTCGCTGCCTTCGCGCATCGGCCTTCTGCTCGACATGCAGCTGAAGCAGCTGGAGCGTGTGCTGTATTTCGAAAACTATATCGTCACCGAACCCGGCCTGACCGCGCTCGA